>CAVJEL010000001.1:0-86509 GCA_963648635.1 Ruminococcus intestinalis
TCTTCGTCGTTGACGATATTACCCAGCCTGTAACATTAGGTGTAGACGCAGGCTATAAATCCATAGGCTTATCTGCCACTACTGAGACAAAGGTGTTGTACGAAGCTGAAGTTGAGGAGCGTGACGATATAACGAAACTGCTTACGGCAAGACGTGAGATGCGTAAAACCAGACGCTGTCGTAAAACCCGTTATCGTGCATCGCGGTTTGATAACAGAGTACACTCGAAGAACAAAGGCTGGCTCGCTCCGTCTGTCGAAAACCGTATCGGAACACATATGACTGTTATCGACAACGTCTGTAAGCTGTTACCGATTACGAGAATCGTTGTCGAAGTTGCAACATTCGATACTCAGAAAATCAAGAACCCTGATGTTGAAGGTGAAGGTTATCAGAGAGGTGAACAGCTTGGTTTCTGGAATACAAGAGAGTATGTACTTTGGCGTGACGGCCACAAGTGCAGACACTGTAACGGCAGGTCGAGAGACAACATCCTCGAAGTTCATCACCTTGTACAGCGTAAAGACGGTGGTTCTGACAGACCCGACAATCTCATTACGCTCTGCAACACCTGTCACGATGCATACCACAAAGGTGAATTTAAACTCGATAAACCGAGACGTGGCTTCAGAGCCGCAACATTCATGGGTGTCATGCGTTGGACTCTCGTCAACAGGCTCAAGGCAAAGTACGGTGACGATATGGTTACTGTTACATTCGGCTATATTACAAAGCGTACCCGTATTGAGAACAACCTTGATAAAGCTCATTACATTGACGCAAGGTGTATTTCAGGTAATGCAACAGCAAAACCGAATGGCAAGGTATGGAAGCTGACAAAACATCGCTCTCATAACAGGCAGATACATAAGTGTACGATTCTGAAGGGTGGTGTTAGAAAGCTCAATCAGTGTCCGAGAGTAATGTTCGGGTTCAGACTGTTCGATATTGTTATGTATAACGGGGAGCTCTGTTACATACACGGCAGACGGGCAAGTGGATATTTCGATATACGAAAGCTTGACGGAACGAGGGTGTCAGGTGGTGTAAACTACAGACAGCTGAAACTTGTCAGGCATTCGAGGAATATAGATATAAGTTGATGCAACGCAACTGCATCAGAAAATGTAAAAGGCCTGTCTTGAGCGGATAGGGGAAGACGAGTTGACGACATGCGTCAACCCCACGATGCAAGCATCTGGGTTAGTGCAGGCACAGCTTCGCCCGTCTTCAGAGGAATTTACAATGAAGACAACACAGCAGGTGAAGATTGCCGAGCAGGAACTTCAAATAACTGAGCAGGAAGCATAGAAGCAGATTAAGGAAGCTCAGGCAGAGCAGGAGGCAACTGTCATCAGGGCAAATGCCGAGAAGGAGAAAGCTCTCATCGAAGCCGAGACAAAACTTGAGACAGCAAAGCTTGAAGCTGAGGCCAAGAAGGTTGCAGCCGATGCTGAGGCATACTATAACCAGAAGCTCTCTGAGAACCTGGAGGTGGAACTTGCCTTGAGGGAACTTGAAGTCAAGGCAAAGGAAATCGAGAAGTGGGACGGCAAGTATGTATCGACATATCAATATGGGCCGATTCCAGTGACAAACGGTTCTCTTATCGGGCCGAGCTCAGATAATTAAGCACAATCAAAGCAAAGGGCAGAAGCGAATCCTCCTGCCCTTAATTGTTTTCCGTCTCTTATTGGTTTATCGGCTTGAACGAGACTGAAGAGTATGTCGGGGTGACTCCGATAAGTGTTATCGAGTCGTCGGCAGTGTTTATCTCATAGTAGACTTTTTCTGCGTATGAGTTGGTCCCCAGGAAACCAACCTTGTTGTTATTAACCTTCTCAAGCGAGTGGTATTTAACGATGTCATCATTTGAGAAGACTGTATTTGTCTCATTCTTTATGTCGACTACGTGTAGCGAATCTCCTCTGAAATAGTATATTTTGCCGTCACTATAAATCCATTGGTGAGTAATTTCATCTCCCCAGACTGAGTCAGCGCCACCTCCTGGAGATTTGTTAAGACAGAATTCAAGTCTATATTCCATATGGTTATCATCTAGAAATTTTACAAATATGAGGCCGTAATAATTGGTTGCTCTTGTTAAATATACATATCTCCCATCGATAACACCCAGTAGCTCCGAGTAATACCAGTTATGATAGGGGCCGTGCATACAACACGTCCAAGAGTAATAATCCAACTCCGTCGGACAAAAGTCTGTTGTATATGCTAAATCAAGATCGGAATATTTGGATGAGCTGAGGATTTCTTTTAACGTATGCACATATGAATAGTCGGTGATGATGTTATTATTATTCCCGTCGTCTCTGTATTGTGCAGTGCCCGTACCGTAGACAACTCGATTGAAGCCTAACATAATCCAATCGTTGCCTCTTGCGTAAATTTTACCTTTATTTGAAAGTATGTATTTCAGAATATAGGTATATGATAGATTAGTGTTTTCTTTTTGTTCTATAGTGAAGTGTGGATATGGATATTCCCATGCGAAGATATTCTTATTCCTGTCTAAGAAGACCTTTTTGAAATCAGGGATGTCAATCACGTTAATTTTCTTGTCTATCTTTATCTCGGAGCCTTCCACATATACTTTACATAGGTATTCTGTGCCGTCTTCGAAGATGAATGAGCCGACGAAGAGACCGTCGTAATAATCATAATTGCCCAAATCTGTGTACATGCTTTTTACACCGTCGAGCTTGTATATGTAACCGTTATCTAGTGAGAAACAGTACATATCTCCATCTGCACTCTTGAAGTCTGCATCATGATAATCCGTTGAAGAATAGGAGAGTTTGTAGAAAGCAAAACCGTCTGTAACGAGCTCTGCAGTAACTGCCGGTGAGACCAGGATATCCTTTCCGTCTGTATTCTTGAACTTGACAGGCTCTGCTTTTCCGTCTGATTTCCTTATCCCGAGAATTTTCTTCTCGTAGTGTGAGTGTACTGAGCGCGTATTTGATTCTGTCTCAGTCACAGCACCTGCACCTATGTATGAATAACCCTCGATTCCAGATATCTCATCAATGACGTAGTTGGTGGCAGTTGTCTCTTCTTCCACTGTTGTGTTGACAGCATCTGAGGCAGACTTGTCATCACATGCTGATAGCATTATTGATAAGGCGCAAATTAGAACTATGAGTAGCTTTTTCACTAATCAATTCCCCCTCTTGGTATGATTTTTTATCCCACCATAGGTAGATTAGCACAGAATTGGAACTCATAGTAGGAAAAATAAATTTTTCCCACAATTAGAAGGTGTTTATTTGTTTACAAGTGGTCGAATCTTTTTGCTATGACAAATGAAAAGAACAGTATCTCAATCATCTTTGGGCAAAACGTAAGGCACTATAGGAAAAAGATAAAGCTCACCCAGGAGAAGCTTGGGGAGAAGGTCGATGTATCGGGAAAATACATCAGCAACATCGAGCGCGGAGTTTCATTTCCGTCCGCGAGTGTCATCGAACGCCTCGCGGGTGTACTTGATGTGAAGTTTTACTTTCTCTTCGTTCCCGAAGAGACTGAGGGTGAAGGGCCGTTATCGAATTATGTCGCGAAGGATGCCTTCAAGGGTGAAATCTACTCGAAGTTTAGGAATTTCATAGAAGAGCTGTAAGAAAAAAGCTTCCTCTTTCGGGGAAGCTCTCTCATCTTAATTCACGGGTGCGAACTGGCTGTTGTAGAGGGTGTAGTAGAAACCCTTCTTACTAAGTAGCTCTTCATGGTTTCCGCTTTCTATAATCTTGCCGTTGTTCATGACAAGGATTATATCGGCTTCCCTTATCGTAGAGAGCCTGTGGGCTACGACAAAGCTTGTACGTCCCACCATGAGGGAGTCGAATGCATTCTGAATAAGTAGTTCGGTACGGGTATCTATACTGCTTGTTGCCTCGTCGAGGATGAGAATAGGCGGGTGGATGAGCATTACACGGGCAATGCATAAGAGCTGCTTCTGGCCCTCCGAGAGGCTTGTGTCGCTCAAGACTGTATCGAGTCCGTTCGGCAACTTCGAAATAAAATCTTTGCAATGAGCTTCCTCAACGGCCCTTTCTATCTCTTCCTCCGTCGCGTCGCTCTTACCGAATGTGATGTTGTCCCTTACACTTGAGTTCTTAATCCATGTCTCCTGAAGCACCATGCCGTAGGACTCTCTCAAGGAGTGTCTTGTCACCTTTGTTATGTCCTTTCCGTCTATTGATATTGTTCCCTTATCAGGATTGTAGAATCTCATGAGAAGGTTGATTATCGTAGTCTTTCCGCAGCCTGTAGGACCTACGATGGCAACACGTGTTCCTTTCTTGGCATCGAGGGATAGTCCCTCGATTAATGACTTGGACTTATCGTAGGAGAAGGCGACATCGTCTATTTTTACATTGCCTTCTACATTTGTGAGTGTATCCTCGCTTTCGTCCTCTTCCTCCTTTTCGTTCATAAGGTCGAAGACACGGGAAGCGCATGCAAATGAGTTCTGGAGCTCGGTAACGACACTGCTGATGTCATTGAAGGGCTTCATGTATTGGTTAGCGTAGCTCAGCATGACGGAGAGTCCTCCGACAGTTAGTACTCCCTTTGGAATAAGTATTACACCAAGGAGTGCAACGAAAGCGTAGATGATGTTGTTTACAAACCTTGTAGAGGGATTAGCAAGGGAGGAGTAGAATATTGCGCTCTGGGAGGCAGTCTTAAGTTTATCGTTCAAGTCCTTGAATCTCTCGAGTGCCTTACCTTCGTAGCCGTAGGACTTGACTGTCTTCATTCCCGAGACCATCTCGTCGATAAGCGCCGTCTCATCTCCTCGGGCTGTACTCTGCGCCCTGAAGAGCGTGAATGACCTCTTCGATATAAACGACGAGACGAGAAAGCTCAGCGGGGTGAGAAGTATGACGACAAGACTTATCCAGATGTTTTTACTCAGCATGAAGACAATAGTTGCAACTATTGTTACAACTCCGCTGAAAAGCTGTGTAAAGCCGAGGAGAAGACCGTCGGAAAGTACATCGGTATCTGTAATGATTTTGCTTACGGTTTCTCCTGAGGTATGAGCGTCAAGGTAGGATAGAGGAAGGTGCTGTATATGGAGTGTGAGTTTATCTCTTATGTCCCTCACAACGGAGTAGGTTATACGGTTGTTGATGAGGTTCATCAGGTAGACAAATATTGCACTTGTACATACACATACAAGAATCTTCAATAGATATACGCCGAGGGATGCGGAGTTGACATTTCCCTTTCCCACTAGGTTATCGATTGCGTCACCGAAGAGAATCGGGACATAGAGCTGTAATAAAACGCTGACGAAGGCGAAAACGAGGCTTAATAAAAGGAGAAGTTTATAGCCCGAAAGGTACTTCATAAGCTCTTTAACTGTCGCCTTGTTGAGGCTTAACTTATTTTTCATTTCTTTGCCTCCTTTTTCTCCGGGAACTGCGAGAAGTAGATATCCCTATATACATCGTTGTTCTTTACAAGTTCACTGTGACTGCCCACGCCGACAAGTAGGCCGTTATCGAGAACAAGAATTTTGTCGGCATTCTCCACAGACGAAATACGCTGTGATACGATGAACTTCGTCACGCCTTTCAATTTGGCAAGTTCTCGCCTCAGTTCGCTGTCTGTTCTGTAGTCGAGTGCGCTCGATGAGTCGTCGAGGATTAATATTTCGCCGCCTTTAACAAGAGCACGGGCAATCGTAAGTCTCTGCTTCTGGCCGCCGGAGAAGTTTCTGCCGTTCTGCTCGACCGGGGCGTCCAAGCCTCCCTTCTTCTCGACAATCTCCTCAGCCCGGGCTGTCACAAGAGCTGAATGAATCTCGTCATCTGTTGCACCTTCCCGGCCGAAGAGCATGTTGCTTCTGATTGTCCCTTTGAAGAGCTGTGCTTTCTGGGGAACGACAGTAACAAGAGAGTTTATCGTCTCTTTCGTGTAATCCTTTACATTATTGCCCTTAATCTCAACGCTACCTGAGGTGACATCGTAGGCGCGGGGGATAAGGTTTATAAGGGTTGTCTTTCCGCTTCCCGTTCCTCCTATGATTCCCACTGTCTCACCCTTATTAACGGAGAATGAAATGTCGTGAATTGCAGGCTTAGCAGCACCGGGGTAGGCGAATGAAACACCAGTAAATGTAAGCTCTGTTTCGCTGTCTTTCGCCTCCGGATCACGCTCGGGGTACTCCATGCCGCTTTCCGTATTCATTACCGTCTCGACTCTCTTATAGCATGCAAGGGCTCTGTTTATTGTGATGATGAGGGAAGCCAGCTTTATGAGTTCCACGATAATCTGGAGCATGTAGTTGTAGAGAGCAACAACTTCGCCTTGATTGAGTTCGCCGATATTTACCTGGATAGCTGACCTCTTTATGAGGATGACTGCAGCAATGTTGATGAGAACATATGTTACAGGGTTCAACAGTGCAGATATCCTCCCCACAAAGAGGTTGAGTTTTGTGAGATTTCTGTTGCTTTCCTCAAACTCGTCAACACTTCTTTCCTCGCGCCTGAATGCCCTTATTACCCTGACGCCCGTTAGGTTCTCACGAGTAAGGTTTGTTACATTATCCAGTGCTTCCTGGCTCTTCTTATAGAGCGGAATCGATATCTTCATGATGAGAAATGTAACGAGGAGAAGTACCGGAATCGTGAGGAGGAAGATAAGCCCTGCCTTGACGTTTATGATTAGGGCCATAATTGCAGCACCGAAGACTATGAAGGGGCTCCTGAGGAGAAGCCTCAAGGCCATATTGAGTCCTGTCTGTATCTGGTTGACATCGCTTGTAAGCCTTGTTATGAGCGTGCTTGCGCCTTCGCTGTCGAGAGTCGATGAGCTCATCTCTGATATGTGCTTAAAAAGCTCATACCTCAATGTTGTTGCATAGCCGACGCTGGCTTTGGCTGAAAAGTACTGTGCAACGACGGAGCATGAGAGCCCGAGAAGCGCCATCAAGATTAAGAGGAGAAAGTCGTAAACGATGCTTTTCCCGTTTTCGGGGTAGTGGGTATCAATCATCCTGGCAACGATTACTGGGACCAGAAGATCGAAGAATGCCTCAAGCAGCTTGAAAAGCGGGGCGATAACCGATTCTTTTATGTACGGTTTAAGGTGGTGTGTTAATTTAGTCTTTTTTTCCATAGTAAAAAAAGTCCTCCCCGTAAAGAAGAGGACCGTGGATATATTATCGTTTATTTGCGGTTAAGAATAGTCATGAACTCCTCACCTGTAATTGTTTCTTTCTCAAGAAGGTAGGATGAAAGCTCATGGAGCTTTTCTTCATTCTCGCTCAGTATTGCCTTGGCCTTTTCACGTGCTGCCTTGACAATCTTGACAACCTCCTGGTCGACTTCCTCGCTGCTCTTTTCAGAGCATGCAAGGGATGTGTCCCCTCCAAGATATTGGTTATTCACAGTCTCGAGTGCAACCATGCCGAACTCATCGGACATGCCGTAGCGTGTGACCATACTGCGCGCTAGTTTCGTCGCCTGCTCGATATCGTTACTTGCGCCCGTCGTGATGCTCTTGAAGACGAGCTCCTCCGATGCCTGGCCGCCCGTGAGTGTTGCTATCTTATTGAGAAGCTCTTCCTTACTCATGAGATTCTTCTCTTCAGCATCAACCTGCATTGTGTAGCCGAGTGCGCCGCTTGTTCTCGGGATTATCGTAATCTTTGTTACCGGTGCGCTGTTACTCTGCTTGGCAGCAACAAGTGCGTGTCCTATCTCATGGTAGGCGACAATCTTCTTCTCTTCTTCGCTGAGGACTGCATTCTTTCTCTTGTAACCTGCAATTACAGTTTCGACGCTCTCTTCGAGGTCTTCCTGTGTCACTTCACTCTTACCGTTTCTGACGGCACGGAGAGCAGCTTCATTGATTATGTTTGCCAGTTCCGCGCCGCTAGCGCCACTAGTTGCCCTCGCAATTGCCTCGTAGTCGATTGATGCACTCATCTTCACGTCCTTTGCGTGGACCTTTAAAATTGCAACTCTTCCCTGTAGGTCCGGGAGGTTGACAGGAATTCTGCGGTCGAATCTGCCGGGCCTCAAGAGTGCCGGATCAAGGGAGTCGGGACGGTTTGTAGCTGCAAGAATTACAACACCCTTATTAGCATCGAAGCCGTCCATCTCCGTTAAAAGCTGATTGAGCGTCTGCTCTCTCTCGTCGTTTCCGCCGTAGGGTGAGCTATCACGCTTTTTACCGATTGTATCTATTTCATCGATGAAGACTATACACGGTGCCTTTTCAGATGCCTGTTTGAAGAGGTCACGAACCTTGCTTGCTCCCATACCGACGAACATCTCAACAAACTCCGAGCCGCTTATCGAGAAGAAGGGAACCTTCGCTTCTCCCGCAACAGCTCGTGCCAGCAGTGTTTTACCTGTTCCCGGAGGGCCTACAAGGAGTGCACCTTTCGGAAGCTTTGCTCCGATTTTCGTGTATTTATCGTTGTCGTGGAGGTAGCTGACAATCTCCTCGAGGGCTTCCTTTGCCTCATCTTCGCCCTGTACGTCCTTGAATGTAACTCCCGTCTCGTTTTCAGCATAAATCTTGGCGTTGCTCTTACCAAAGCTCATGGAATTGAGGCCGCCACGTTTCGATATAACTCCATAGAAAATACGACCGATAATCGAGAAGAAGAGGATTGGGAGAACCCACGTCACTATAAACGAGCTTAGTGGAGAACTCTCGGGCGCTATGTATGACGAGAATGAGACTCCTGCGTTCTCAAGTCTTTCCCTAAGCCCACTGTCGGGGAATACCGCAGTCTGGTAAGTGCCGAGGGTTCCGTCAACCTCTGCAGAGAAGACGATGTAGTCGTCGGAGAGTACAACTTCCTTCACTTCGCCCTTGTCGACCATACTTAAAAAGTCTGAGTACTGTACCTGCTGTATCTTGTTGTTGACGAATTGCGGGAATACGAATGCATTGAGTATCATCATAACGAGAAATACGATAATGCAATAATAGAGTATGGGCTTTTTATTCTTATCGCCCTGATTATTGTTTTCCATTTAAAATACCTCCATCAAAAGATAAGCACAAATTAAAGAAAGGGAAACAATTTTCTCCCTTATCGTCGGAATTCTATTTCCCTGACGGCCGAAGCTATCTTCTTCTCTTCTTCCTCTGTGAATGGGTGGTAGCTATCGAGCATCGATACGGAGTCGAGAAGCTGTTCTCTGTTCCTCGCACCGACAATTAGGCTTGTCATTCCCTCCCTCTCGAGGTCCCAGTTGAGGGCCATGTGGCTCAGGGTCTGTCCTCTTTCAGAGGCAATACCGTTGAGGGTATTGAGCGCTTCGACGAGAGACGGGGTTATGTCGTCGGGGGTGAGGAATGCGCTATTCATTGCTCGGGATGATGGCGGAATAGTGCCTGATAGGTACTTATCTGTCAGCCTTCCCTGGCTCAGGGGGGAGAACGCAAAGATTCCGATTCCTTCTTTTTTCATCCTCGGAAATAGAGTGCCATCGGGGTCGCCACGTTTATTGAGGATGGAATACGAGACTTGGTTGATTATGGGGTGGATGTGATGTACATCCTCGAGAATCCTCTTCATCTCGAAAATCTCCTCACCGTAGTTTGATAGTGCAACATAGAGTGCCTTCCCGCTTTTCACAATGTAGGAAAGGGCCTCTGCAGTCTCCTCGAGGGGAGTATCACTGTCGGGACGGTGGTGGTAGAAGATATCAACATAATCGAGGCCGAGACGCCTCAGTGAGTCATCGATTGATGCGACAAGATATTTCTTACTTCCTCCGTCTCCGAATGGCCCGGGCCACATTCTATATCCGGCCTTTGTAGAAATGAGTATTTCACCGCGGTGTGAGGATAGGGACTTTCTGAATATCTCGCCGAACCTTTTCTCCGCGCTTCCTTCAGGCGGGCCGTAGTTGTTGGCGAGGTCGAAGGAGTTTATGCCGCACTCGAATGCCGCGAGTATTGTTTTCTTCGTTGTCTCAAAGTCGCTTTTCTCCCCAAAGTTCTGCCATAAGCCGAGTGAGAGTAGAGATACCTTTAATCCCGATGCGCCACATTTTCTGTATTCCATTGGTTTTGTCATGGCTTCATTTTAGCTCCCAGACGGCCATAAGGCAAAGAAAAGCGTGATTTTCATCAAAAAGTATGTGGCACTTACTTCGCTTTTGCTTTAGTCTGTTTCTGGAGGATTATATGGCAGTAATCACACTTGAAAATGAATTTGTTAAGGCTGAACTCAATACTCAGGGCGGGTTCATCGAATCACTTTACTCGAAGAATGACGAAGTGGAGCACGCATGGCACTACGACTCATCCATCTGGCCGAGACGCACAGCGGTATGTTTCCCGACATGCGGTAAGTGCAAGGATGATAAGTATACTCTCTCCGGAGTGGAATATGATCTTCCAAACCACGGCTTTTTGAGAGAAAGGGAGCTCAAGGCAGATCAGGTCGACTCATCGCGCCTTGTTCTCACAGATACATGGGATGAAGAGACGCTCAAGCGTTATCCCTTTAAGTATAAAGTTGAAATCGAGTACGTTCTCGATATGAGCACGGTTAGTATTATCTACAGAGTCAAGAATCTCGATAAGAACACAATGTACTATTCAATAGGATCGCACTACACATACCTTCTTCCAGATGTTCAGGAGAAGTGCGCAGTCTACTTCTCAAAGCCACAGAAGGCAGGTGCCTTCAGTCAGGCTGACGGGACTCTAAAGGGTGATGTATTCGAGGGCAGGGATTATATTCCTCTCAAGGGCACAATCGACTCCTCTTCTCTTATTCTCGATTTATCAACACTCGACACAGACTACGTTGCAGTCGGTAAGGACGGAGAAAAAGTCACATCCATCAAGGGCGAAGGCTTCAAGTATCTTATTATCTGGGCTCCAGCTGGCGGAAAGAACCACTTTGTCTGCGTTGAATTCTGGGACGGCATGGGACATGTCGAAACAAAAGGAAGCGAACTCGATAAGAAGTGGGCGATAGACAGCCTCGAAAGCGGAGAGGAGAGAGAGTACAAACAGATTGTCACTCTCTAATCTGGTCAATTCATAGCCGGCCCTTCTATTCGGCCGGTTTTTACTTTCCATGGACACAATAGACAGCGCCGGGACAATGTGCTTCAAGGGCACTATGGTCCTTCTCATAAAATACTACTCAAACTTCTCCTTCCCCAAGGGCCACATAAAGGCGGGGGAGAGGAAAGAAGATGCCGCAATAAGGGAGACGGTGGAGGAGACGGGAATTACTCCGAGTATTATCGCATCGGCAATTACGGTGCCGTCTGCAAAGAAGGGGGACGAGAGGAAAATCCATTTCTTTCCTTCCTTGTATCTATCGGGGGAGCTTACTCCAG
Source organism: Ruminococcus intestinalis (assembly GCA_963648635.1). Taxonomy (GTDB): domain Bacteria; phylum Spirochaetota; class Spirochaetia; order Sphaerochaetales; family Sphaerochaetaceae; genus Ornithospirochaeta. Next base: position 11,358 of record CAVJEL010000001.1, read on the forward strand.
AGAAAGGTGAAGTTGATGATGCACTCTGGGTTGATGCTTCCGACGCCCTGGCTCTTTTGACGTTTGACTCTGATAGAAAAGCCCTCGAGAAGGCCCTACGAATAGTCGGGGTCGATGTTGAATGATACCGTGTAATCGGGGAATACAAGTTCCAACAGTCCCGTCAGGTTCTTTCTGAACGAATCCCAGTCCTTGAGAGAGAAGTCGACGACGATATCGAATTCGATTCTCTTTTCCTCGAAGTGTACGTGGAAGCCGTGGATACCTATGACACTGTCATATGCAAGCTTTATGCACTTGAGGGTTTTGTCCAACATTTCCTTCACCCTCTCATCATCCTGGTTTTCGGCATTGATACCGAATGTGAAGATGATTCCCATCTCGTCGCTGAGCCTCTTCTTCGCCTTTTCCATTGCTTCATATATTTCTTCAGCAGTTGCTGTAAACGGCACCTCTACATCTATCGTCCCGACACTCGACTCCGGGCCGTAGCTGTGTATTCGAATATCGTATCCACCGGATAGGGGAGGATATTCCTTTATCACCGCCCTTATTCTCTCGACTTCCTCCTTTGTCGGCCTTTTCCCGAGAATTGTGTCTGAAGTTTCCAATATGGACGAAAATCCCGTCCACATGATGAAGAGGGAGACCACAATACCACATGCCGCATCAAGGTTTACATTCCACAGTGTCGATATAATCGATGTGATAATCGTCATTGATGATATAAGTGCATCGCTGAGACTGTCCTTAGATGCTGCTTTGAGCGCAAGGCTCTGGCTAGTCTTTGCCTCTTTACGGTAGAAAAAGAAGAGGACGACTTTAAGAACAACAGTCAATAAGAGTAGGGAGGTAAGTAGCGGTGTCATCATAACCCTGTTGGGGGTTGAGAAGGCGTTTATGCTGTTCTTTAGAAATGAAAAGCCTGTGAGAACGACAAGAAGGGAAACAAAGAGCGCCGAAAGGTATTCGATTCTCCCGTAGCCCATCGGATGCATCTTTGTGGGCCGTCTCTTTGATGCCTTGTAGCCTACAAGGGTTACAAACGAGGAGATGCTGTCCGATAGGTTGTTCGCGCCGTCGGATAAAAATGCGATGGAGGATGTGATTATGCCGGCTGCAATCTTTACTCCCCCCAGGACAATGTTAAGAACAATCCCGGTATCTGTCGCTCTTTTTATTGTTTTTGACCTTTCATTTCCATTCTGCATCCGACAAGTTTAAGACTTAATGTGGGATTTTTCAAGAAGAAAGGAATTAAATATTGATGATAGAAAGAGTTAGTTATGAATAACAAACTCTTTTCTCCACACACTCTTAACACACAAGGGGTGAAAAAAGTGTATCATGGTGCCATGTTGAATAAAAACGGAAGAGTAAAGAGCGTCCTCAATTTTCTATTCTATCTTGTAGTTGTCGTCCTTTCGGCTTTTATTGCTTCCCTTGCATATCCCGGGAAGTACAACGAGAACGGGATTGCCATAGTAGGCTTTATTTCGCTTATTCCTCTCTTCTGGATAGTCTATTCTTCGTCATATTGTACAGTTTGGTTTTACGGCCTTGTCTACGGCTTTGTCTTCTACTATGAGTACAACTACTGGCTATCAACTTTCCATCCCCTTGCAATTCTGATTGCCCCGATACTCGAGAGCGTGCAATATGCTCTTCTTTTCCTCTCCCTCAGATGGACGAAGACGCTCTTTAAGAAGCACTACGCACTCTTTGCCTGCCTCTTCTATAACGCCTACCTCTACATAACACAGCTTGGATTCCTCGGCTATCCATACGGCAACATAACATCTGCATTCTACGAATACACATCGCTTATACAGATAGTATCTATTACGGGAATATGGGGACTGGGTCTTGTTTTGACACTGCCCCAGGCATTGGCTGCCGATTTACTTTATTCGCATTTTGAAAGGAAAAAACTCCGTCCGTTCATATTGTCCATCATACTTCTTGTCTCAGTCTGGTTAATCGGCTGCGGTATGAAGAGCTACTACGACAATAAGGAGAGTGAAGGGACGGTTAAAGTCCTTGCCGTGCAGCACAGTGCAGATACCTGGCAGGGTGGATACTCGACATATAAGAAGAACTTTGAAACCCTCAAGGAGTTGACAACTCAAGGAATGGAGGAAGACCCCGATATTGATATGGTCGTATGGTCCGAGACTGCATTCGTCCCTTCCGTCAGCTGGCATCAGACTTACAACATTTCAATAACTACGAGAAAGCTTGTCGAGAACTTTGTCGAGTACGGCAAGAATCTGGGAATCCCGCTTGTAACTGGTAACCCGGAAGGGGTAATAAAAGATAAGGACTTCAGTCCTGTCCTAGATGACGGGGAATGGAACTGGAAGACATACAATACGGTAATCTACTTCTCGAATGGGGAAATAAAGGGAACATACCGTAAGCAGCACCTTGTGCCTTTTACGGAATACTTTCCGTATGAAAAGCAATTTCCCCATCTTTATGCACTTTTGAAAGCCAACGACTACAAATGGTGGGAGAAGGGAGATGAAGCGACTGTCTTTGAATATAATGGAGTAAAGTTCTCAACTCCCATATGCTTTGAGGACACCTTCGGATATCTCAGTGCAGAGTTCGTGAAAAACGGTGCCGATATGATAATCAACCTCTCAAACGACTACTGGTCACGTTCCGTCCAGGCTGAAAAGCAGCATTTCCAGCTTGCAGTCTTCCGCGCAATTGAAAATAGGCGCCCCCTACTTAGAAGCACCAACAGCGGCATAACGGCCCTCGTATTACCCTCTGGCGAGATAGTAAATCCCCTCGAGCCTTTTACTCAGTCTTACGGCATTTACGAGCTCCCGATAGGACAGAAGGACGGCCTTACGTTCTACACCCGCCACCCAGACCTCTTTGGTAAGCTCTTTGTTGTTCTCTCCATCTACAGCGTCCTCTTCAAAGCATCCACAACCATCTACGAAAAGGTAAAGAGAAAGAAGGACGAGGAGGAGAGGATGGCACATATGTTTGAGAGGATGATACTTGAATAAGTGCAATTTCAAGAATGAAAAAAAACTGTGCTGGAGACAATGATCCCCGGCACAGAACAGATATTAGAATTGACTAATTATCAGATTTCAGCTGTTACTCTTTGTTTCATAGGTTGCGCTGTTTTTCTCACTGTTCACAGTCCATGTACTGTCTGCATCTTTGACTTTCACGGTGTGCCCATTTGTCTGATAAACATAAATTTGAGTTCTGACGGAAGTTTCATTAACCTTAAGAATATTTGTTCCTTCGAACGTTACTGTTGTATCATAAGGATAGCTTCCGCTCCTATTTCCGATAACTATGGCAGCAAGAGGTACTTCGTTTCCGCTTCCCCAATTCTTGTCTCTATAATCACCAGAGCTGTAGTAATTGGTTGTAGTTGATGTTGATTCGAAGGTCGAATCCTTTACTGTATATGTGCCTCCTCTGAAGATAGCAGCCTGGCGCTTTCCGTAGAACTTTGAGCTCTCGATTGTCACTGTTCCTTTGACATTGAACATGAATGCAGTAGAGTCGTCTTTGTTGGAGTCATACTTATTTTCACCAGCCTTGATAGTACTATTCTTAATTGTCACCGTGACATCTTCAGATTCTTTAACTGTTGCATCCGTCTGGATGGCAAATGCGTCAGAGGTTGTCTCTACAGTTGAGTCTGTTATTGTGAGAGAGCTCTTATCTGCATGTTCATTTATCCTTATCGCTCTTCCCACAGATGTATACTCAACTTTGTTTAACGTCAGTTCTGCATTTGCAGTTAAAATCATTCCGTAGTCGACGGAAAGACTTTTTACTTTTCCGCTGTGGATAGTCAAAGAATTATCATCAATGATGGTAAGTCTTCCATCAAGTGTCAATGTTTTACCATTCAAGTCAATCGTTACATTCTTTGATACAGAAACAGCATTTTCAAGTGTGATATCATTCTCGAGGCGGACTCTTCCTCCATTTGCAATGGTTTTTTCAAGTACGTTACTTTCAAAGGCAAGATACGTTCCGTCGTTGAATATTACACAAGAGTTGTTGGCTTCTGATATTTCTTTGCACACTGCATCTGTGTAGTAAGAGGTAATTTTAGAATCATCAGAAATACTTATATCAGAGTCGATATTGTCCTTGAAAGTATTCCCTACGATAGTTGCTTTGCTTGTGGATGTATTCTCAAGCTCAACAATGTACACCCCGTAATCCAGTCCGCTGAAGGTATTGTTTTTAAAATTAAAGGTTCCATTTACAGCAGGTACAACAAGGACTCCAATAGGTGCATACGTTTCAGCTACTGTATTCTCTGATGATGCTTCAAATTTGAAGATGTTACCTTCAACGACTAAGTTGTCGGCAACTCCAGCGAACAAGGCTATCTGAGCTGATGTTTTTGTTGAGCTCTTGAATGTAAGGTTCTTGACTGTGTTCTTTGAGCCAGTAAGATTCACAGCGCCATAAGATGATGATTTTTCTTCAGAAGGCTTATAATCCTCTGCAATTACGATAATCGCACCATCTTCACCTTCAACAGTGAGGTTAGCAATATCGATTGTATAAGGCGCGCTAATCTTATATTCTCCCTTTGTCATTACGATAGAAGGATTTTCAATCGCAGAAGTTGCAATGTAAGTGCAAACTTTGTCGAACTCACCTAAATCTTTTACCACGAATTTACCACAGTCTGAGCACTTGAGATTGTCATTAAGATGGTGAGACTTAGGGATAACGGTTACATCCTTTTCATAGCCACAGACACTACATACCTTTGACTTTTTACCTTCCTTTGTGCATGTAGAGGCAACAGTTACTTCCTCGAAAGTATGCTCAGCCTTACCGCTTACTTCCTCGGTGTGCTCACATGTAGCTTTGTGCCAATGATAAGTTTCGTCTGATGACCAGTCCTCGCTGAATGTGTGCACGTGAGGTGCATCGTCACAGGAGAAGAGGACGAAAACCAAAGTGACTGCCAGTAAGGCAGCAATGAATTTTCTTGTTGTTTTCATTAATTCACCCCATAAAATTAAAGATACCTGAATTTTATACCGGGGGGGGGTATCGTCAATCTTATTTTTGTTTTGTTTGATTTTCATAATCGGTACTCTGTGATACTCTTCTTTTATGGATTTATGGCTTGAAATGGAGAGACTTTTAACTGGGTGTGACAACTCCTTTGTCTCGGTAACGGGAGGGGGAGGAAAGACTACCTTTTTAATTGAATTCTCTTCCTTTTTGAAAAGGAAGGGAAAGAGTGTACTCTTAACAACCACAACTAAGCTTGCGTCCCCTTATGATATTGACTACGGCGTTGATCATTTCTCTCAGTCAATGGATGAATTGAAGAGTATTGATGTGAAGAAGGGCGAAAGCACATTATTTGCCAACTATGACGAAAACAGAAGGAAACTGGTCTCTCCAAAACTGGAAGATTTAGCTGAGATTTGTTCCTCCTTTGATGTTGTCTTATCGGAAGCTGACGGCTCGAGAAGAAAGCCTGTTAAAATCCACACTTCACGCGACCCCGTAATTCATCCGTCCTCAACGGGGGTTGTTGCCGTCCTCGGGCTATGGGCATTGGGAAAAAAGGTTAGTGATGCCGTATTCGGAGACGAAGGCGAGAGTGCTGTCAATATAGATTATATTCAACGTGTCATTCTTTCTCCCGAGGGTGCACTCAAGGGGATGAGGGAGGATTATGTGAATGTTCTCCTTTTCAACGGTGGTGATGAAATTGACGAGAAAACTATGGATGATATTTCGTCTCTTACTCTTCCTTCCTTTGTGAAGGGCTATATAGTAAGCGAGAAGAAAGGAGTTATCTACCGTGCTCTTTGAAACTCTTGCTAAAAAGGAAAAATACAACGAAGCTTTCGCTTTTGTGACTATTATAGGTTTTTCGGGAACTGTAAGTCGTAGGGAAGGTCGCATGGCTGTCTTTCCCGACGGTACGACTGAGGGGACAATCGGAGGCGGGGAACACGAAAGTGAGGCAAAGAAACTTGCCCTCGAAGCACTTGAAAGCGGAAAGGGACGAAGAGCTCGGATTCGAGTATCTGAACATGGAGAAATAGAAGTTATGATTGATGTTGCAATAAAAGAGAAGCGTATTCTTATAATAGGAGCGGGGCACGTAGGTAAGGCCATATACGATGAGTTCCATCACCTTGGCTGGCATGTGAGCGTTGTCGACACGAGAGACACCATCCTTAATGAGGAGAGTTTTCCCCTTGCCGAGAGAATTATATGTAGTAGTGTTCTCGACGGTGTCAAAAGAGCATTGATTAACTCCCACACTGCAGTTGTTATTACAACACCAAATGAACTCGATAACATAAAAGAAGAGCTGAATTCCTCTTCCGCCTTTTATATCGGAGTGCTCTCTTCGAGAAAGCGTAGGTCCCCCGAGGGAGAAAGGTGGCACCTTCCGATGGGATTTGATATCGGGGCAGAGACTCCTGAGGAGATTGCCGTCTCTACGGCAGGCGAAATTCTTGCCTCCTTTTCTAAGAGAAGTGGGCTTCCATGTTCAAGAAGAAAGCCTCTTGTTGTTGTCCGTGGAGCCGGGGACCTTGCTACCGGTGCCATTACAGCACTCCACAGGGCTGGCTATGACGTAGTTGCAACCGAAGTTGAGAAACCTACAGTAATAAGACGCACTGTTGCTTTTGCAGAGGCGTTATATACGGGAAGTATGACAATCGAGGGCGTTAAGTGTACGGTTGCTGAAAGCGCTGAGGACTGCAGGAATATTCTCAAGATGGGGGAGGTTGCACTTATTGCCGATAAGGACGGGAATATCATAAAGGAGATGAAGCCGACTGTTGTAGTTGATGCGATACTTGCAAAGAAGAATCTCGGTACAAAGCTCGATATGGCTCCGTTTGTAGTTGCACTCGGGCCGGGATTTACAGCCGGTGTTGATTCTTCCGTTGTAATCGAGACGATGAGGGGCCATAACCTGGCTCGTATTATCTATTCGGGAAGTGCACTTCCGAACACGGGAGTTCCCGGTCTTATTGCAGGGTGTGGTAAGGAGAGGGTGATGCATACACCCACAAGCGGTGTTTTCAAGGAAAATGCCAAAATCGGGGACATCGTCAAGAAGGGAGATATCATAGCATGGGTTGATTCGACACCAGTCTATGCGTCTATTGACGGTAAACTCCGCGGGCTCTTACATTCGGGATTAAGCGTTCCCGAGCACTTCAAGGCTGCAGATATAGACCCCAGGGGTGAGGAAGTCGACCATGCCACGATAAGCGACAAGGCAAGGGCTATAGGTAACTCTGTTGTTGTTGCCGTAGATGAGTTCTTCTCTTCTTATGAGAAATGACGGACAACGTTGACTTCTTTCTCCTGGACTATTGTTTCAGAAACCTTTCAAGATAAGATGGCGAGAGTTCTTCGATCGGAGTTCCAAATGGAGCATATAGCTCAATTTCAATGGGTAGGTCCACTTCTTTATTATGACGTACCGGCATAATACCAACAAGAATAGTGAAGCAGGAGACAATCTTTCTTTGCTTTTTTCGCTCTCTTTTTTAAAGAAAGTGTTTCTATCGGGGACAAAGGCTTCTTTGAGGGTTTGAATTTTACTTTCTTAATTGATTGATGACTCTCAAAGAACTAAACTATTTATTATGAACAGTAATCTTTTCAAAAGTGTAAAAGAATCTTCCTTTCTTCTTTCGCGTTCGACTCTTGAGGAGCGTAATGCGGCTCTTAGCGCGATAGCTTCAACTCTTATGAAAGAGAAGAAGAGGATAATGGATGCCAATAAGTGTGATGTCGATAGTGCAATAAAGAACGGAGAGAGCAGTGCGCTTATCGCAAGGCTTAAATACACTGATGAAAAGATAGCGCAGTCACTAAAAGGCCTGAAGGAAGTTGAATCCCTAGCTGACCCGGTGTGGAAGGTAAGAGAAAAGCGGGAGATAGACTCAGGCTTTGTGCTTGAGAAGGTAGCAGTCCCAATCGGAGTAATAGGGACGGTATTCGAGGCGAGACCCGATGCTGTTGTCCAGATAGCCTCCCTCTCTCTCAAGAGTGGCAACGGTCTTATATTGAAAGGCGGAAGTGAGGCTGCAAATACAAACCGTGTTCTTGTCGATATCATCAAGGAAGCAACAGAGTCATTTTCCTTCTCATCTTCCTGGATTGCAGCACTCGAGACTAGGGACGATGTGAAAGAGCTTCTCAAAGCCGATGAATGGGTCGATTTGATTATCCCGCGTGGCTCCAACAGTTTTGTGCGCTACATAATGGATAACACCCACATTCCGGTACTCGGACACGCAGAGGGACTATGTATTACATATGTCGAGAAGAGCGCGGATGTAGAAAAGAGCGTGAAGGTGCTTCTGGACGCCAAGACGCAATATCCGGCGGCATGCAATGCAACGGAGACAATCCTTCTCGATAAAGATATTGCCCCGGCGCTGCTTCCTCTTCTTTCCACTGCATTTGACGAAGCGGGTGTTGTCGTACACGCTGACGAAACGTCGTTCCCATACTTCAAGAATGCCCTACATGCTACGGCTACAGACTATGACACCGAATACCTTAAAAAGGAGTGTGCAATCAAGGTTGTTTCATCCTTTGATGAAGCGATTGAACATATTAAGAAGCATTCGTCGGGACATACCGACGCCATCCTTACAGAAGACAAGGCGAAGGCTGATGAGTTCTTGAGGAAGGTCGACTCGGCTGATGTCTTTGTCAATTGCTCCACACGCTTTGCCGACGGTTACCGCTTTGGGCTGGGGTCGGAAGTCGGAATTTCAACGTCCCGTATCCATGCCCGCGGGCCGGTGGGACTTGACGGTCTTATGACGACAAAGTGGATTCTTTGCGGCCACGGAGAAACTGTGGGAGAATACAGCGGGGAAGGCGGAAAGAGTTTCCACTTCAGGGAGCTTGATATATGAGGGACTTTTCAAGCGTAAAGAGAATTGTCGTGAAGGTGGGAACGAACCTTTTATCAGATAAAGAAGGTGTCGACAGAAACAGGATAAAGGAACTTGTCGACGAGATAGCATATCTGAGGGAGAAGGACATTCAGGTCCTCCTTGTCTCTTCCGGTGCTGTAGGCCTCGGCGCAAAGGCCCTCGGGCACGAGAGCGCAGTCAAGCAGATAGCACTTCGGCAGGCATGTGCTGCAATCGGACAGCCTGTATTGATGGACGCCTATCAGAAGGAGTTCTCAAGGCACGGTATAATATCATCGCAGATACTCATTACACGTTCCGTTTTGAATAATCGTAAGAGCTACAATAACCTCCGCTCGGCTGTTATGACACTCCTCGAATTGGGGGTCGTTCCGATTTTCAATGAAAATGATGTCGTATCGACAGCGGAAATCGGGAATGTCTTCGGCGACAACGACAGAATGAGCGCCTTAGTTGCATCCAAAATTGACGCCTCTCTTCTTATTCTTTTAACAGATATCGACGGGCTTTATACAGATAACCCGAAGACCAACAGCGGGGCGAAGAAAATAGACTCCCTCTCCGTCATCGACAGCTCCGTTTTTGCCTGGGCCAACGGCAAGGGGAGCGAATTCTCCACAGGTGGCATGAAGACAAAACTGATGGCTGCCCAGATAGCACAGAAGGGTGGCTGTGGCACAGTCATTGCATCAGGCTACGAGAAAGACATACTTATTAAGATAATGGAAGGCGAGGAGAAGGGAACATACATCCTTCCTTCCCTTCGTATGTCACAGCGTCAGAGGTGGATACTCAATACGCCTTCTGTCGGTACGATAATAGTAGACGATGGGGCTGAAGCGGCACTATGCGCACATAAGTCGCTTCTCCCGTCGGGAATTGTCGATGTCAAAGGCGTCTTTTCGAGCGGGGATGTTGTGGATGTGAAGAAAAAGGACGGCGTGGTATTCATGAAGGCGGTATCGGGATTCAACTCATCTGAAATTCTTATGATAAAAGGCCACAGTTCGAAAGATATAAGCACCATTGTCGGGGAAAACCATAAAGTGGTCTTCAGACCGGAGGATACAGTTCAGTATGAGTAGCTACAGGATGGTCTTCAGAAAGCAGGATTTAGGTTTCCGTATTTCAAGTCTTTACAAGCAGAAGCAGTTTGCCATCGGTATCCTGGACTTCGGAACGAAGGAAGAGTTGGAGTCGACACTCAAGTGGTATATGGAGAACATGAATCTTTCCCTCCATGTACTTACAAACGAGTACAACATGGAAAGGTACAATATTCAGGCAAACTATCCTGAGGTTACATTCATCATATTCTCGAATGACACGACAACCGGTGAATATATTAACGCAATGGCCGATGAATGCTACACGGACTACTTCCTTATTGTTCGTACAGATATGGAGATGGTTGCATTTGAAGGGGAGAAACTCCTGGCTGTCATGGCTGGTAAGGACCACCCTGTTGTAATCTGCCCAGTGATGATAAGTAGTGAAGCCGAGCTTCTTCCGACCCTCAGGGCACCGTACATAAGGGGCAGTGAAATCGACCCGCAGTCATTCCTTCCCGACATGGAGGCTGAAAAGGAACAGCGAACGCTTTATCCTGTGCTCCAGAGCGGATTATATGACAGGGCCCTCTTTCAGCGCCTCCGCGGTTATGATACCGAGATTCTCAGTGAATATTATCAGGCAATAGACTTCGGGACGCGCTCATGGCTCTTCGGCTACAGCATAAAACTGACGCCGGCCCTTGCCCTACAATTCCCGAAGCGAGTTTCCGTAATAGAAGACAGGTCGGAGTGCAGCGGAATGAACAGGTTCTATACAAAGGCACTGTCCATAAAACGTATTGCTGGGAAAAACCTCGTCAAGAAGTGGAAACCATATGTCGATAAGGTCTGCCTCTCGGAAGAAATTAAGAAGAAGCAGGTGAACCTTCAGAAAACAGATTTCTTCACGCTGATTGAAAAGTGGGATGAGAATTAATCGTTGTCCCGAAATGTAACAGTTTCAATTGAGAAAACAGCAAATTTGAGAGCACTCTTATCTCTTATTGACTTCTGATTCTTGTTTAATGGCATGTGGCAGGGTTAAATCAGCTCATCAATGTGAATGAGGTGATATATGAACAATGTCAATTTCCCGATAGGCGAGTCTGATTTCCGCACAATAAGAGAAGAGGGCCTCTTCTATATAGATAAGAGCGCTCTTATCGAAGATTTGTACAAAAATAGCGGCACCTGTGCGTTTGCATTCACCCGCCCGCGCCGCTTTGGAAAGACAACGGCAATGAGAATGCTCTACTCTTTCTTCGACATCAGAGAAGACAGCAAAGCATTATTTGACGGACTTTACATCAGCAGAAACAAAGAGATTTGTGATGCGTGGATGAATAAATTTCCGACTATCTTTATTTCATTTAAAGATATTGACGGTCTGGACTTTGAAAGTGCGTTTGATGCTCTAAAAGGCTTAGTCTTTAATCTTTGCTATAAGTATGAATTTCTTCTTTCCAGTGATAGGGTGAGTGAATCTCTCAAGGAAAAATTTACCAGCACATATAGAGGAAAGCCGACAAAGACAGAAATTAAGGGTTCATTGTCTCTTTTAATGGATATGCTCTATGCACATTATGGTAGGAATGTAATTCTTCTTATAGATGAGTATGATGTTCCGATGGCAAAGGCAAGCGAGAATGGGTATTACCGTGAAATGCTTGATATGATGAAGGGAATACTCAGCGTACTTAAAGGCAACAAAACATTGGAGTTCGGGGTAGTCACCGGCTGCCTCAGAATAGCAAAGGAAAGCATCTTCACAGGGCTTAACAATCTATATTCGAATACTATCATGGATGAAGCATTCAGTACTTATTTCGGCTTTACATCACTTGAAGTTGAAAACGCATTCAAGGAGCTTGGAGTAGAGGATAAACTCCCCCTTGCGAAAGGATGGTATGACGGCTATCGTTTCGGCAACAGTGAAATCTATTCTCCCTGGGACGTAATCTCGTACCTCAATGACCTGAAGAATAACAGCTCAGCCAAACCGAAGAACTATTGGGCGAATACAAGCGGGAATACAATAATCGAGACCTTTATAAAATCAGGTAGGCAGGATATGTTTGACTCTCTTGATGCTCTATTGAATGGGGAGTTCATCATAAGGAGTATAGACGAAAACATTACATATGATTATTTGTATGCTACAGATAACAATTTGTGGAGTGTCCTCCTGATGACAGGGTACCTGACGACAGGTAACAGCGAGGATGTAGGACTGGAACTGGAAAAAGATGAAAAAGCTCTCAGAATTCCCAATAAGGAAGTAAGAGACATCTTTTCAAAGAGTATAGTCAATTGGGTGAGGAGTGTTACGACGACAGCAAATCTCAACTCTCTATCCGATGCTCTCTGGAAAGGGGACAGTGAGAAAATCGCGCGAGATATGACAACAATCATTAACAAAACGCTCTCATATAATGATATCTGGCATGAGTATGCATACCACCTTTTCTTCAACGGGCTTTTTACGGGTATCGGGTACAAAATAGATTCGAACAAGGAATATGGTATGGGCAAACCTGACATTGTTGTTCTCGACTTCACGAAAAAGAGAGCCTCAGTCTTCGAGCTGAAGGGTGAGAATGAGACAATCAATGATGCGACTGCCCAGATTGAGAGGAAGAGGTACATCGACGGCCTTGACGGCTACGGTCTCATAATCACATATGGTGTGAAATTTACAGGTAAAAGTGCCGAGGTTGTGCTTAAGGACAGGATTGAATGCTGAATATAGAGGCCCCGGGAAGAGATTCTCAGGGCCTTTCTGTTTTTATTCTTGCATCTTTGATTCCAGTACCAGCTCAGCCTTAAGGTCTTTGAGCTTTCCTGTCAGCGACACTTTGTAGATGTGCGGGTTAATCTGGCGCTTGTAGCTCTTGTCGAAATGGGAAAGGTTTTCCTTTACCCTGTCCTGAAGTTCCTTGAGCGTCGGCTCAGCGTTTATCCTCTTACCTTTCTCCATCTGCTTTGTCAGCATAGGTCTTACGAGGGCGTAGTTGTTCTTCCTCATGATAAACATGTCTCCGGTGGAGAAGGGGTGGTAGAAGATATGGTTGACACCGCTGTCGATTTTCTCGTCGCAGAGTGCAATCAAATCGGCCAATGCCTGGTTGTTCTTATCGTAGAAGCGGTAAACCTGCTTTATTCCGGGGTTTGTGGTTTTCTCGAATGATGATGATATCTTCAAGGTCGGTATGAACTCGCCGTTCTCTTCCTTTGCAGATAGTTTGTACACTCCTCCGAGCGCTGCCTGGGTTCCGCCAGTCACAAGGTGGGTTCCTATTCCCCAGCTGTCAATTGGAGCTCCATCGTTTACGAGGTTGAGGATGATTTCTTCCGTTACGTCGTTAGATATACAGATAGTTGCATCCTCGAGCCCTGCTGCATCAAGCTTTTCCCTCACTGCCTTTGTTAGGTAGCTGAGGTCTCCGCTGTCGATTCTGACTCCGATTCTGAGTCCTTTCTCCTTCTGCTCGAGGCCCACCTTTATTGCTGCCTCGATACCTGAATTAAGGGTGTCGTATGTGTCGATAAGAAGGATGCAGTTATCAGGATAGAGGTCGGCAAAGCGCCTGAAAGCCTCGTATTCGTTATCGAAGAGCATAACCCATGAGTGTGCCATCGTCCCTGCCACTGGGATTTTATATATACGCCCGGCATAGGTGTTGCTTGTCACATCACATCCTCCGATGAAGCATGCGCGGGAAGCACTGAGAGCACCGTCGACGCCTTGTGCACGCCTTAGTCCGAATTCCATGATTGAACCCTTACCTTTGGTTGCAACCTTCATTCTTGCGGCCTTTGTGGCAATGAGCGTCTGGAAGTTGACTGTATTGAGGAGGAATGACTCGATGAGCTGAGCCTCAATCATTGTCGTCTCAACCCTAATAAGAGGTTCTCCTGGGAACGCCACACTTCCTTCCTCCATTGCCCAGATATCTCCCGAGAAGGAGTAGGATGAGAGGTAGTCGAGAAATGAAGGGTCGAACTTACCCAGTGACCTGAGGTACTCGATGTCTTCCTCTGAGAACTTGAAGTTTTCGAGTTCGTTTATAAGATGCTCCAGTCCCGTGAAGATTGTGTATCCACCGTGGAATGGGTTTGTTCTGTAGAACATGTCGAATACGACACGGGGATTCTTCTTTTCAAGGAAGAAGCCCTGCATCATGTTCAATTCATAGAAATCTGTTATAAGTGCACTTGTCATATTTATTTTGTAATCTTGTCAAAGCCTGTATACGGAACAAGGGCTGGAGGAACAGTTACGGATCCGTCTTCATTCTGGTAGTTCTCAAGTACTGCAACCATTGCTCTCGAGAGTGCGACAGCTGTTCCATTGAGCATATGTACAAACTTAATCTTGCCGTCGTCATCGCGGTAACGGATGTTTAAAGAGCGTGCCTGATAGTCAGTGCAGTTACTTGTACTTGTTACTTCGCCGTACTCACCTTCGTCTCCTCTTCCTGGCATCCATGCCTCTATGTCGAACTTGCGGTATGCCGGAGCTCCGAGGTCTCCTGTTGCCGTGTCTACGATGCGGTATGGTAGTCCGAGGCCGGAGAATATCTCCTCTTCAATCGAGAGAATCTCCTGGTGGAAGGAATCAGATTCCTCGGGTAGACAATAGATGAACATCTCGAGCTTCGAGAACTGGTGTACTCTGTAGAGGCCCTTTGAATACTGCCCGGCACCACCTGCCTCACGTCTGAAGCAGTGGCTGAGGCCTGTCATTCTAATCGGGAGGTCTTCCTTATTGAGGATTGTGTCCTTGTAGTAACCGCCGAGTGTTATTTCTGCTGTTCCGACAAGACATGTGTCGGTTCCTTCGATTGTGTATATGTTGCTTTCAGCTCCTCTTGGGTTGAATCCGATACCGTTAAGAATCTCTTCCTTGGCTACATCAGGCGTAATGAAAGGTGTAAAACCGTGCTTTACTACGATATCCATTGCGTAGCGCTCGAGTGCCATCTGGAGGATTACAGCCTTGTTCTTTATGTAGTAGAACTTCTGCCCGGCAACCTTAGCGCCCTTATCAAAATCGAGGATATCGAGTTCTTCGCCGAGCTCGACGTGGTCCTTTGCCTTGAATGAGAATTTTGTCGGCTCTCCGACAAACTTAACGGCAAGGCTGTCCTTGTCTTCCTTGCCGATTGGTGCATCCGGATGAGCGTAGTTAGGAATTGTGCGTGCTTCATTCATGAACTTTGCATCGAGTTCGGTAAGCTCAGCTTCCTTGAGCGCGAGTTCATCCTTTATGGCCTTTCCCTCTGCAATGTATTTTGCTCTTGTCTCATTGTCGAGTTTACCCTTCATCTTCTGGGCTGTCTCGTTTCTCCTGTTACGGAGATTTTCAACTTCAAGAAGGAGAGCGAGTCTATCGTCCTGATCCTTGATGATTGCATCTAAATCGACGTTCATGTATCTGTTTTCGATGTTCTTTTTGATTTCGTCATGCCTGGTTTTCAATTCTTTGATATCTATCATTGCTTTCTCCTTACTCAGTTCTTCTTTTCCATTGCCTCAGCCTTACGTGCCGATGCACTTACAGCCTCGATGACGGAATTCTCGAAGTTGAGTTCCTTCAATTTCTTTACTCCCTCAATGGTTGTACCTTTTGGAGAGCATACCATAATTTCAAGTTCTGTTGCACTCTTATGAGACTCTTTTTGAAGGGTAATTGCACTCTTGATTGTAGAGAGGACGATTTCTTCGGCCTTTTTGTACCCGATTCCCTCTCTTACCCCGCCGAGTGTGAGGGCGGAAATGAATTCATAGATAAAGGCAATTGCCGAGCCCGATATCCCGATGAACGCATTGAAGAGGCTCTCATCAAGGAAGAAGCCATCTCCGAAGGATGATGCGATATCGAGTGCGGTCGTTTTTTTCTCTTCGGGTAAATCATCGGTGTATGTGACTGCCGTGACGGACTTACCGACGCTTGCTGCAATATTCGGCATGTAGCGCGCAATTGATGAAACGCCGAGATTCGACTTGAGAGTCTCGAGACTCACTCCGGCCGCAAGGGAAATAAAGAGGGAGCACTTAATCTTCCTGAGACTGGAGTAGACAAAAGGAAGTACCTGAGGCTTCACGGCAATGATGACGGTGTCGACCGACGTAATTTCATCCATGCTCTTCACGGCTTTTGCCCCCGTCTCCAAGGCAAGCTTCTCTGCTTTCTCAAATGTTTTGTTATAAAGGATGATGCTGTAGTCATCCCTCTTCGAGAGTGCTCTTGCTATTGCCCCTCCCATATTTCCAGTTCCAATGATTGCAATTGTTTTCACTTCAACCCCCTATATCCTCTTTGTCTCAGAACTTCATATAAGGCAACAGCGACACTGTTGGAGAGGTTGAGGCACCTCTCGTTCTCCCTCATCGGTATTCTGAGCGTTTTATCTCTGAATTGTGATATTATCTCATCTCCCAGTCCTGTCGATTCCTTACCGAATATAAGATAAATATCTTTGTCCTCCGGATATGATACATCCGAGAAGCTTTTTTCTCCATGTGCAGAGAAGAAGTAGATTTCGTCATCTAAGTGTTTTGAAATAAACTCATCGAAGGAATTCTCCTCAATGAGGGAGACATCCTTCCAGTAGTCGAGTCCGCTCCGCCTGACACTCTTTTCGTCGAGAGAAAACCCAAGTGGGTGTACAAGAACAAGAGTCGACCCGGTTACAACTGCCGTCCTTGCTACATTCCCCGTATTCTGCGGAATCTCAGGCTCTATGAGACATAAATGAATCATGCTGAAATAATAGCAAAACGGGAAGGGGAGTACAACAGTCTCACTCTTTTCCTTTCGCGAGGGCCGATGCCTTCTGTATGATATTCCCTTCTTTTCGTAGGCTTAGGATTTCCTTTTCAAGGAGGCGTTTTTTCTCTTCCGTCTCCTTGAAGAATTCCCCTTGCTCGGGTTTATCTGCTTTATAGAGATTGCCGAGCGTCACACCCAGGAGTCTTACCCCGAGGTTGTTGTATCTGCTCTTGAGCAGTGTAAGTGCTATTTTATAGATGTCGTCGGATGAGTAGATCCCGCTCTCAGGGGTTGAACTTATCGTATAGGTTGAAAAGTCCCCGTAGCGAAGTTTGACTGTGACTGTCCTTCCGACCTCGCCCTCGTCGAGCGAGCGGAACATGACACTCTCTGCCATCTCCAGGAGCTTCTGGGAAAGTGCCTCGATACCATATATATCGGGATAGAAAGTTCGCTCTTCACTGATTGAGTGGCTTTTTGCCTCCCCTGTATAAATTCCGGGGTCTATTCCTCGTGCCACGGCGTAGAGATACTCTCCACTCGCGAGGCCGAAAAGGGCCTCGAGTTCATCCTTGCTGTATGTTCTTAACGCTTCAGTTGTATATATTCCCTTGCGGTTGAGACTTTCGAGTGTGCTTTTCCCGACGCCCCATAATTTTTTGAGTCCCACGCTGTCGACAAATTCGATTTCACGACCCCTCGGAACAATTGTGAGTCCGTCAGGCTTATGGTAGTCGGATGCAAGCTTACTTAAAAAGCGCGAAGGAGCAACCCCGATAGATACCGTGAGTCCCGTCTGGGTGAGTATTCTCTCCTTAAGTAGCCTCGCAGCCTTTCCAGGAAGAGGGTAGATGCGTTCCGTTCCAGTCAAATCAAGAAAGGCTTCATCTATCGATACCTGAAGAAAGCCGGGAGCAAAGGACGATATTATCCCCATAACCTCCTTACTTTTCTCGCTGTAGCGTCGGTAGTTGCCGTCCACACATATTGCGTTGGGGCATTTTCTCAGCGCCACAGTCATGGGCATGGCTGAGTGTACACCATAACGCCTTGCTTCATATGAACAGGTCGAGGCTACATTCCTCGGCCCGGGGTGGCCGATAATTAACGGCTTACCACGGTACTCAGGATGGTCAAGGCACTCGACGGAGGCAAAGAAGGCATCGAGATCTATATGAAAGAAAACAGAACCCATGTAGTTATTATCATAGGTGAGGATGACAATTTTCAATCACGGTTTTTTCTTATATACTCTTTGTTGTGAAACGCACTCTATTATTTTTGACGATATTTATTCTTGCCTTCTCCCTCTATGCCTCCTCTGACGCACTGGATACCGACACGTCTCTTCTCGGCTTGAAATATTCGGCGCTTGAGAGTGTCTCATATTACGGTGCCTTCTCAAATATCTTCGTCAATCCTGCATCACTTCCGCTCCTTAAAGGCAGTAAAGACTACCAGATTTCATACAGCCCCAGTGAAAGTTATAACACCGATTTATTCGGGAATGAAAAGCTCTCATTCATGCAGAACCTCACAAGTGAACTCCAGGGTACTGTTGTGAGCGGGCCCGTATCATTAAGCGCGAAAATCTCATCCGCACTCGATAACCGTACTCTCCGGAGTGACGGAGTGTATTACGATATTTACTCTTCTTTCGATATCGAACTCTCGCTTGCTTACTCATTTCTCTCCCATTTCTCCATCGGTGCGAGGCTCGGGGGAGGTAATTCGGTTGCCAGGCTTAGTAAGCGCCTTGACGGCATAATCGACACAATCGGTAATGCCTGGTTCAGCCCCTACGATCAGCTTTCGAACAGCGAAAGGTTCAACGCTAACCTTGGAGCTCTTGTCTACTCGAATAATTTCTCCATTGGCCTTGTCTTCGACGACCTCTTCTCAGTCTCTCTCGATAGTTCATTCTTTAATAAGCTCGTTACAAATACGACAGTGGGACTTTCATTTAAGGGCGATGAGTACAATAGTGACGGGGATTTGAAGTATCTTGTGCCACGTCTTTCCGTAGATTTGAAGGGAATAGGCTTTTCTAGCGGAGAGAGACGCTTGACAGTCCAGGGTGATATCACCCTCCAGTTTCTCAAGGATGTCCTTCTTGACGCAGGCGTAAAGTATTCCTACTCAGTCTCATCGACTGATGAAAGCACCAGCAACATCGCCTTCACTCTCCTCGGAACTTACTCCGATTTCTCGCTTCTCTTTAATGTAGTCATTCTTAACAATACCGGGGAAACATTGAGGCCAAGTATCGTATTCTCATACTCGACGTAAAAAAAAGAGGTGTTTTTGACACCTCGCTTATTTACGGCCAGTTAGGCTCGAACTAACTACCTAGTGCTTAGAAGGCACTTGCTCTATCCAGGTGAGCTATGGCCGCATGAAACTTTACTAGAGAAAAATAACTTGAATGAAGGACATTTTCAAGGGGGTTGGAGGGAATTTGTTGAAAATTAAGTTTCTCCCTCCTGCTTTTTCACCTTTTTCTATCGTTTATGCCTTTTCCTTTGATGCTTTTATATGAGAGGTGGCCCGATTTTCTTAATATTAAACTTCACTAAAGAGTAGTAAAAAGACTAAACTGAAAAGAGGAGAAATAAAAGTGCAGGGATTCATCTCTTATTTAGATTCAGATATTCTTTCTATTGTAAATTTAATCCTCACGACAGTCGGATTCTGGTTTATCTTCAAAAAGTTGAAGATTGACTCAAGATGGGCCCTTGTGCCGTTTTATCGCTACTATAAACTTGCGGTGAATGTACACAGGGAAGACCAGGGAAGGGGTATTTTCATATCAAAGATACTCCTTTTTATATCCCAGTACTCGTATGTGGTGGTGCGTATCATCCAGCATAAGAGTGATGAGGTACTCGATATCTACGGTATTGTATATGTGGCTTTGATGCTAACTTTCGGAGTTTCCCAGTTTGTTTACTCCATCAGGGTTTATACAGGAGTCTGCGTAAAATTTGGTCGTCGTAAACTCTGGACGCTCCTATGGATTATTGTAGAGCCCGTTCCTGCACTGCTCTGGGGTTTCCTCCCGGCTTTCCAACCTGTTGAAGATATTGACGATACCCTGGAGGGCCTCGACGGCATATCTTCAATGCCACTCAAGGGAGCTGAAGGTGTACTTGCTGTCCAGATACGTTCACGCACTGTCAAGGAGTTTTTCAAGAAAAAGACACTCTTGAGGGATATAAACCTTACTATCAAGCCTGGAACGATGGTGTTGCTTCTCGGGGGCTCGGGTGCGGGAAAGACAACCTTTGTCAACGCAATAACAGGATATGAGAAGGCCGATGCAACGGTTACACTCGGAAAGAAAAATATCTATCGTGATTTCAGCTCAATGATGTACGACATAGGTTTTGTCCCCCAGATGGATCTTATTCGTTATAATGATACAGTCATAAAAACAATAGAGGATGCAGCACTCTTGAAGCTTCCGAAGAGCGTGAACAAGGAGGAGAGGAAGAAGAAAATCGATGACACACTCGAAATCTTCGGCCTCAAAGCTGTTCAGAATAACCTTGTGTCGAAACTCTCGGGAGGACAGAAGAAGAGGACGAGCATAGCAACTGAGTTTGTTGCCGACCCGTCACTTTTCATCCTCGACGAACCCGACTCGGGACTTGACGGCGTTCTTGCCCGCGATTTGATGGAGAGGCTCAGGGCGATATCACGAAAGGGAAAGATTGTCATCGTCATAACACACTCTCCCGACAGAGTCATAGACCTCTTTGATCAGGTCATCATCCTGGGTAAGGATGAGAATAAGTCAGGTCGCCTTGTCTTCGCAGGAAGCGTGGAAGATGCTCGCTCGTTCTTCCAGCGTGAAACGATGGAGGACATCATAAAGATGATTAACCGCCGTGACGAGGGTGGAGAAGGCAGAACCGACGAACTCATCGTGAAGTTCGAGAACGAGAGGAGAAGGCAGAATGCTTAAGGAAAAACATAGAAAAACCTTCGGTCAGGTTCCTATATACCTCGGAAAATTCTTCAGGATGTTCGTCTTCCAGGATGACTGGAAGATGCTTCCGATGGCTGCGCTTATCGCGGCTCTCGTTTCGTTCGTAATAAAGGGGACGATGCTCCAGACTATGGAGGGGACGATGAAGGGTGCACTTGCGCTTTCCTGTATATGTATCTGGAACGGCTTCTTCAACTCCATCCAGGTAGTATGTAGGGAAAGGGAGGTCGTCAAGAGAGAGCACCGCTCGGGAATGAGGATTGGCTCATATATTCTTTCCCATATGATTTATCAGGCGGCACTGTGTATGGCGGAAGCTATGATATCTGTAACGGTGTGCAGGGTTTCGGGAATTAAATTCCCCATGGGCGGAGTTGTGACACCTCTCTTCGTCATCGATTTGACTATCACATTTTTCCTTATTACATATGCTTCCGACATAATGTCTCTCTGGATAAGCACTGTTGCACGTAATACTACTGCAGCTATGACGGTCATGCCGTTTGTGCTTATCTTCGAGCTTTTATTCTCCGGTGCAGTCTTTACCCTCGAAGGTATAAGCAACACACTGTCATATATTACCTTTGCCAGATGGGGAATGAATGCAATATGTGCAATATGTGGCTACAATTCGCTCAAGATGGTAAGCGTATGGAATATGCTTGTGAAGTTCCAGAATACCGAGTATGAGGGTATGACGCCGCTCAAGAGTGTTGTTGAAGAGATTCAGGCAAATCCCGAAGGAGTTGAAAGTTTCCAGAAGAAGATGGGAGAGTTGAGCCCCAATCCCGATTATGCCTCTACTCCCGACAATGTAGTCATTTCCTGGATTGCCCTTGTTGTTTTTATCGTTGTCTTTGCTCTTCTTGCGTCTCTCTTTCTTAAACGTATAGACAAAGACAAAAGATAGTTATTCAACTTTTACGAGTTGTCCTTTTCCCAGAAGAGATGTCCTATTCGAGTAGTTGTAGGCATCTCTTTTCTTTTCGCTGAATGTGGTGGCAAGCCTTATATAGCCCCTTCCCTTTGTTGAACCCATTATGCCGTTCTTTCCTGCAATGTAGCCGTAGATGTCGATGTTCTTCGTCTCATTGCTGTTCTCAGCGTAGCTTTTGTTCTGGTTGAAGCCGATGATGTTTGCAATTGCATGGACTCCGATGCGGATTGTAGTTCTGCTGTGCTTGAGTCCGACTCTGAAGCCGTAATCTATATCGAGGGAGAGCATCGCATAGAAATTGGAGCTATAGATGGAGCCTTCTTCATTGAATGAGTTGGTAAATTCCGTTGTGACGGTAAATCCCAGCCCCCCGTAGACGATTGCATTGTCCCCCATGGTGCTTCGCCATGCAGGTCCTATTGAAAAGAGGAACTTCCACTGGGAGGTGTCTAAATTACTTTCTGTCGTTTTCTCATCTTTATTAACAGTCGGGGAGAGTATTGATGTCTCTCCGCTCTTTCCATCTGTTTCTCCTGTTGTGCTTTCCTCAGTAGTGGTCGTTCCCGTCGAGGTTGATGTGCCCGTTGGAGTTGTTGTTGTACTCGTTGGAGTTGTCGTGCCCGTAGGTGTTGTCGTACCCGTTGGAGTTGTTGTGCTCGTTGGAGTTGTCGTACTCGTTGGAGTTGTTGTACTCGTTGGAGTTGTCGTGCCCGTTGGAGTTGTCGTGCCCGTTGGAGTTGTTGTGCTCGTAGGTGTTGTTGTGCTCGTAGGTGTTGTTGTGCTCGTAGGTGTTGTAGTACCCGTAGGTGTTGTAGTACCCGTAGGTGTTGTAGTACCCGTAGTCGTTGTCGTGCCCGTAGTCGTTGTAGTACCTGTTGGAGTTGTTGTTCCTGTATTGTTTGATAATGCAATAGTTGAAGAATCTGTTGCTGTAGTTGTTTTTGAGCTTGTGTTGAATATGCTTTCTTTAAGCTTGATAAGTGTGCTGAACGGTGTCTGTATTCCTATTCTAAGATATATTCCTTGTGTGGAATCCGATCCGACAAAGCCGTATCCTGTGACATCTATGCCGATTTTGTTTTTATCAAAGGATGTAAGAGTTTCGTCGCTTGTCTTATAAAAGGTGAAGTCATAGGATGGAAAGACTGCCGCCATGACGGAGAAGGACAGACTTATAATGATTATAAACAGACAAAATCTCTTCACGACCCAATAATAAGCTCAACGGCGCTTTTCATATAGTGGATTCACAAATTTTCCACAAAAAAACCTCTTCAAATGAAGAGGGTAAGTCGGGATGAATGGACTCGAACCATCGATATCCTGCTCCCAAAGCAGGCGCCATAGCCGCTAGGCGACATCCCGAAGCACTAGAGGAGTATAGAAAAATTAGGCCCGGCCGTCAATCACTCAGGGTAAAATAAAATGTGAACAATATTGAACAATTATTTGTAAAACTGTTTGCTTTTACGTGAATATATGAAAATCTCTTTCTCTTTTATGACAAAAAAACAGAAAAAGATGCTTTATAAGTATGTGCAAAAAGATTGTGAAGAGAGGAAATATTGATAACCTAATAGTCGACAGGAGCCTTGATTTCTCATTTGAGGAACTCTATTTTTCTGATTCTCTTCCCATCTGTGACCTTCTTATTCTATCTACCGAGAATCTCTTCTCAATTGTTGATGACATAATAAGGCTACGCTCTCTTAATCCCCTCGCTCGTATAGTTGTTGCACCACAATACTATCAGGAGAATCTGATTACCGCACTATTTCCGTATGTCGAATTTACGAAGAAAGGCCGGGTTCTTCTTTCCGATATCTACTCGGGAAGTGCAACGTACACCCACACTCAGATAAGGCTAGCCCTGACGAAGAGGGAGAAGAAATTCCTGATGCCATTCAGCTACGGCATGAGTGACAAGGAGGTTTCAATTTCGCTGGGTGTAAGTCTCCGCACCGTCGTAAGGACAAAACAGCGACTTATTGAAAAGACGGGACTCTTGTCGACATCGCAACTCTCGGTTTTCAGTGTACTTCAAAGCTGGATTACCCAGAAGGGGGAGGAGACGGCAAAGATGGAAGAAAGAGGGTGCCTGAGGATGTTCGGCTGAAAGAGAGCCTTTGATAAACAGTATGGAAAAAGAGTAGTATTGTGCTATGAGAGAGAAGGAACGCGAGATATTCAATACACTCGATAAATCCATGCCAAAGGAAATATTCTTCCTTCCATGCACCGATAGCTTGAGTTTTCTCATCACCGTTATTCTCTCCCAGTCAAACACCGACAGAAAGGCGGAAGAATCAGCCGGGCTGCTATTTGAGAGCTTTCCCGATGCAGAGAGCATAGCTTCTGCCAATATTGAGAGTATAGAGAGACTCATACATTCTTCAGGACTTTCAATGAGTAAGAGTAGGACAATCAAAGAGACAGCACTCTATTTCCTCAATCACGGAGAGCCGAAGACAAGAGAGGAGCTTCTTTCTATCAAGGGAATAGGCGAAAAGACAGCCTCTGTATACATACAGAGAATTCTCAGCGGGGATGCAGTTGTTGTCGACACACACTTTGAGAGGGTCAGCTATCGTCTGGGGCTGAGTTCTTCCCATGACAGAGATAGAACAATGAGAGAGATTATGGCAAAGTTTGATTCACGCTGCTGGAACAGACTTAGCGATACTCTCAACTACCTCGGGCGCACCGTATGCCGACCCAGGCCGAAGTGCGGTGAGTGTGTTCTAAAAGAAAGTTGCATAAAAAGGATTGAATGACTTTACAAAGAAACGGCGTTTGGGGTATATTCAACAATTGTTACGACGGCGTATCTTTGCCCATGCTCCGGTCTTAGTGCCGACAAAGGTTCCGTCGGATGATGAGCATATTATTTAAGGTGGATATTAGTCATGGCTAGAAGATGTGATATTTGTGGAAAAGGTACAATTTCTGGTTCAGTTGTAACAAGAAAGGGACAGTCCAAGAAGAAGGGTGGTGTCGGACAGCATATCGGAGTAACTACAAAGCGTGAGTTCAGACCGAATATTGTTTCTGTTAAGGCCCTTATCGACGGAACTCCCAGAACAATTAAAGTATGCACTCGCTGCCTCAGAGCAGGAAGAGTCCAGAAGGTTGTATAACAGGATTAGTTTTTCTAAGAATGAAAAAGACGGGGACTCCTTTTAAGTAAGGGAGCCCTCTTTTTTTATATAAATGGAGGAGATGATGAGTATACGTGTCCATGCACTTGAAGGATCGATGGTCAGTACTTCAGGCGGTATCGAAAGGCTGATGGGTATCATAAGGAAATACAATGATGATACATCTGTTATTGTTCTTCCGCCTCCGCTCAATCCCGAGCTTTCGTTTGATAAACTTCTCGAAAAGGCTGAAAAGCGTGATGAGGATGTATGGAAACTTCTCGGGATGAAGAGAAAAGGGTGGCTTGAACTGGCGTCCTCGTCGCTTTCTTCCGTCGGCTCAGGGATTGTTTCGGCCTCGATTGAATCCTCCTTTAATGACATAAAGGACATATTGAAGGCTGTGTGGCTTCTTGAAAGCAGGGAGGGGGACTCCGGCGATTACCTGGAAAACCTCTCGTCATCATTTCTCGCTCTAATACTGGCACGCCGTTTTGAAGATGAGGGGGTGGCATCTCTCGTCCTTACCGTTCCTCAGATTCTTTCCTCCCCTTCAGTTATAAAAGGTAAGAAAGTTGTCCTTGCTGCCGGCACTCTCCTCTACTGTGATGAGGACAGGGATGCATCAGGCAGGGAGCGTGAAGAAGAGGGTTGGGGCGAATACAGCGCGTCCTTAATTGCAGCATCCCTCAAGGCGCCCCTAACATTCTGGAACCAGAAATCCCTTCTATACTCAGCAAGTAAGAAGGATGTTCCCAATGCCCATATAATCAGAAATCTAACATATAATGAAGCAACGGAGCTCTCGTTCTTCGGTGCACCTGTTGTTCATCCCCATTCATTCATCCCCGCAATGAATGCCGGCCTTACACTCTCGCTCTGTTCATGGAGTGAACCCGATGAGAAGGGAACAACGGTAACTGTTAAGGGAAGCGGAAACGAAAAAGGTGTAAAGGCCTTCAGCGTCGTAAAGAACATATCACTTATAAATGTCGAAGGGTCGGGCATGTCGGGTGTCCCGGGTGTTTCATCCCGCCTTTTCAGTGCCCTCAGGCGTGAGGGTATTTCCGTTATCTTCATCTCCCAGGCATCAAGTGAATATTCAATATGTTTCGCAATTCCGCAGAAGGAAGCGAAGAGAGCCCAGACAACAATAGTTACGGAGTTCAGTAAGGAACTTGAAAGCGGTCAGATTTCATCTGTCGGCTCGGAAGACAACCTCTCGATTCTTGCAGTCGTCGGCGAAGGTATGCCGGGATGTGTAGGGGTAGCGGGACAGTTCTTCTCGTCTCTTGCACGTGCCGGAGTCAACGTCCGTGCCATCGCACAGGGCTCGAGTGAACGTAACATAAGCGCAGTTATCTCATCTGTCGATGATGTAAAGGCTGAAAGGGCATTGCACTCAGTATTCTTCATGTCACCGCAGACGCTCTCGCTCGGTCTCTTCGGCCCGGGTAACATTGGCGGAACACTTCTTGATCAGCTTGGTCGTGAGAGTGAGAGACTCAAGCGTGAGTTCGACCTCGATTTGAGGGTGAGGGGAATAGCGACAACAAAGAGGATGCTCCTCTCTGAAGACGGGCTGGAGCTCTCATCGTGGAGGGAGAAGTTCGAAAAGTATTCAATACCTTATAACGAAGAAGTATTCCTTTCTCATATTAAGGCATCTTACTATCCTCATTGGGTTCTTATAGATGCAACAGCAAGTGAAGAGAGGGCTATGCAATATAAGAGCTTCATCGAAAGTGGCTTCCATGTCATAACACCCAATAAGAAGGCACCTTCGGGACCCTATGACTACTATGAGGAGATTCTTTCGGCTTCCCGTCGCACTGGAAAGAAGTTCCTCTATGAAACAACGGTAGGTGCGGGACTCCCGATTATCGTAACGCTCAAGGACCTCAGAGAGACAGGTGACACAATAGAAAAGGTCGAGGGAATGGTCAGCGGTACGCTATCCTGGCTATTCTCGACATACGACGGAACAGTGCCGTTCTCATCCCTTGTTCTCAAGGCAAAGGAAATGGGCTTCACAGAACCCGACCCGAGGGACGACTTATCAGGCATGGACGTAGCGCGTAAGACAGTTATCCTCAGCAGGGAACTCGGATACAAATCCTCCATCGGTTCTTTCCCGATAGAGTCTCTTGTTCCCGAGAATCTCAGAGAGGTTTCCAAAGACGAGTTCCTGTCACGCATCGGTGAGATGGACGAGAAGATGTATTCTCTCTACAACGAAGCAAAGAGCGAGGGTATGTCACTCAGGTATGTGGGAACAGTCGACGGCGGAGAGTGCTCTGTGGGACTGAGAAAATTCCCGCTTTCCCACCCATTCAGCCAGGCTAAGGGAACAGATAACGTAATACAGTTCACGACTGCACGCTACCACAATCAGCCACTTGTCGTTCAGGGACCGGGTGCGGGGCCAGAAGTAACGGCTGCCGGAATATTTGCCGATATATTACGTCTCAGTGCATATCTGGGATCTAAAATCTAGGAGGAGAGAATGATCGAGTACGTTTCAACAAGAAGTAAAGATGGTGTTGTTTTTTCTGCTAGCGAGGCTATCCTCAAGGGCCTTGCTCCCGACGGAGGGCTCTTTGTCCCCCGTGCTCTTCCAGTAATAGATAAGGACTACACAGTGGAGAAAGGACTAAGCAGGGCAATGTACCTTGCCATAAAGCCGTTCTTTGAGGGAGATGAGCTCGAGGATGAATTAGAGGATATATGCCGTGATGCCTTTTCCTTCCCCCTTCCTTTCCATACTTCGAAGGATAAGTA
This sequence comes from Ruminococcus intestinalis, assembly GCA_963648635.1. Classification (GTDB taxonomy): domain Bacteria; phylum Spirochaetota; class Spirochaetia; order Sphaerochaetales; family Sphaerochaetaceae; genus Ornithospirochaeta. The sequence goes on from CAVJEL010000001.1 coordinate 38,985, forward strand.
TTTATATATGGAGCTTATCTTCGGGCCGACAAGTGCATTCAAGGACTTCGGAGCAAGATTTCTAGCGTGTACAATGGAAAGACTACTAAGAAAAAGGGGCGAGAAGAAAACGATTCTCGTTGCCACCAGTGGTGATACCGGTGGTGCTGTTGCATCAGCTTTCTTTGGGAGGGAAAATCTCTCTGTAAAGGTCCTGTTCCCGAAGGGAAGAGTTGCAGATAGGCAGCGCGCACAGCTTACAAGCTGGGGTGGCAATGTCGAGGCATATGAAGTTAGGGGCTCATTCGACGACTGCCAGAAGATGGTCAAAGAGGCCTTTATGGATAGTGAGATATCTTCTTCTCTCAGTTCTAGTAATTCTATTAATATAGGGCGCCTCCTTCCTCAGATGGCATACTACGCATATGCATCCACGCTCTTTTTCGAGATGTACGGCGTAAAGCCTACCTTCATCGTCCCGTCGGGAAATGTGGGGAATGTCACAGGTGCCTACTGGGCTATGGAGATGGGGTACCCCATAGAGAAGATTGTTCTTGCATGCAATGCAAATAGGACTATACCCGACTACCTCGAGAGCGGGGAATATAAGCCCCGGGAAAGCGTGAAGACACTCGCAAACGCAATGGATGTAGGTGCGCCTTCAAATATGGAGAGACTCTTCGACCTTTATCCAACATTCTCGCTCTTCTCGAGTAAGGTTTCAGCTTATTCCGTTTCCGATGATGAGATAAGGCGCACAATAAAGGAAGTGTACGATGAGGAGGGATATATAATCTGTCCTCACACAGCATGCGGTGAAAGGGTAAGACGAGATTATCTCTCGTCTTGTCCATCAATTGTTGTTGAGACGGCACATCCTGCGAAGTTCAATACTATTGTCGAGCCACTTTTGGGTGTAACCATCCCGATTCCTTCGTCTCTATACGCTCTTATGCAGAAAGAGGAGAATGCGAAGGAAATAGGAACAAACTACAAGGAGCTCTTTAATTGAGGATTCTCTGAGTAAACGTCGCTTTTCTTGTAGTAGATGAAGAAGAGCAAAGATACTAGTCCCCACGAGAGGGCATATGAATACATGACCCTCTCGATTGTTGCGGTGCATTGAGGGATGCTCAGCCATATTATTCTGAGGCCGCATATGCCGAATAGGGTGAAGATTGTCGGCACAAGTGTGCATCCCACACCCCTCAGTGCTCCTGAATAGATTTCAATCGGAATATAGAGTATGAATACCGGGGCGATTGTCCTGAGTATTCTCATTCCAATTTCTATTACCGCTTCGTCGGAAGTAAAGAGAAGGAATGCATAACGGCCGAAGTTCAAATAAAGGAATGTCATGACGACAGCAACAAGCGCGCTCATAAAGAGGCTGTCCTTTACACCCCTTTTCGCCCTATCGATTTTTCCCGCGCCATAGTTCTGGCCGACAAACGTTGTTGCTGCAATTCCGAAAGCGTTGACAATCATCCAGAAGACAGCATCGAGTTTGTTGTATGAGGCCCAGGCGGCTGCGGTATCTGTACCGAAACGGTTGACGTTGGTCTGTATAATCATGTTCGAGATATTGTACATGATTGACTGGATACCACCCGGAAGTCCGATGGCAAGCATTTTCTTGAGTATGACTTTGTCAGTGTTGAGACAGCGAAGCGGGTAGACCCTGCAGCAGTCCTTTCTTATAAAGAGGAAGAAAAGCGTCAAAAGGCATGATATAACCTGGCTTATTACCGTTGCTTCCGCAGCCCCTCTTACGCCACGGTTGAATGTCGTGATGAAGAGAATATCGAGAAAGATGTTGACGACAGCTCCGATAATCAGGAAATAGAGTGGGGACCTCGAGTCTCCGAAAGCCCTGTAAATTCCTGATGCCATGTTGTAGATAATCATCGGAAGTGCACCTGCAAAATAGACATGAAGATACTCCGTTGCAAGTGGCAACACATCGTCGGGGGTTTCTATCAAGATAAGAAGTGGCTCTGTTAGAGCGTAGCCTCCGATGGATATAACAACACCGAAGAAAATCGAGAGTGCAATAGCTGTGTGTATGCTTTTCGAGACCCTCTCTTCGTTTTTCGCCCCGTAGAACTGCGAGACGACGACGGCAGAGCCCGAAGCAACTCCCGTGAAGAAGCCGATAATCAAATTCGTCATCGTACTTGTTCCACCAGATACTGCAGCCAGTGCCTCCTTACCGAGAAGCTGACCGACAATTATCGCATCCACGGTATTGTAGAGTGTCATGAAAAGGGTCCCGAACATAATCGGGAAAAAGAAGAGTAATATCTGCTGCCAAATGACGCCTTCGGTTATGGCGTTTTCTTTCTTTACGCGTTCTCTCATAGCAGGGAAATTCTAGCTTTCTCGGCGGTAATAGTGAATACAGTGTGCTACTTTATGCGGCACACATTGCACTTTCTGAATGCTATCTTTGTACATGAGCCCTTACCGAAAAGATTCTCCATGCCGGATATATATCTTTCGAGAAGATGCTTGGGTACATAAGCCTGTATAGTCCCTGCAAAACCTCCACCGTGTATTCTGACAGCGCCTTCGCCGTCAAGTATGTGCTGGCTGATGGCAATTGCGAGCGATAGTCCCTGCTCCCTCACCATCGTTGTCGGGTAGACATTCTGCAGAAAGCAGAATGATGACGTGCCACTTTCGTTTACGTTATATAGGAAGGTGTCTATATCTTCATCCTTTATCTCACTCAGCATGAACTTCACCCTTTCATTTTCCGTGAAGAAGTGATAGGCACGAAGGAGCGCCCTGTCGTTCTTCAACGTTCTTCTTATATCTGGAAGATTCTCTAAGAAAGATGAGAATTCTACTTCCCTTAGATTTTCCTTTCCAAAATATTGAGCAACCATGCGCATTTCAGGTGGAACGGAAGCATATTCTGAAGTAAGGTCAGCGTGACAGCCGTGGGTATCTGTAATGACCATTGTCATATCGAAAGAATCGAGGTCCAGGGTGAGGGGGGTGACAATCGGGTTGTTCTTATCGCCGAAGTCTATTCCTACAATGCCTCCCGTTGCCGTACATACCTGGTCAAGAAGCCCGGATGGCTTACCGAAGTACACGTTCTCTGCATATTGGCTGATTTTTGCTATTTCAAGAGGAGAGAACGCATCGTTGTTGTAAAGGTTATTGAAGATTTCTGCAATCAAGACTTCGACAGATGCCGAAGAGGAGAGGCCCGAGCCTACAAGCACATTGCTCTCTACATTGGCCTGCCAGCCCCCGATTTTTACTCCCCTTTGAGTGAAGGCATATGCTATTCCCCTCAAAAGCGAGGGTGTTGTATTCTTCTCTTTCTCCCGTGGTGATAAATCATCTAAAGAAATGGAGCACATTTCAAAGCCTTTCGAAGCAAAAACGATTCTTCCGTCATCTCTTTTCGTGACGGCAGCGACGGTGTCGAGATTGATTGACGCCCCGATAACAAGCCCGAGGTTGTGGTCTGTATGGTTTCCTGCTATCTCAGTGCGTCCGGCAGCAGAGAAGAGGAGGGGATTTGTAGCGCCGAAAAATTCTTCGTGTCTCCTCTCGAGGGACATAAATCGTTCATCCATCTCTTTCTCGTCATAAAGAGAACCGTAAAGCAGGGGATATATATTATGCAGTTCTGTATTCATGGCAAAAAGTATAACTTATAAAAGACGAAAGTAAAATGAAAAGGTAAGGAGATGGAAGAACAGAAGCGCATCTAACACCATGACAGTTCCCAATGGCCATGGATTTCGGAGGTATCTACCTCTACCATAAGGCATTTAACAGATAATTCACACATTATGTTTTATTCTTTTCAGGATGAGATATTAGCCTTTTCCCTCTTATTAAGAACGGGCCGAGAGTCCTTACTCTCTTTTCGTCTACAAGTATGGATAGAGCTTTCATTGCCTCATCCTCTGTCCAGTTCTTCAGTCTTATGCCGTGTGATAATAGAGTAAATCTTGTTAGTGCTTTTATTGCGCTCTTCCTCGGCATTATTCCCCAATAGGCCATGTAGGACGTTATCTCATCGACTCCTGCTCTATGATAGCTGTCGGCCGTGCAATGGCTGCAAAAGAGACATTCTCTGTTCTCGACTTCTTCGTTCATCTCCTCCAATAAGCGTCGTCTTATGCATTCGTCTCCGCTGAAAATATCTGTTATTTTGGATTTGTCTCCGGGACTATAGAGGATAAATGAATGGGCTTCTTTTCCGTCCCTTCCTGCTCTTCCCGACTCCTGTAGAAAAGACGATGCATCTGGCGGGATGAATGTGTGAATTATCGAGCGAATGTCGTCTTTCGATACCCCCATTCCGTAGGCGATAGTTGCAAAGAGTACGCCGCTTTTTGAAGAGAAGAACCACTCCTCTGTCTTCTTTTTCTCCTCCTTTTCCATGTGTGCATGATAGTATTTGCAATCAAAGCCTTGTTTTGATATCTCCCCAGCTAAAACTTCTGTCTTTTCGCGCGATGAACAGAATACTACTGCCGGCCTCATTTCTTTGTTCTCTAATATTTTAAGCATATCGTGTTTCATAGATAGTGTACGTACGGCATGGTAATAGATGTTCTCTCTGTCGGCGGATCCGTGGACTATATAGGGCTTCTTTCCATCGAATATGAGGGAAATTATCTTCTTCCCGATTTCGCTGTTGATTGTTGCACTGAAAGCGAAGATGTTCTTCGGCGCGAGGTAGGTAAGGATCTTATCAATCTCGAGTAGAGCGGGGCGGAAGCTTTCTCCCCATTCGAGAATTGTATGTACTTCGTCGATTACTACTGTTTCTATTTTTTCTTTTATTTTATCCAATTCCTTGTTCTCGATTAAACAGAGTAGCATCTCGACATTTGTCACTATCAAACGGCTTTCACCGTTTATAAGCTTCTTAAATTGTGCATTTCTCTCTTCCACTGTCATACCGCCTCGAAGAACTACGGGGTTGAGGCCACTTTCTTTAAATCTCCTCTCCTGGTCACTTATAAGCGCAAGAAGGGGGTAGATACATATTGTGATTCCCTTCATCAAAAGCATCGGGGCCGTGAAGCACAGTGTTTTTCCACTTCCTGTCGGAAGAGATGCAAGCACATAGGTACTCTTCTCTCTTTCCATGTTGTCGAGTATGTGGCGGATAATGAGCGTTTGGTATGGCCGTAGGTATCTTATGCCGAGCCTTTCTCTTATGATTAATTCGAATTCTTCCTGTTCCATACCTTGTAACAGGTATTAGAGTATTTGAAAATGTTTAAATAAATGGTTTAAAGTTCCTAAATGAGAATAAAATACTGTGTAATTGAATTTAGATGGAGCTAAAGAAGACGGGTGCCTTTATGACACCCGCTTTGACTTATTTTGTCTTCTTCGGAGGATAAGCGATGATAGATGCTATCTCTGGCTTCTTCTTGAGGTTGTTCTCTAGTCCTCTCTCACGCGCCTTGTTGACATAGTTCGGATCTTCGAAGGAGTAGTGGAAGTTCGTATGTATGTCGTAGGTTCCCTTCATGAGGGCATATGCATCCTCTGTGATGACAAGCTCTTCATCTGTCGGGATAACGAAAATCTTGACTTTGGAGTCGTCTGCGCTGATGCATGTCTCTGCATTTCTGCAATGAGAGATGTCGTTCTTCTTCGGGTCAATCTTGATGCCGAGGCTCTCGAGACCTTCTGTTGCTCCGAGTCTTACGTTCTCGCCCATCTCACCGACACCTGCTGTGAATACGATGGCATCAACTCTTCCAAGGAGGGCCGCATAGGATCCGATATACTTCTTGATTCTTCTGCATTCCATCTTTACTGCAAGCTCTGCAATTTTGTTGCCCTCCGCTGCCATCTTGCTGACATCTCTTCTATCTGCTTTTCCACAGAGTCCGATGAGTCCTGACTTCTTGTTGAGGATTGTATCCATCTCCTGAACTGTGTAGCCAGCGTTGTTGCAAATGTAAGGAATGACAGCCGGGTCGATATCGCCACTGCGAGTACCCATTACGAGGCCTTCGAGCGGGGTAAGTCCCATTGATGTGTCGATACATACGCCGTTCTTGACTGCACATGCAGATGCGCCGTTACCGATATGAAGGATAATGACGTTTGTATCCTTGTTTTCCTTTCCGAGTAGTACCGCAGCACGCTTTGTACAATAGAGGTGGCTTGTTCCGTGGAAGCCGTATCTTCTTACGTTGTACTTTTCATACCATTCATAAGGAACAGCATACATGAATGCCTCTGGAGGCATTGTCTGATGCCAAGCTGTGTCGAGTACGATTGCCTGAGGGACATTAGGCATCAAGCGGCGTGCACATTCAATTCCCATGATATTGCCCGGCATATGCAACGGTCCGAGTGGAATAAGACTCTTGAGCTTCTCGACAACTTCATCTGTGACAAGTGTTGACTGCTTGAACATCTCGCCGCCGTGGAGAACACGGTGACCGACAGCTCCGATTTCATCGAGGGACTTAATACATCCATATGTAGGATCCTGGAGCATTTTGAGGATGTAGTCGATGGCTTCAGCGTGGCTCGGACTTGAGAATTCAGCCTCATAGTCTTCCTTTCCACGTGCTTCCTGTTCGATAGTAGATACCTTTTCTCCGATTCTTTCGACGACACCTACAGCGAGGACATCCTTGTTGTCCCAATCATATACCTGGTATTTGGCAGATGAACTGCCACAGTTCAAGGTTAAAATAACCATATAGATTTACTCCTTAATTTCAAAACTTTTCTGATAATATATCACAAGTGTGAAAAGCGCCACACTTGAGTAAGGAAAATTAACAAATCGGGTCAGAATCGAAATGAAACTCTTTTTTGACAAAAAACGGGGGCTCTTGACCTATATATAGGCATGAAGGTGATTTTATCTCTGCTTGTTTTTCTTTTGTTCATACCCGTCCGGTTATCGTCCTTTTCGTTGTCTGCAACCTCCTCCGGAACGGTAGAGATTAAAGGTGATGGTACTGTAATCAAGTTTGGTACCGATGAAGTTTTGATAAAGTCCCCTTCTTTCAATTTCGGAGATATGGAGGACGGCGGGATAATTGCAGCGTTAAATAGTCCCTATTCCTCCTATTCTCTCCTTCCTTCGTTTTCGTTGTATTCCCCTTCGAGTCGCATATTCGGCTCCTCAGTCATTTTGGATCACCGCCTTCATCTTTTCTCCTTCCTCGGGGAGAGAAAGGGCGCGGGGGTAGTGTGGAAGGAGAACTCCTTCACGCTTTCTCTTCTCTACGGCACGCCGAGAAAGGATGGGGTATATCAGACAAAGGGTGTGGAGAGGACGAAGAGTCACACTCTCTGGGCACTCGGGGAATACGCCCTGGGGAGAGTCTTTTACATAAGGGGGATGGCTTCTCTTGCCTCAATGAGGGTCTTCTCATTCTCCGTTCTTTCTTCCGTTTCCTTCTCGTTATTTACAATCACACTCGGGAGGGGACGTGTTCAGGCTTTTACTGCCGTCAAGAACTCCTGGATGAACTATGCAGCAGTCGAAATAAAGAGCGAAGACTTTGAGATAAAGCATGAACTTAAAATGGAGGATGATCCCGTCTACCTCAGAGAGTACAGAGATTACGAGTACAATATGAATGCTAAACTCACACTCTGGAGCGTCACCCTCACTTCGACAATAAAAAAGACATTCACGAGTGGAAGGGAGAAGAGGGAGGAGAGGATTAACATCATTTGGGGGCCGTTTACTGTTGGCTATAAACGAAGTACCAACAGCCTTTATCTTAAGCTCGAGAGGAATGGTATTAAGATTGAGTATGAGGACGAGGTAATGTCTATCGCCGTCACATCACGCTTCGAGGAGGGGCGGGTTGCCGTTACGACGGAAATATCGTCAAAGCGTGTGATGAAGTGGACGCTTGAGATTGAAATATAGCCGATTGGGGGCGAAAAGCTTATCTTTATCAAGAAAGGCAAATTCACTATAATTAACGGAAACTAAATTTACTGGAGGACAGATATGAAACTGTACAACACGATGAGCCGTAAGACGGAAGAATTTATTCCAATTGAAAAGGGTAAGGTCTCGATGTACTGTTGTGGTCCTACTGTTTATAACTTTGCACATATCGGTAATCTCAGGACCTTTATATTCGAGGATGTTCTGAAGAGGGCTTTTACATATGACGGTTACAAGGTAAAGCATGTAATGAATATTACAGATGTGGGCCATCTCACCGGAGATGGAGACGACGGAGAGGATAAACTAAATAAGCGTAGCCGTGAGACTGGAAAGAGCGTGTGGGAAATAGCGGCTTTCTATACAGATGCCTTTTTCAAGGATGAAACGGCCCTCAACATAATCAGACCAGATATCGTATGTAAGGCAACCGACCATATACAGGATATGATTAATCTCATCAAGGTTCTTGAGGAGAAGGGTCATACCTACACTGCCGGTGGAAACGTCTATTTCTCGATTGATACGATTTCTGATTACGGCAAACTTGCCGGGCAGAGCCAGGACGAGAAGATGAGCGGCGCAAGAATTGAAGTTGACGGCAATAAGCGCAACCCCAAGGATTTCGTCCTTTGGTTCACCAACTCCAAGTTCGGTGAACAGGCCATGATGTGGGATAGTCCCTGGGGAAGAGGGTACCCTGGATGGCACATCGAATGCTCGGCAATGAGCATGAAGTACCTGGGACCTCATTTCGATATCCATTGCGGTGGTATCGACGCTATTCCTGTGCATCATACCAATGAGATAGCACAGAGCGAGGCTGCAACAGGGACTAAGTGGGTAAACTATTGGTGTCACGGGGAGTTTTTACTCAATGACAAGGGTAAGATGAGTAAATCGAGCGGAGAGTTCCTAACTCTCCCAGTTGTCGTCGAGCACGGTTATAGTCCCCTTGACTACCGCTATTTCTGCCTTACCGGACACTATCGCACGCAACTTAAGTTCAGCTGGGAGGCACTTGATCACGCAAAGGCAGCAAGGGAGAAACTTTTCGCAATTGTAAGCGAGCTCAAAGAGGGTGATATTGCCTCAACACTAGGTCAGAAGGCACTAGAGTACCTTGAAGGATTCAAGGGTGCCGTTAATAATGACCTCAAGACTCCCGAGGCTCTTGCTGTGATGTGGACAATGCTTAAGGACAGCTCTGTCTCTGGAGCGGAGAAGCTATCCCTTCTTTACTCGTTTGACAACGTTCTCGGACTTGGATTGGATAAAATCGAGAAAAAGGGTAATGAAAAGGTTGGTGGCGACGAGGAGTGGAAGCTCGTAGAAGAGCGTACTCTTGCCAAGAAGAATAAGGACTGGGCAAGGGCTGATGAGATAAGAAATGAACTCTTAAAGCGTGGATATGCTGTAAAAGATACACCATCGGGTGCAGTTCTTGAAAAAATAGTGTAACCTTCAGCTAGGGAATGTTGTTAGTAAGATGGAAATAAGAAGTACCAACAGGGACGATTTTAGGAAAGTATACGATGAAAATTACACTCTGCTACTGCAGGTTGCGATGCACATCGTCTACAACCAGGATATTGCCGAGGACCTTGTCCAGGAAGCTTTTGAAAGATTCTTTGTAAAGAATATGAGCTTCCCGGGTATGGACGATGCAAAGTACTGGCTCCTGAGAGTGACTAAAAACCTTGCTCTTAATCACCTGAAGCGCAACAAGAGGGATTTGCAGCTTGTTGAGAAGGTGAAGAAGATGCCGATGAGTGAGACGGCAAGTTATGTCGACTACACGCGCGACGTCATCGAAGAGGAGGACAGAAAGAGGGTCAGGCGTGCCATAGAACAGCTACCGGAAAACCTGAAGCTCGTGATACAGCTCAAGGAATATTCGGATCTGGACTATAAGGCAATCGGAAAGGTTCTTGGAATTTCCGAAACTAATGTGAAGGTGAGGGTTCACCGGGCGAGACGAAAGCTCGAGAGCCTTCTATCTGTGGAGGATAAGGATGTGTATTGATTTGCAGATGCTGTCGGCTTATATGGACGGGGAACTTAAAGAGCCATACAGAACACAGGTTGAGGAGCACTTCGAGCACTGTGCAACCTGTCGCAATATACTCGGCAACATGAAGAGTCTCGAGAGGACTATTCAAAGCGACTCTTTTCCCACCTCCGAGCTTGAGAGAAACAAGGATGTCATCTATAAGAAACTTGACAACAAGTTCTTTTCAAACGGAAACAAAATCAGCTTCTTTCGCCGTAGAATTCAGATGAAAGTCCCGACGATGATTGCCTCCGCTGCAGCTGCAACGTTCATTTTTGTCGGAGCCTTTGTTCTTTTCGGAACAAATAGTAGCGAGACAAGCGATATCCTCCCTTCATTCAACGTGAATGCAGAGAGCGAGAATGTCAGGTATGTTTCGAACAGGGAAAGCCTTGATAACTATTCGCTTGAGGAGATATTACAATACCTTGATAGTAAAGGTTACAATGTAGATATCTCGATAAAGGGCCTTCAGCCTCTGGAGGTGACTGAATTGACCGAGAGAGACAATTAAAAACAATTGTACCTAACGGTTTAATTTGTTAGAATTTCCTCCATTACAAGTGGAGGATTTTTTATGAAAGCTGTCGAGCTTAGCAAGACTTATAATCCAAAGGATTTTGAAGACCGCATCTATAGTGAGTGGAAGGAGAAGGGGGAGTTTGCCCCGAAGGACGGAGAGGGACATTTCTCCGTTGTTATGCCGCCACCGAATGTTACGGGTGTTCTTCACATGGGTCATGCCCTCAATAATAACCTTCAGGACATCATCGTTAGATATAAGAGGATGAAGGGATTTCCGACACTCTGGGTTCCCGGAACCGACCATGCAGGAATCGCAACACAGAATGTTGTCGAGAGACAGCTCAAAAAGGAAGGCCTCAGGCGTCAGGACCTCGGGAGGGAGAAGTTTTTAGAGCGCACATGGCAAGTCAAGGAAAAGCATCACGATATCATAAAGAGCCAGCTTGAGAAGCTCGGCTGTTCATGCGACTGGGACCACGAACGTTTTACAATGGACGAGGGGCTGAGCAGGGCTGTAAGGGAAGCATTCGTAACTCTCTACGAGAGGGGCCTTATATATAAAGGTAACTATCTTGTAAACTACTGTCCGCACTGTGGAACGGCACTTGCGGATGACGAAGTTGAGTACGAAAATGTTCCGGGTAAACTCTATTCTGTTAGATATCCGTATTCAGACGGCTCGGGATGGATTACAGTTGCAACAACAAGACCCGAGACTATGTTTGGAGACACTGCCGTTGCAGTCAATCCGACAGATGAGCGCTATACATCAATTATCGGTAAGACACTTCACCTTCCTCTCACTGATAGAGATATACCAATCATTGCCGACAGCTTCGTCGAGAAGGAATTCGGGACAGGTATGGTCAAGATTACTCCTGCCCACGACCCGAACGACTGGGAGTGCGGAAAGAGACATAACATGGAGCCGATCAATATCCTCAATCCCGACGGCACACTCAACTCGGCATGTCCGGAGAAATATCAGGGCTTAAGTGCAATTGAGGCGAGAAAGCTTGTTACAGAGGATTTGAGAGAAGGCGGATACCTAGTAAAGGAGACCGACTACAACCATGATGTTGGTCATTGCTACCGCTGTCACACTGTAGTCGAGCCCTATCTCTCGGAGCAATGGTTTGTCCGTATGCGCGGTATGGCCGACAAGGCAATTGATGCATGGAAGAAGGGAGATATCGTCTTCTACCCCAAGAGATGGGAGAACACGTACCTACACTGGATGGAGAATATCAAGGACTGGTGTATCTCGCGTCAGCTCTGGTGGGGACATAGAATTCCCGTATGGTATTGCCGTGACTGCGGTGAGATGATTGTCTCACGCACCGACCCCGATGAGTGTCCGAAATGCAGAAGCCGCAATCTCGAGCGCGACAGTGATGTTCTCGATACATGGTTCAGCTCATGGCTCTGGCCTTTCAGTACGCTCGGATGGCCGGAGAAGACCGAAGACTACAAGAAGTTCTTCCCGACAAATACACTTGTTTCTGCTTACGACATCATATTCTTCTGGATTAGCCGTATGATTATGGCGAGCGAAGAGTTTTTGGGTGTTGCGCCATTCAAGGACATCGTCATCACAGGGCTCGTGAGAGATATTCAGGGCCGTAAGATGAGTAAGAGCCTCGGTAACGGCATAGACCCGTTGGAGGTTATTGCCGAGTATGGAGCAGACGCCACGAAGTTCACACTTTGTTATCTAGCAGCTCAGGGCCAGGATGTACAGATAGATATGTCATCATTCAGGCTCGGTTCAAGGTTTGCAAATAAGATTTGGAATGCAACAAGATTCTTGTTGATGAACCTCGAGGGTAGGGAACTTGTTTCAGTTCCACGCTCCGAGTACTCCCTCTTCGACAGATGGATTTACGCCGAGCTCAATGATGCTGTGAAGACAATTAACAGCGCGATGGACGGCTACCATTTCAACGAGGCAGCCTCTGCCGTCTATTCCTTCTTCTGGAATGATTTCTGCGATTGGTATATAGAAGCAAGTAAGAATAGACTTCTCAAGGGTACGGACGAAGAGAAGGACAGAGTAGTGTCCATCATAATGGATGTACTCGAGATATCGATGAGGATGATGCACCCATTCCTCTCATTCCTGACGGAGGAGATTTACCAGAAGCTTCCGAATCATAAGGGTGATGTAATTGTACAGTCCTATCCTGAAGAGACGAAGGAGTGGGAAGACAAAGAGGCACAGGATGCAATTTCCTACCTTATGGAGATAGTAAGGATTGTGCGCGGCGCAAGAAGCTCTCTCTCAATCGGTCCGGAGAAGAAAATCAAGGTCGTCCTCAGACCCGATAAGGACAATAAGTACATTTCACTTATCAAGAAAGAGAGTGAGGTGATTGCCGTGTTCATCGGTGCGGGGTCGTTCATCATCGACGACGAGGAGAAAGAGGATGTGTCATCACAGTTCCCGGCACACGGTCAGGGCTTCGAGGCCTTCATCTTTGCACGTGACGCGATAGATATCGAGAGCGAGATAAAGAAGCTCGAGAACGAGAAGGCTAAGGCTGAGGCGAGCCTTGAGGCATCAATGAAGAAACTTAGTAATGAGGCCTTCATTGCACATGCTAAACCTGAAGCTGTCGAGAAGGAAAGAAGCAAGAAGGCGGAGTTTGAAGAAACCATAAAGAAGAGCAGCGAGCATATAGCACTTCTTGAAAGCCTGAGATAAGAGCTTGAGGCATAAACAAAACCCCCGAGGATTTTTTCCAAGGGGGTTTTAAATTTAAGAAGGCTTAATTAAGCTTTTCCTTCTCTTCGAGAATCTCAGCTCTTCTTACTTTACTGAGCTTTGCGATGTTGCTGAGTGCATTACGTGCCTTTGTTGCGGAAGACTTCACGCCCTTAAGCGTAAACTTTTCGTTCTCCTGGAGATAAGTCTCAATTTCTTTCTTGAGTTCTTCGTGAGTTGTCATTTTGTACTCCTTTTGTATGAGTTTAAACTAGACTTCGTCGCCTTTCCATATAAATTTTTTCCCTCTCATACGTGTATATACACTATGGAGGTACATTGCACATATTAGGGTTATCGAGAGCACTCCAGAAAGGGAAGTGGACGTGCGGAACTTCAATGCCTTTCCCGCACTGAACCAGCTTATATTAATCATGAGCCATCCCGAAAGGGCAGCAAAGAGGAGGTCATATCTTCCATAGAGCAAGTAGAGTGGCGTCCAGAGAGGTGCGTACGATACTGTAATGAGAATTGCGACAACAATTATCAGAGCGATAAAAAGCCAGAATGAAGGAGGAAATACTCCCGCAAGCGACCTTTCAATGCCGTTAAACGCTTCCGGTCCCGTCTCATACATTCTGCATGAAACATCCCTGCTGAGGGTTGTGAATGCGTATTTCTTCTTGTTCTTCAAAAATAGTTTGATTATTCCCAAATCATCACATATCTCGCCATTAAGCTTTTCGTATCCACCGCACTCATCGTAGGATGTCTTCTTCATCATGATGAACTGCCCAATTCCTATTGCAAATGATGATAGGTGGAGGGTGTTGAAGATGAAGTGGGGGATGCATACATTGGAGAAAACCATGCTTGCCGTGATTGTTCGTGCCATGTATGACGAGGAATACTCTGCGGGAAAGCCCGAGAATATATCAAGATTCTGGCTCTCCATAACCTTGAGTGCGTTGATAACACTTTGACTGCCGTGGATTGTGTCGGCATCGGTGCATAGAAGGTATTTACCCTTTGCATGGGGGATTATATTGAGCATGGCGTTCATCTTGCCGTGCTTCGAGTACTTCTTCTCGACAGTCTTGTAGCCCCTGACCCTGCTGTCTTTCTTTTCGTACTCTTGTATGATATCCCACGTCCTATCCGTCGAGCGGTCGTCGGCTACAAGTATTTCGATATTCCTGTATTCCTGGGTTATCATACTCTCGAGGAGCGTCGGGAGGTTCTTCTCCTCATTACGCGCAGGTATGATTATAGATACAAGTGGACTCTGGGAAAGTTTATGCTTCTTTCCCTTGCTGTTGATTATATGGAAACGTATTGCATTGAGTGAGGTGCATATGACAAGCCATAGACCGAATATCAGGGTGATGTATGCAACGATGCTCAGGTATATATTCACTTTTTATCAAGTTTCTCCTTAAGTTCGAGGAGTGTTTTCTCTCCGTTATAGATGTTCAAGGCTTCAGTAAGGAACTCTTTCGCCTCTGTATAATCATGCCTGTTATAGCTGGCATAGGCAAGAGCACCGTATAGTGAATATTTGTTTTCTTCGCTGAGTGTCGATACGATTTCTAACAGGGGAGTGAGGATTTTGATTGCATTCTTGTTCGACCCGCCCGCTATCTGGGGAGTGTAGATAAGTCTCCAGGCATTGGTAATCACCACATAAACTTCATCCGGGTAATTCTCGTAGAGCTTCTTTGTCATCGAGCTGTTTTCCATTCCTGTGAACATGTCGCCGGAAATGTAATAGTCCGAGCTCTTGAGGTCTGCGCGCGATATATCTCCTAAAACACTCTCATTATTCTCGAGCTCTGCCACAGCATCTTCTTCTTTCTCAAAGTGTTCTTTCGCCTTATCTTTCTCATCGTTATCCATGTAGTAGCGCACCATGTTGTATTCGGCGCGTGCAATTTCTACATAGGACAACTCAGTTGATGTGTATTTGTTATATACACTTTCAACTTCACTGGGGCTTCTGTTTTCCTTGATTGCCCTGTAAAGTGCATCCCACTCCGAGTTTGAATATATGCTGTAGCTGTCCGTATATGCAAATAGAGCGGCAGTAATTGAGAACAAGAGTACAAACAATAATAGTTTCTTTTTCACTTTTTCACCTACAAGTATTTAATATCTGAAAGCTTACGGATTATGTAGCCTTCCTTAAGTGGAAGAGCCGTCTTTATAAAGCCTTTCTTCATATGGTCAAGCTGTAGAAGAGGAAAGCCGTTCTCGTCGACGAGTGTGTAGTCACTACACTCCAGAAGAGACACGTCGGGCCCTATGAACTCGAGCTTGTCGCCCCGTGCAATATGGTTTTTGCACTTTATTTCGTAGCAGTTTTCCCCTGTCTTTTCTCCTATAGTCCCCAGGAATGTGTAGTTCCTCTCGTAGCCGTAGCTTGTGGGAGTGGAGACCTCAGCCTTTGTTTCGAAGGGGTCGGAGGCATAGAAGAAGCCTGTGGTGAACTCTCTATGCGATACATCATAGATATCTCTCATGTAGTCCGCCTTATCGGGAGCGTTGTCTATGGCCTTTCTGTATGCTCTTGTCACAACGGCAACGTAGTACACACTCTTCATCCTTCCTTCGATTTTGAGCGAGTCGAGACCGGCCCTTTTCAAGTCGTCGATGTGGTCTATCATACAGAGGTCTTTGGAAGAAAGGATTGTTGTATAGCCGTCACCTTCCTCAATTGGGAAGTAGTGGCCCTTTCTTTCCTCCTCTTCGAGTGCATACATCAAACGGTAGTTCCACCTGCATGTGTGGGAGCAGTCGCCCCTATTTGCACTGCGCCCGGTGAGGGCAGAGGAGAGTATACACCTCCCGGAGTACGCCATACACATTGCGCCATGAACGAAGGCCTCGAGCTCGAGATTGGGCACCTTGTCCTTTATCCTCTTTATGTCGTCGAGAGAAGCCTCCCTCCCGAGTATAACCCTCCTAAAGCCCATATCACGATACATCTTCGCGCTTTCACTGTTTATACAGCTTGCCTGTGTCGAAAGATGTAATTCAATTGAGGGGAAGTTCTTCTGAAAGAAGGGGACAGTTCCGATATCGCTGACAATGAATGCATCGAAGGGCCAGAGTGCAATCTCGTCCTTCATTGTTTCGAGCATCTCTATCTGATTCTGCCTGAAGAGTATGTTCATCGTGCAATAGAGCTTCTTCCCGCTCTTCTTTTTAATTTGTTTCACCTTCTCCAGTTCATCGGGAGAAAAGTTATCTGCATTGGCCCTGAGGGAGAATTTCGTCAACCCCATGTAGGCTGCATCGGCACCGTAGTTGAATGCTGTTTCCAGCTTTTCGCTGTTCCCCGCGGGGGAGAGTAATTCTATTGCCACTTGAACGCCCTCGAGAAGGCTTCGGCCTGTAGAGTAAGGGCATTCTGTTTCTCTTCCTCTTCCTTCTCTGTTATTTTTTTGTTGACCCTTTCCAGTTCAATCTTACTCAGTCTTTCGCTTGTCTCGGTCGGGAAGGCAATTTTGATGACATCAAGAATATTCTTGACTGTGTGGAAGACTACGTCTCCCTTGACTTCGTCATCAAGTTTCTCCAAATCCCTCCTGTTGTCCTCGGGGATTATGATTTCCTTAATATTGTTTCTTCTTGCGCCGAGAATCTTCTCCTTGAGGCCTCCGATAGCCTCGACTTTGCCCGTGAGGGTAAGCTCTCCTGTCATAGCTAACGCCTTCTTGACTGGAAGCCCTCTATACATGCTCCATAGTGCCGAGAAAAGTGTTATTCCCGCACTCGGACCGTCCTTCGGTACTGCACCTTCGGGGCAGTGCAAGTGTACGGAGTTCTTTGTGAAGTAACTGAGATCGAGTCCCCTCAAGTATGCTTCATGCTTGACTGAGGAGAATGCAATCGAGACGCTTTCCTTCATTACATCCCCAAGCTGTCCCGTGACCTTCATATCTCCCTTTTCGGGAATTGAAACAGCCTCGACGGGAATTACATCGCCGCCCATCTGTGTCCACGCGAGTCCCATCGCCATACCCACTGTATCTGCAACGATGATTCTGTCGGCTGGGAACGGCGGAAGACCAAGGTATGACTTGAGGTCCTTCTCCTTCACCTTTATCTGCACTTTTTCTTCGCCTTCCGGTGTTTCAAGAATCTTGAGTGCAGCTTTACGCATTATCTTATCGAGTTCATTCCTGAACTGTCTCACACCCGCTTCACGCGCATATTCCTCGGCAACACGCGAGAGCGCCTTGTCCTCAATTTTGAACTCCTTCTTTTCTAGTCCGTTCTTCTTCAAAAGATTTGGTATAAGGTAATCCTTACCTATGTGGAGCTTCTCGAGCGGAGTGTAGCCACTCATTTCGATTATCTCCATTCTGTCATAGAGAGGTCTCGGTATTTGCGATATATCATTAGCAGTCACTATGAATAGGACATGCGATAAATCATATGGAAGGTCGAGATAGAAGTCCCTGTAGGCATTGTTCTGCTCGGGGTCAAGAACCTCTAAGAGTGCACTAGCCGGGTCACCGTTGTGGCTCTCTCCCATCTTATCTATCTCGTCTATGAGGATAACCGGGTCAGTTACGCCCGTGCTCTTCATGGCCTGAATTAGCTTACCTGGCATTGCGCCGACGTAGGTACGCCTGTGGCCCTTTATCTCGGCTTCGTCCCTCATGCCGCCTACACTGAAGCGGTAGAATTTTCTACCCAGTGCTCTTGCTATTGATGCTCCGACACTGGTCTTTCCGACTCCGGGAGGACCGTAGAGGCAGATGACTGCACCTTTGCTGTTTCCCGCCTTCAAGCGCGATGCAAGAAATTCGACAATACGCTCCTTAACTTCCTTCATCCCGTAGTGGTCTTTCTCAAGCTGCTCCTTGACAGTGACTATGGAGTAGGACGGAGCCTTTTCCTCGAAGGAGAAGGGGAGGTCGAGAATAGTCTCGATATAGAGCTTTGTAAGCATGTACTCGGGGTTCATCGCATCAAGGGAATTGAGTTTTTCCATTTCTTTGTTGAGTGTATCTCTGTACTCCGGTGGAAGTGCCTTTGCTGCCGCCCTCTCGTAGATATCACCTTTGGTGCCACCCCCGTCGCGCTCGGTTGCAATTGTGTTTCCGAGCTCTGCATTGAGCGCCCTGATCTGCTCTCTGATTATTGCTTCCTTGTTTCTGTTCTTCACCCTTTCGATGAATGCCTTCTTCACCTCTTCTTCTTTCTCGAGTATCTCCTTCTCGCCCGAGATATATGCAGTGAGGGAGGTGATTCTCTTCTTTACGTCTGTCTCTTCCAATAGTTCCTGCAAGAATTCCTTAGGCGCCGAAACAAGAGCGGAGGCAGCATACCAGCATGCAGCCTCGGGGCTGTCAAAGTTGGTAATATTCACATCTGTTATGAAATTGAAGATTCCGCTCTTGCTCATTGAAGACACAAGGTCTTTAAGAATCCTTGTATAAGGCTGGAGGCTCTTGGTCTGACTCGGTTTATCGAATAGAGTCTCACCGTCGGCAAAATATGGAGTTGAGTCCTTTTTGAGGGAAGTGATGGTTACTCTTTTAACTGTAGTTGTGAAAAGGTGGATGCAATTATTCGGGAGTCTGATGAATTTGGAAATCTTAACAAGAGTTCCAACCGTCCTTAATGAATTTTCGTCATCATTGTCCTGTAGGACAGCCACGAAGTAGCCGTCGTGCTCGACAGCCCAGTTTATGACCCTGAGGTCATAGGGTCTTGCAATCATGAGGGTTGTAAGTGTCTCTGGAAAGAGAGGTCTCTCCCTCAACGGCAGTACCGGGATGCCGGAAAATTTGTCCTCTGTATATTTATCGTCCATAAATAGTCCTCTAACAGGATAATATAATACAAAAAAAGAAGAACGTGATGAAGGGTGGGCAAAGTTTAGGGTAATTCTTTTAAAATTGTTGCATTTTGTTGCAGATGTGCTATTCTCTCTCCAAAGGAAGTTAAAAATGAAAGGAAAATTAATTGTAATAGCAATAGGTGGTAATTCTCTTATCGAAGACAGCAAGCATGTCACGGTAAAGAGTCAATATGAAGCAGCATCAAAGACAGCTTATCATATTGCGCGTCTTGTGAAGGCCGGTAATAAGGTTGTAATTGCACATGGAAACGGACCGCAGGTTGGGTACATCCTCAGACGTGCCGAAATTGCCTCCAGCGAGCTCCATACCGTTCCCCTCGACAGCTGTGTTGCAGATACACAGGGTGCAATTGGCTATCAGCTCCAGATGGCACTGGATAACCAGATGGTGAAGGAAGGTGTCGATAAAAACATCGTCACAGTTGTTACACAGGTTGAAGTCAGAGATGATGACCCGTCATTCAAGAAACCGACAAAACCAATCGGCTCCTTTATGAGTGAAGAAGTTGCAATGGAACACAAGACCAAGGACAACTGGAGTGTCGTCGAGGATGCAGGAAGGGGATATAGGCGTGTTGTTGCCTCCCCGAAGCCTGTTTCAATCATCGAGCTCGAGACAATCAGGTGCCTTCTTGACAACGGCATTATCGTAATTGCTGCAGGCGGCGGTGGAATTCCCGTTGTCAGAAATCAGGACGGAACACTCTCGGGGCGCGAAGCTGTAATCGACAAGGACCTTGCAGCTGCAATGCTTGCTAAAGACCTCAATGCAGATATGTTCGTAATTTCTACAGCAGTGCCGAAGGTATGTCTCAACTTCGGTAAGCCTGATGAGAGAAAACTCGACTTAATGAGTACAGCGGAAGCTGAAGAGTTCATCAAGGAGGGACATTTCGCCCCCGGTTCGATGCTTCCGAAGATTCAGGCACTCAAGGACTTCGTATCGTCTACGGGTAATGTGGGTATAGTAACGGACCCGGAAAACCTCTACGACGCTGTCTACGGCAACATGGGAACAAAGATAGTCAAATAATTGACGCCCATTCAATTCAAAGGCCCGCATTCTCAGCGGGCTTTTAATCAGTTTTTTCTTTTCACCACATATGAAATGACTTCTGATGCATACAAAATAAGAGCAACAATGGCCGTTGCCCATATATTCTGAATAAGCACAGAACTGAAGATAAGTCTGACAATAACCGTCAGAAGGACAAGGGCAAACATAATCCCGTTCACCCATGCAAGTGCTTTATCTCTTCTTCCTTTCTTCGAGAGCGACATGAAATGCAATACCCCGGCGACAATACATATCGGGGAAATAATCAAAATGTGCAAATTGTTGTGGGTCACGTTATGTATTGTGAAGAACGCAAGGAATGCAAGAACAAGGCTCATTATGCCGAAGAGAGAGTAGACAACGCCGAGGATGAAATCTCCCACCTTATGGTGTTTCGAAAGTGCCGTAAAAACAGATATTGCCCCAAGAAACAGCCCGAAGAGCAATGCTCTTAACAGAAGCGACCACTTTTCGGGAGTAGTGCTCCTTCCTTGGCTTAAATAAAGCACATCTCTTTTAGAGTTCTGGTATTCTTCGATTTCTCTTATAAGGTTGTCCGGTAGATAGCACATCTCCCACTCTGTAACAGCGCCGTCGACCGAGGGCCCGAGGAGGTAGTTTATGGCCCAGGCCGTGAAGAAAGTAGAACGCGAGAGATAACGGCTGACGCTGTCTCTTATCGTCTCATCTGACTCCTTACTCTTGAGGTATTCCTCGAAGTCACCGTTTGTCGCATATGAGTAGATATCTCTAAGCCTTGTTGCGCAGTTATCGGAGAAATAGTCGTAGAGGTATGTCCTGTTCTCCTCTTCCGTGTTGTAGACAAGAAACGAATAGAGTGCTTTCTTCTGATTGGCATCAAGGTCAAGGGAAAGAAGATATACGCTTCTGTCATCATCCTCGAGGCTGCCGATACGGTATAAGGCATAGGTTTCCCACACTTCATAATAGAGCTTACCGAATATGAAGTTCGGGATGAATGTTTCGTTGAATGTGAAGATGCCGTAGTCGAATGCAATAGGGTGGTAACCGTCGCGCTCGATGACGAATGCCGAGTGTCCGAAGTTCTCCCATATGGCGCTACCCGGTCCTCCTACAAGAAGATATATCCTCATATTCTCAAAGTAGTCTCTGTCGTCCTCTGTAACTTCTTCGGCTTTGAAGGCCTGAAGTTCCTCCTCACTTGAAAACAAATCCTCCCTCAGCGTGATTTTTGCCGTGATGGGGATAAAGCATAGAGAAAGCAGGATGACAAGAGATATCAATTTCTTTTGCATGCTCTTATGATAATAATACTCGGGTCGATAGAAAAGGAATTATCATACAAATTGTATGGAAGAATCTTGAGAATGAATGCAGAAAATTTAAGAAAAGTATGAAAAAAGCAGAAATGTAGTTTATGAAAACGCCGTTAATTTGCTAGTATACACAAAATTGTTCGGAGGAAAAAAATGAAAAAGAAGTTATTTCTTGTTGCTCTTGTCGTATGTCTTGTTTTAACAAGCTGTGCTACCGGTAAAACAGGTCTCTATGACGCTGGTGTCACAACAAACCTGGTTGAAAAGGACTATGAAATTCTCGGGCCTGTCGAAATCAAAGGCACAATAACCAATGTTCTTGGTTTCTTCCAGTGGGGTGGAAAGGGCTATAGTGACCTCATTGCGGAAGCAAAGGCTCTCTATCCTGAGGCAGATGCAGTCATCGATATCTACGAGGATGTTTCGTCAAGCATGATTATGCTCGTATACAACACATACTCAAGAACATACTACGGAACAGCTATCAAGTACAAATAATAGCTGTGTGCTGTTTTTTATGCGGGGGCCTGAGTGCCCTCTTTTTTCTTGTCTAACGGGCCTCGGAATAAACTATCGGAGGAGAAAGATGCATGCATATGGAGCTGCACCTTCTAATCATGAGTAGATTGACTGGATATTGCTTTTATTACAGATGAACAGTCTAATGTTTTGTAATGAAGCTTGAATGTTTATCATACACAGTGTAGAGAATAGTCTTTCAAAAATGGATAAGAATGGACCATAATGTATGTAAATCAACAATTAGAGATTTATATATCCAAAATTATCGATGTAAAATGACTTTAATTAAAGGAGTTATGGAATGAAGAAAGTAATAGTTCTATTAGCGTTGTTATGTCTTTTCGCATGTTCTCTTTTTGCTGATGATTTTACAAGCTGTTTGAATCTCATCGACAAGAAGCTCGATGCTTCAACTGTCGCTGCAGTCCAGCAGTATTCAGCAAATCTCTCGGAATCCCAGAAGTATTCTATCTATGAGTCAAAGAAATCATCTGGAACGATTCCATTTGTCGTCAATTTCTTCCTTGGATGTGGAATAGGAAGCTATATACAGGGTGATGTTCTGGGAGGAACAATTTCTCTCTGTGGTGATGTTGGTGGCTATGCTCTCATCGTAGGTGGTTACGTTTCTGCTGCTGCTTCTGCTGTTTCAAATAGTTCTTCTGGTCTTGCTGGAGGTTCCGCTGCCGTTATCGCAGGAGGAGCAATACTTCTTGCAAACAGAATATTCACGTGCATAAGACCTTTTACATATGCAAGTTCTTATAACAAGAGACTTTCAACTGCTCTTTATGCAAACACATCATTTGCGATGGTCCCGTCAATTAATGAAAAGGGTCAACCCGAAGTTGTTCTTGTTGGAAAGGTAAATTTCTAAGACTGACTGAGAAAATCACTTCAAGCCCTCCAGACGAGTTTCCGGAGGGTTTATCTTTCCATATATGTGTGAAATATCTTCAACGACATTCGAAAATTACCAGTGAAAATATTCCTTTACTTTAATCTCAATTAATACAGATTCAGAGGACGATATGGAAAACATACTATCCTCACATTTGGTTCATATTCTGTTCTTTCTTGTTCTTCTTTGTGTTATATTCCTCGTATGGAACGTGACGGCAAAACATTGGGTATTATTCTGAAGAGGGAGAATAGGGGGGAGCATAATGCATCCCTTACAATCCTTACTCCAGATAACGGCCTTATTACTGTCACGGCCTACGGAAGTGGAAGGGGTGCAAAGAGCTACCGTGCCCCGTTATATGGCGAGGGTGTCTTCTCAATTGAGAAGAAAAACGAGTACTCGATAACCCTTAAGGACACCGAAATAATAAGCGAGCATGAATGGGTGAAAGACAGCGTCGAGAAGATAGGGTGGGTAAGCCTATTTAGCGAGCTTGTCATAAAGGCAAGGACGGCAGGGAGCGAGATGTACAGCCTATATACGTCGACACTGGACAATATAAGCGATGACAATATCGACAGGGTTGCAGTCTACTTCTTATCGCACTTTCTTAAGGATGAGGGCCTCAGCGGGGACTGGGAGACATGCCCTATGTGCGGAAAGAAGTACGAGAAGGATGAGACCTTAGGGTTCTCGACAATCTCATCGAGCGCTGTATGCTCTTCCTGCGACACGCTCTCATCCTCTTTAATCCTCCCTCCCAATGCCAGGAGGTATGTTCTGAGGGTATCAGAAAGTAATATCACAGAAGCGCTTTCATTCTCGATAAGCACTAGCTTCGTCAGGAGGATAAGTCGCTATTTGATGCGTAGCCTTGTATATGTGTTTCCCTCGAAGTTGATGACTCTCTCTTCCGGTTTAATTAGTTAAGGATAAGTTTATATATGAATATTACAGTTAAAGAATGCAATTTAGAGTACGCTCAAAGTCTCAATGAAAAGTACCATATCCCGCTTCTGTCAGCCACAATCATGGCGGAGAGGGGAATAAAGGAAGAGGACGTCAAATATTACCTCGAGGATGATATCGTCTATCAACACAGTCCATTTACTGTCGATGATGTATATTCCGCCATCGAACGCATAGACGAGGCTCTCGATGAGACGGAAGGAAGAGAGCAGGAGAAGATTATCATATTCGGCGACAGGGATGTGGACGGCATAACGGCGACTGCCATAATGTACAAGTGCCTGAAAAAACTGGGTGCAAAGTATGTCTCCTACCGCCTTCCCCACGGGGACGAAGGATATGGCTTATCGGATGAGATAACTAAGGAGATAATCGACGGAGGCTATACTCTCTGCATCACTGTAGATAACGGCATAAGCGCAATCGACGAGATAAAAACACTGGAGAAAAACGGCGTTGACGTTATTGTACTCGACCATCACTTGCCACTAGAGAATCTTCCTCCGGCAGTTGCAATCTTCGACCCGAAAGTCGAGGGAATAGGGTATCCATTTTCGGGACTTGCAGGATGTGCCGTTGCAGCAAAACTGGGGTGGGCGCTCTTTTTCTCACGCACCCCTCTTTTCAACTCATCTGTAATCCTACTTCATGCACAGCCGGGAAACGGGACTGTCAGAATAGATGCCGTGAGGATGGAGAATCTCATTGAGACTAAAAGACTCAGTGATGAGTTCCTTGTCGGGGAGAAGGGATCTCTATATACATCCCCTCTCTTTGAGATGCTTTCATCCAACACGCCTATAGTAGTTCTCGATAAAGACACCGAACTTGTGCTATTGAAGAAGGCATTCGGTAATGGAGTTGATATATCACTTGAAGATTTCAGGCCGACTTTGGAAAAGGTCATTCCTTCAACGAAAGGAAAGACCCTTTTCGACCTTGCAATGCGCTCACGCAGCGCAAGGTATTCCTCGGGGCAGGTTGAAATAGAGACTCTCATCTCCCTCTTCAGAAGTGCATCCATATATTCATTCCCGACACTCACAAAGGAGTTTGAAGAAATTCAGGTACTCGAGGCGATAGGAACTGTTGCCGATTTAATGCCACTTCTCGACGAGAATAGACTTATCGTAAAGAAGGGACTCAAGCTCCTTTCGCAGCGTCCGCCACAGACACTCTCGTACCTTTTATCAAAGCAGAACCTCATAGGTAAGCCCCTCACCGTCAGCAACATAAGCTTCAAGATTGCTCCGGTGTTGAATGCCTCCGGGAGAATGGGGGAGCCCGAGACTGCACTCTCTCTTCTTCTCTCAACTTCATACTCGGAGATGGAAGAGCTAACAGAGAGGCTTCTCTCTCTCAACACGGAGAGACAGAAGAATGAAGAAGTGGCACTCGAGAGCGTGAGTGAACTCGCCTCCCTTTCGCTCGGAAAAACAGGCGGGAAATTCATCGTAGTCGAGAGTGATACTATCCAGCGTGGACTCACCGGCTCAATAGCAAGTAAGCTAGCTAACGAAAGCGGTGTGCCGGCGATAGTTCTTGCAACTTCCGACGATGTCGTATTCGGCTCGATGCGCTCCAAAGACCCGTGGAATGCTAGGGACTTTCTCTCAATATTCTCATCGTGCTTCGAGGATTTCGGTGGTCACAAGGCTGCAGCGGGGCTGAGGATGTTCAAGGAAAAGAAGGATGAGTTTCTTTCTCTTCTTTACTCCTACATAGAAACAATGGATGAAAGAGAGAAGGCGAGCGAGAGTATTGATGTCGATGCAGTCGTCGCTGATGATGACCTCGAGAAGAATGTATGGGAGACACTGAAGGTCTTCGAGCCTTTCGGACAGGAATCGCAGCGCGTTCTCTTCTACCTTCCAAAGGCAAGAATAAGGGAGGCATACAGGGTTGGAAACGGCGGGAAATACATGCGCTTCTCCCTTGAGTGCGGGCAGTATGTATGGCCGGCCTTATGGTGGGAGGCTGAAAACGAGGATGACTATAAACCCGGAAGGGAAGTATCCCTTGTCTTCTCTCCTGAAATCAACTGGTGGAAGGGAAACGGCAGAGAGCAGATGAATATAGAGAGAATAGAATTGCTCTGATTAAGCACATACGCAATTTTGAGGATAAAAATAATCGATTTTCCTGTTTTTTTAATAAATAATTTGACATATCACAATCTGAGTGTGATACTAACCAATGATTATTAAAGAAACCAAAAAGGAGTTACATAAAAATGGTTATTCTTATCGCAGATGCATTTGATAAAACACTGCCTGAAAAGCTCTCCGTATTTGGAGAAGTCACCACAGATATCTCCCGCCTAGCGGATGCTGATGTTGTTCTCATCAGAAGTAAGACAAAGGCAACAAAAGAGTATATCGACCAGGCAAAGAATATGAAGCTCATTATCCGTGGCGGTGTCGGCATGGACAATATCGACATTCCGTATTGCAAGGAGAAGGGAATCGTCGCAACAAATACTCCGAAGTCTTCCGCTATTGCAGTTGCAGAGCTTGCTTTCTGCCTCATGCTCAGCACCCCCAACAATCTCTGCTTCTATGATTCGACAATGAAGAACGGCGAATGGGCAAAGAAGACAAAGAGGCACGAACTCTATGGAAAGACACTCTGTCTTCTTGGAATCGGAAACATCGCACGCAAGGTTGCTGAGCGCGCACATGCTTTCGGCATGAAGGTCGTTGCTTACGATAAGTATGTCGAGAAGTCGGATTTAGCCGAGATGATGAGCCTCGAGGATGCAGTAAAGGACGCTGACTACATCTCCATGCACCTTCCTCTCACTCCTGAGACTGAAAAGATGGTGAATGCAGATCTCATTTCAAAGATGACTCATAAGCCTGTCATCATCAACACTGGACGTGGTAAGTGTGTTGACGAGAAGGCTGTTGCCGATGCTCTCGAGAACGGCTCTCTCTCATGGTTCTGCACAGACGTCTATTCAACAGAACCTCCTGTTGTAAGCGAGAACCCGCTCTTCGGATGCAAGAATGTCACATTCACACCTCATGTCGGCGCAAACAGCGAAGAGAACTTACTGCGTATCGGAGAGGAAGTAATCTCAACAATTGAAAAGTACAAGAAGGAAGGCCTCATTTAAGTTAAAGGGAGGAAACTATGGTAAAGAGAATTGACGACACCAACAAAGCGATTATTAAACTCCTCCAGGATGGAAGGCGTCCGTATTCAGTTATAGCAGATGAGCTGGGTATAACGGAGAATACCGTCAGAAGCAGGGCAAACAAGCTTCTCGAGGACGGTGTATTGAAGATTATCGGGATGGTTGATCCCGAGTACGTTCCCGGCCTCCAGGTTATTTATATGGGCGTGAAACTCTCCACGATGGAACTTACAAAGAAAGCTGAGGAGTTCATGACACTCAGGGGAGTCGTATCTGTTGCCGTAGTTACAGGTCGCTACGATCTCATTGCAAAGCTTGTTTTGAGTGAAGAGGAGGACCTTTCACTATTGAACTTCTTCTCGAATGAGCTGACAAAGATATCGAATGTGCTGGATGTTGAGACATATGTTGTCTATCAATCCCACAACCTCCTAGTGCCGTACATCCTTTAAAAAAGAGAAAAACCAAAGAAGAGACTCTGGAATCTTTCCCGGGTCTCTTTTTTTATCGGCTTTGAAGAAGAGTGTGGCTTTTCTGACTCAGTAAGTGTAAAATAAATCAATTAAGAATCAAGGAAGGAAAAACTATGCAATATGAAACAACAATCCCGAGAGAGGAAGTCTCAAGGTGCCTTCTCTGTAACGATGCACAATGCAGCCAGAATTGTTCACGTAATCTGGACCCCGCTTCAATTCTACGCTCCATCCATTTCGATAATATAGTAGGAGGAGCACATAAGCTCGGCTCTGCTTTTTCGTGCTCGAACTGTGACGCCCCGTGCCAGAAGGCGTGTGTCCTTACTTCCAACCCGATACATATAAAGCGTATTCTCACTTCCCTTGATGAGGACAGAAAGAGCTGGGATGAGATTGATGAAGGAGATGTTGATTTATCCGTCGATTTTCTCGGCGTGCACTTTGAAAACCCGTTTCTGCTCTCGTCATCAGTTGTTGCAAGTTCATATGATAAGATTTCCCGTGCTTTCGATATGGGCTGGGCTGGCGCATGTTTCAAAACCCTCTGCGATTTCATTCCCCGTGAGGCATCTCCGAGATACTCCTCCCTTGAAGCCGAGCACGGTTTCTGTGGCTTCAAGAATATAGAGCAGCTATCGTCTTCGGGCCTTGAGAACGACCTCGAGACAATAAAGAGACTCAAGAAGGATTATCCGAATAAGGTGATTATAGCTTCGATTATGGGTCGTAGTGATGAGGAGTGGGAGAGACTCGCGCACCTCTCAGAGGAGGCTGGTGCAGACATAATCGAATGCAATTTTTCATGTCCGAACATGGAAGAGGGAGGACTCGGAGTAGATATCGGGCAGAATGAAGATGCGGTGCGAAGATGCACAAAAGCTGCAAGAAAGGGCTGTACAATCCCACTCCTGGCTAAGCTAACACCCAACGTCGCCTCAATGAGGCCGTATGCTCGTGCCGCAATGGAGAGCGGGGCTGACGGAATAGCAGCAATAAACACGATAAAGAGTCTTATGGGCATGAACCTCGATACTTATGCTACTGAACCTTCTGTTAGGGGAATGTCGGGGGTCGGAGGTTACTCGGGACACGCCGTCAAACCAATAGCACTACGCTTTATATGGGAGCTTGCCTCTGATGAAAACTTCAAAAATACTCCCATAAGTGCAATGGGCGGGATAGATACATGGCGGGACGCTGTGGAGTTCTTGCTTCTCGGGGCAAACCATGTGCAGATTACAACTTCCGTCATGCAATACGGAGCAAGGATAATTGACGATTTAATCGATGGCCTCAAGTGGTACATGAGGGAAAAGGCCTTCGTGCACCTCTCGGATTTAATCGGACTCGGAGTCGATAACGTAAGGGAACTTGATGAACTCAACCGTGAAACAAAGCTCCTTCCTCGTTTCAGGCACGAGAAATGCGTCGGCTGCGGGCGATGCGCACTTTCATGTAGGGACGGCGGACATGAGGCATTGAGGATGGTGAAAGGAAAACCCGTAATGGACCCAACAGCGTGTGTGGGCTGCCACCTATGTGTTCTTGTTTGTCCTATGGGGGCAATCAGTCCGTACGGAAAGAGAATCGAGCTCTAACCTTAGTTAAGAGGTAAATTAAATGGATAGAAAATATTTTAGTGACATAGCACCTTATTTTGATGAGGATTTCGATGAAGCTATAAAGAGGCTTTTATCCCAGCGTGAATATATCGGGGCGATAGCCTATATGATTTCAGGCGGTGACCTCATGGCGGTATCTGGAACGGTGAAGGAAATAACCGAGAGGCTCGGGGAAGTTAAATCATATGACGAGTTCCAGAGGGTTATAACCGCAGGCTATTTCATTCCGCTCATCATCAACGGAACGATGAACTCTCTTACGATATCTGGAGGAGAGAAGCTAGAGAAGGACAAGGGATACCTCTTCATCTCCAACCATCGTGATATCATCCTCGACTGCATGCTTCTCGACTATGCACTTTTACAGAAAGATAAGGGACTCTGCGAGATGGCTGTCGGCGATAATCTTATGGCTAACCAATTTGTTGAGGACCTCTTCAGAGTTAACGGAGGAATAATCGTAAAGAGAAGTCTTCCGATGAGAGAGAAGTTCCTTGCGTCCCTCAAGCTTTCCCAGTACTTCGTAACTACCGTGACGGAGAACAACAAGTCCATCTGGGTTGCCCAGAAGAGCGGGCGAAGTAAGGACGGAATAGATACTACACATCCTTCGATTATAAAGATGCTCTACCTATCGCAGCGCGACAGCGGAGTCGATTTCGCCACTCTAATAAAGAAGTGCAACATCGTACCTGTCGCCATCAGCTACCAGTTTGACCCCAATGACATCAACAAGGGTAGGGAGGAAATCCAGAAGGAGCACAACGAAGGTAAATACGAGAAGAAGAAGTATGAAGATATAATAAGCATGGTGAAGGGCCTTAGGTGCCAGAAGGGTAATGTCCATATTGCAATAGGTGAGCCGATAGAGAAAACGCTTAATACTCCTGAAGAAGTTGCAAGGGAAATAGATAGACAGATTCACCTTAACTATAAGCTTTTCGATACCAATTACATCGCTTACGACTATATGGAGAATACCGATATGTTCAAGAGCGAGTATACGCCACTAACTAAAGCTGCGTTCTTGGAGCGCTTCAACCATCTTTCGAATGACGTTAGAACCTTTGTCCTCAATACCTACGCTAACCCTGTGAGGATGATGCTGGAGGAGAAGCGTGAAGAATAAGGCACTTCTTTTAGCCATAGCTTTTCTTCTTTTAATTGTATCCTGCAGCTCGGATAGCTTCTCCCTCTCTTCTGTTTCCTTGAGGCGGAATATAGATATGACGGGCGAGGTGAAAAAGGAGGAGGCCGTACTCTCCTTCGATATTAACGGCGTAGATGTTGATTCGGCATATACTTTCCTCCTCGTATCTCCTTCGGGAGACCTCAGGTGGGAGGGGAAGGTTGACACGAGTGGCGGAAAGAGCTCGGTTGATACCCTCTCAATTACCCCCGGCGCATCATTCGAAAGTGGCACATATACTCTCTATGTCTACTCCTCCGGAGGCGGGGAAGTCGATACGACTCTCGACATTGCAAGAGAGGAGGGAAACTATACATATGAGAATATATCGAAGAAGAATGACGCCGTTATTAAATATTACGACAGCATGAGCTTCGAGACTGATGAGAGCAAGGCTACTTGGGCTGTTGCCGAATACACCGACAGGTATTCGAACAGGATCAAGATCATAGTCGACATCGAGAAATAGGCTATACGGTCCGTCCGACCATTTTCATCAGGTTTTCCTTTGTAAGCCTTATAAGAAAAGTTCTTCCATGTGGACAGCATGGTTCATCCATCTCGAAGACCTTCTTCAATATCTCCATTGCACTGTATTTGTCCACTTCGTCACCCATCTTGATTGCTGCCTTACATGCCATTGTGGCAAATAGCTTTTCCTCTAGTTCATGCTCGTCAAGCTTTGCGGACGAAACAAAGTCTATGATTTTGTCCTCAATTCCTCTGCACATTGCGGGAATGGCGTCGATTTCCCACTCTCCCTTCCTCACCTCGGCTAGCATTATGCCGAGCTTCGTGTAGACATATGAGTTATTCTCAAGAAAGGTATTGGTTAAATCATCAACCTCTATCTTTATCGGGACAAGAAGAGTCTGGAGAGTGCTTTGACTCAAAAGTTCATCGTATAAAATACGCTCATGTGCTGCATGCTGGTCAACTAGGTACAAGACTCCCTTTCTTTCGCATATGAGGAAAAGCTTGAATGCCTGGCCGATGTATGTAATTTCGTCATCTTCTTTTTCGGCGCTTTCAACCTTTTCTTTTCTCACTTCCTCACGTGTTTTCCTGAGCTCCTTTGCTTTCTCGAGCCACTCCTTATCTCTATTTACATATGGTGTGATGCGCTCTTTTATTTCCTCGCTTTGGCTTTGTTTAGGTTTTTCAATTTCGTTGGGAGTGGTATTCTTTTCCTTTATTACCTTTCCGTAGCTCTCCGTCTCTTTTCCGTTTTCGCTTCGTTTCACGCCGTCGAAGAGATAGAATTGTGTTTCGTTTTTTATCTCCGGAATCTTACGCTCTATGCCGTTTTTGATGAGAGAGGAGACACTGTGGTGGATTTCCGCCCCGTTACGTATCTTAACTTCCTTCTTTGCAGGATGTATGTTGAAGTCCACCATTTCAGGCCTGTCGTCGATAAAGACACATGCATAGGGGTAACTGCCGCCAGGTAGGAGTTCGCCGTAGCCATAGAGTACAGCCTGAACTATGGAATACTCATCAACGGGGCGTCCGTTGACGTAAACTCTGATTTCTTTCTTATCTGTGCGCTTTACGCCGCTTCCCGTTGCGACGATTTTAATAGAGTAGTCGTCCTTCGTCTCCTCAAGGTAATAGACATCGCCGTCGGCTATTGAGTATTCCCTATAGAGCATCATAGCGCGCTCCTTGAGAGTCTGTCCCTTCGGCCAGCGAATCTTCAACGCCCCGTCTATTTTGAGTGTAAAGCCCACTTCTGGGAATGCCAGCGCTTTCGATATAAGAAGGTTTTTGCACATCATTGCTTCGGTTGAAGGACGCTTTAAAAAGCTTCGACGCGCCGGGATATCGAAAAAGAGATTCTCGCTCGTAACTTCCGTTCCCTTGTCGGGTCCTGTCGATACTATCTCGCCTCGTTCTCCGTTATCTATTGTTATTGTGGACCTTACGCCACTCGAGGAGTCGCATGTCGAGACAGTCAATTTTGCTACCGATGCAATAGAATAGAGTGCTTCCCCTCTGAAACCGAGGGTTCTTATTCTATAGAGGTCATCCTCCTGTTGAATCTTACTTGTTGCATGAGGGGAGGCTATTATCTCGAGGTCCTCCCTCTTTATTCCTTCCCCCCAGTCCCTGACCTTTATCCTGTCGATACCGCCTCCATCTATCGTGACGGCAACTTCGTCTGTTTTTGCATCAAGTGCATTGTCAAGAAACTCCCTTAGTATTGCCTGTGGCCTGTCGATGACTTCACCGGCTGCAATACGTGCACTGAGCTTAGGTGGAAGAAGATTAATTTTTCCCATTTTTTAGTCGTTTACTTCTTTGAGCTTGATGTTCGGCGATAAGAACTCGGGCGCTGCGGGTACTATGACAGGGACAGTCTCCTCTGTGCTTACTTCTTCGACTGTCACTTCCTCAACCTCTGTCTTTACTTCTACTTCCTTCTTTGGCGGCACATAGCCTTTGAAGTAGTCGTGTACGCCCTTTGCTTCTACCTCTACATATTCCTGCCTTATCACATCATATGCTGTGAGAGGGGATGATGAGGCGTTATATATTTTTTCTTCTGTCTCTGTTGATACAAGTGAGATATTCCACTTGCCGCTTACTTCGGTCTTTGTGACAGGAGTGTAGAGCACGAGGGAGAGGCCCTCGGATGACGCAATATCAACCTTTCCGTCAATGAGGTAGATTACTGCATTCTCTTCGTCCACCTTTATTGAGAGGAGCGTATTTTTACCAGCCACAAAGGATAGAGACCCGCTCTCCGCCCTGACACTGTTTCTTGTTGTTTTTATAAATACGCCATTATTTCCGATTTCAACCTTGCCATCAGTGATGACAGCACCGTAGATGTTGCCTTCTCCGCTGAATGAGAATGAAGCGGAAGCAAATGCAAGAGACAAAGTAAAAATAAACAGCACAAAGAGAAGAGTAAACTTTTTCATTAACCGACCTCCTGTAAATGATAACACACTATTTTTCTTACTGCTACACATCATTTTTCTTAATATCAGAGAAGTCGTGTGCGTTGTAAATATGTTCGCGCGTAAGTTTATCGATATGGCAGAGCTCGGAGACAATCGGCTTGAGGGAAGAGCGTATGTTTGTCTGGTCGTAGGGGCATACGGGCTTGATGATGGGGATATCATATGTGCTCTGTATTCTCCTTGTTACATTCTCCTTCGTTTCGATAAGAGGACGGATTATCTCGATTTTTCCATCAAAGAAGCTCATCTTCGGCTTCATTGTCGAGAACGAGGCTCTGAAGCAGAGATTCATAAGTGTTGTTTCGACTAAATCATCCAGGTGATGGCCCAGTGCAATACGCCTTATGTTATGCTCCTCTGCCCACGAGAAAAGGATACGGCGCCTGTTACGTGCACATAGATAGCAATTGAATTCATCTTTGAATGACGGCGGAAACTGCCTTTCGTCGAGTATTGTAAGGGGTATTTCGAGCCTGTCGAAATACTCTTTTATCTTTTCCTTGCCCTCTGTTTCGATGGGGTGCTCAATCCAGTCAATCATGACGCCTTCGAGGGAATATTTATCCTTTATCCACTTCTTCCTCAGGGAGAGTGCAAGCGCTAGTGACAGCGAGTCCTTGCCTCCCGATGCTCCGATGATGATTTTCTCGCCACTATCAATCATCGAGTATGTGTTTATCGTCTTTCCGACGCCCTTGATAAATCTCATCATCCACGGCTCTATATTGCCGTCGAGTAATTCTATGTATGATTTCTTCTTTTCTTCCATTTCAATTTATTCTTATTACAGTATGTACAGAGCCTTTCCCAATTTATGTAGGATATACATAAATACCTTAACTCGTCTCAGAAAAATCAAACAAAAATTGTTGTTCAGGATTATTCAAAGTAGAGTCATATTTATTATGAGCTTCCTGTAAAAAGCTCTTTATTTCATCAGGGTGATTCTTCAAGAACCAGTTAATATGGTTTTGAATATAATTGTTTCTAAATATCGGGTCATTCAAATCATTTGGAATACGTTTCATTCTATCATCTATACTATCAAAACCATTAAACTTTTCAGAAAGTCTTTCTTCTGTCATTGCAACATATTCTGGGTTTATGTCGATACCTATTCCAATTCTATTAGTCTGTTGACAAACTCTCAAAGCAGTACCACTCCCGACAAATGGGTCAAGGATAACATCTCCTATATTTGATGAAGCCAAAATTATACGTTCATATAAACCTTCTGGTTTTTGAGTTGGATGTTCTTGGCGATTTTTATTGCAATAATGAACATGTGAAAATTCCCAAACATTTCCAGGGTTAGCTCCTCTCATGTTATTAACGGAACGATAAAATTTTTGTGGGACTCTAACATCGTCTAAATTAAATATGAAATTCTTAGGATGTTTTGTAAACATTAAAATATCATCATGACGGGGAGAAAATCCTTTTGTTTTTCCAATACCTTGAGTATAGAACCAAGTAATCCATGAGTTGAAGCTCATGTTTAACTCCTGCTCTAGTATTGTATAAATATAGGAGATATAACGCACCCCCATAAAAACATATATAGTGCCATTATCTTTCAGTACTCGTTTAGCCTCGGATAACCACTTTCTTGAGAAATCCAGGTACTCATTAAATTTTAATTTATCATTATTGTTTCCATAATCTTTATTTAAATTATATGGAGGATCAGTTACAACCAGTTGAACACTTTTATCTGGGAGTTTTTTCAATTCCTCAATAGCATCCCCACAAATAGCTGTTAGTTTTTTATCCATTTATTTTTAGCAGCCTCTCTGAAAAAATCATCAATTGTTCTGCGGGAACTATTCAAATATTTCTTGTCAAGCAACTGGCACATTTCCCAAGTAGTTCTATATTGCAATGTTACATAATGTATATCTTTAATTTGAATTTGCCCTGTGCCTAGAGCAGGATTATAGCTTATATCTTCATCACTAATATATTTTAGGTCATAGGCATTATAATCAACTACTTCCATTATTCCATCGACTGAGTTGGTTTTCTTGTTCTTTTCTGAATATACGTGATGTTTGATAGAGAGAATTATGAACATAAAATCCGGGTCTTTGACATAGGCCGTTCTTATTCTTGAAAATGATGTAATATTGGGTCCTCTTCCACTATTAGGAATATCATTTGCTGTGGCTTTGACATCTATATTACTTGTTAAAACAGCATTCTCTTTTTTAAATTGAATAATTAGATCTGCCATACCTAGACGCTCTTGGGCTTCAACATTTATAAGGTTATATATGTTATTCATGTTGTCTCTGATGCCAGCAAAAACTTCATATGCCCAGGCCTCAATCATTGGGCCTGCTATTTTATTAATATTCTCAAGTGGTAATCCTAATCTAAGGTTTGTATTTAGGACAATTTTATTATCATTAGCTGCCTTTCTTGCGTCAAGAATTGCCATTATTTGGTGAATCACAAAATCTGAATCTTCACGGTATGTTACAGATTCCTGTGGGATTTTAAAAACCAAATCCTTATATTCTATAGATTTTGCTTTACCCATGCTTATTAATTCCCTCCTCAAGATATTAGGTTGAATATAACATAGAATGCAGTAACTGAACTGTTTATATAATATTACATATATTATGGAAAAGAAATATATGAATTATTAAACTTTGAATAGAATGTGAACCAAGTTAGACAGGGCTCATAATCACTTATCTACAAGAGAGTTAATATTTTTTCCGCATTATCTTTCGAGACATATTGTGGAAGGTATAGCGCAACTTTCCTGAGTTTCTTCTGAAAGAGTGTACTTACTTCGCCTGTAAATACCATATCGCCAAGAGAGATATCGCTTACTATGTTATTTTCATCTATTACCGGTATATGGCTTTCGAAGTTTATCCTCTCCGGAATATCGATTACGACCTCCCATTCTTTGAGGGAAGGGTAGGACTTAACTAGGGACGAGAAGATTTCGCTCTCAATCTCTTCTTTCTTCTCCGGTATTTTGACGCTCTCTTCGATTATTCCACCCTCTATGTATTCCTTCTCCGCCTTTCTCTCGAGAAGATTGTTGTGCTCGACCATATCTACAAGAGTCAGAGCCTCGGTCTTTTCGCGCCT
This sequence comes from Ruminococcus intestinalis, assembly GCA_963648635.1. GTDB lineage: Bacteria > Spirochaetota > Spirochaetia > Sphaerochaetales > Sphaerochaetaceae > Ornithospirochaeta. The sequence continues at coordinate 75,301 of CAVJEL010000001.1, forward strand.
CGACATACATAAAGAGACGAACTCCGAGTCGTCGAGTGCATATAAGTCGTCATATTCTATAGTGCCGCCAAGGAGTGCTCTACAAAGAGCTTTTTTTATCATTGCTGTTGCACTTCTGACACCCTTATGCCAATAGAGCGTGCGGTACATCATATACTTTGAAAAGAGTATCTGCTCAACACTGCTTGTCGCTTCTTTTTTTAGCATCAAGCGCCCATTTACAAGTACCAGTGATGATATGATGAAGTCCGTATCTTGTTTGCCGTATGGTACGCCACTGAAGTAGCCGTCGCGTGAAAGGTAGTCGAGCTTATCGGGGTCGAGGGTGCCTGAGAGCAGACTGCGATATAACTCGGTCTCACTGTCCTTTGAGGGAGCATCCTTATTGATTATAAGTGCTGTCATCTCTGCACTTGCCCCTGTCTTCTCGATAGCTGAGTAAAGGTCGCTGTGGTGGAGAATCATATCTCCTGCTATCTCCTCGTGCTCGCGGATTGCGAGTTCCTTGAGAGAGTGGGCATATGGAAAGTGCCCTATGTCATGCAGGAGGCATGCCGTGAGAAAACTCATGATACCACACTTTGTGAAAGGTACTTCGTCGCTCTTACGCGATAGGGAGAGGAGAATCTCACGGCCCAGATGATATACCCCGAGCGAGTGGCTTAGTCTTGTATGCACCGCTCCCGGATATATATGGTAGGCGGGGCCGTTCTGTTTGATTCTGGCAAGTTTCTGCACATCAGGTAGAAGTACCAGGTCCTTTAAATCCTTTGTAAGGAGTATGTTCTGCCATAGTGGATCTTTTATGGAATGGGTAAAACCGTTATTCAATATGTTTTCAGCTTCGTTTCTTTTCATTCTTAAATTCTACCATAAAGGTTGTTTTTTAAGGTATACTCTTCTTATGAAAAGGATTCTTCTCATAGCACTAATACTGTTTTCTCTTCTTCCGCTTTATTCTTCGATTTCTCCCGTGTCGAATACACTCGGTAATGTATGCGTATCGATTGAAAAGGGTAGTGAGGAGGAGATGGTTTATAATGCAATGAGAAGTGAATATACATCCGAGTGGCTCGAGAAATACGCGCTCAACGGAACATCCTTCGCCCTCGCTTATTCAGATACTCTCTCGTCTCTTCTTCCCATGGATGATTTTCTTCTCTCAACTTTGAGCGGGAATGAAGTAAAAGTTCTTGAGCGTGAGAGCGGGACTCTTCTCACATTCATAATAAAAGAGGGCAGATTATCCGCCCTCAATAAGGAAATTGTCACTTTGTGAGTTCTTCGAGTCTATCAAGAAGCGATGAGAAGTACTCCGTTGTCGCAATCACTGCGTCGCTCTTCGACATGTCGACACCGGCAACCTTCAATGCCTCAATCGGGTACCTTGATCCACCTGACTTGAGGAACGAGAGATAATCGTTTCTTTCCTTCTCTCCACCCGAGAGAACACGGCGCGATAGTGCAATTGATGCTGCGATTCCAGTTGCATACTTATAAACGTAGAATGCGTTGTAGAAGTGAGGTATTCTCATGCCCTCCATATCGCTGTAGGACTCGAACTCGACACTCTCTCCGAAGTAAGCTTCAAGGAGTCCTCTGTAGACCTTTCTCATGTAGTCGATTGTAAGTGGTGTTCCACTCTCTTGAGCAGAGTGCAGGAGCATCTCGTATTCAGCGAACATCGTCTGACGGAAGAATGTTGCTACTATATCTTCAAGCTTCTTCGATACGATGTAAGCTTCCTCTTCTTTGCTCTCTGCGTTCTTAATGAGGTATTCGGAGAGAAGATTCTCGTTGAATGTTGATGCTACCTCAGCTTCGAATATCGTATAGTCATAGCATGGGAAGGGGTTGTTGTGCGACGAGTAGTATGAATGCATCGAGTGTCCGCCCTCATGGATGAGTGTGAAGACTGAGTCGAGCACCTCTTCTTCGAAGTTGGTGAGGATGTAGGGGTTACCCGTAAAGCAGCCGGCAGAGAAAGCACCGCTTCTCTTACCCTTATTCTCATAGCGGTCGACCCACCTCTCGGTTGTAAGACCTTTGATTAGGATATTTGAATACTCCTCACCAAGTGGCTTTACAGCTTCCTTTATAAGCGCTACAGCCTCGTCGTATGTATGTCTGCTTCCCACTGCTTTGACCATCGGCATGTAGACATCGTAGTGCTTGATTTTTTCCTTACCCATCATCTTCGCCCTGAGTTCGTAGTAGCGGTGGAGGGTAGGGAAAGCCTTATGAACGTTATCGATGAGGGATGTATATACATCGGTGCTGACAGCATCGGGGTAGAGTGCGCATTCGAGTGCCGAGTTGTACCCGCGTGCTCTTGCAACAAATATGTCGTTCTTGATGCTTCCTTCGAATATTCTTCCGAGTAGGTGCTGGTTCTTCTCATAGACGGAGTAGAGCTTTTCGTAGGTCTCCTTTCTCACGCTCTCGTCATTGCTTCTGATGAGCTTAGCAAAGGTCGAGTGTGTAAGCTTTTCTCCCTTTACGTCCCCGAAGTCGAAGTCGATGTTGTTGGCGTCGTTGAATGCCTGCTGGTAGCCACCTCTAGTGGCACTGAAGAGGCTCATTATTCTCTCTTCCTTATCTGAGAGAACGTGCTCCTTCATGCGACGTGCTTTTTTGACATATATAACGTAGTCACGGTTTCTCTCTTTCGAGAGGAAGTCTTCTATTTTATCATCGCTGATTGCCATAAGCTCTGGACCCATCCAGCTTGTCTTCTCCATTATCTTCGACTCGAGCATATCAGCCTTGCCAGCGTCTTCCATTACTTCAGGGTTGGATGCATCTGCCGAGTAGTTGAGAAATGCCCAGGACAGCGTTCTTTCAGCCTCCTCGAGGAAGTCGAAGTAGAGGGAAAGTGCATTATGAAAGTTCTCTTCGCTCTCAGCGAGTCTTGATTTGTATTTATCGAGGTCGCAGAGTCTCTTCTCCAGAGCTTCCAGCCTCTTCTCGTAGTCTTTTCTGTCGAGGCATAGTAGTGAGAGGTCCCATGTATCATTTAAATTCTGGTCTTTTCTTTCTTTCATTTCTTATCTATCTCCTTTTTAATTAATTCTTTGATTACTCTTGCGGCCTTTCCCCTATGGGAGTAGAGGTCCTTTTCTCCTTCGCTTAAAGTTGCAACAACACATCCCGCCTCATTAGAGAAAAAGACAGGGTCGTAACCGAAGCCGCCGTCTCCTTCTTCGGGGCTAGTGGCAATTCTACCTCTGCATTCCTCCTGTATTATGTAGATGCGCTCAGGGGATAGATATAAGCAGAGTGCACAGACGAATGTTGCACTTCTGTCGCTTACTCCTTCAAGGTTTTTCAAAAGGAGCATGTATTTCTCCCTGTCGCTGAGCTTACGGCCACATTCATCCTCACCGTAACGGGCAGTGTGTATGCCCGGCTTTCCGCCGAGTGCGTTGACACATAGTCCTGAGTCGTCGCTCAAAACAGGCTGTTTGACGCTTTTATAGAGCGTTTCTGCCTTGATTATTGCATTTTCTATGAATGTCTTCCCGTTCTCGTCCGGGTCGAAGTCTATTCCTTCCTCCTTCGGAAGTGTCAGCTCGAAGCCCCCGAGAAGACGGGACATCTCTTTTTTCTTGTGATCATTACCTGATGCGAAATAAAGCTTCACGTCCGGCCTCCTAGGGGGATTATATTATGTTAATTGAAATTGAACTACCCGGAAGAAGTGGTTATCTCAAGCAATGTGTTTCTCACTTGTCGTATGCCCATCGTGACTGTAGTTCTGGAGTGCCCGAGAGTCGAGGCTATATCTTCATGGATTATTCCCCTGAGTGAGCGAGTGGCATCACTGAGCCTGTTTCTGTGACACCTGACCTGAGCATTATAGTTATCTCTGAGCTCTTTGTATTCCGTTTCCGTCACAGCATTGTACATGCTGTTCTTGATTTTCGCCATCAGCCTCCAATGCATTGCTGCGAGCTCGAGGTTCTTCTCCCTTCTGGGGTTATTCGATGACATAAGGTTATTCTTGAGATGTAAGAGTCGTGAGAAGGCAAGTACATCTGTTTTGAAGACCCTGGCATAGTTCTCGGCTTCCTTTTCACTTTCGGACGCGGGAAGTGAAAGTATGAAAAAGAGGAAGTTTCGTCTGAATAAACTACGCGAAAGCCTCTTCGAGAGCTCGAGCTCTTTTTTGTTCTTCAGAGGGTAGTCGTGTCTGTTCTTTGTCTCGATTATGTAGGAGCAGAGAGACCTTATGTCCATATCTGAATATCTTTGGGGGTTGTATAACGGCATAGGTTCACTGAGAACAGAGTGCGTATCGACGTCTTCAGCTTCTAAATGGTTTTCCGTTGTGTAGTACTCGCCGTTTTCAATCGAATACTCGATTTCCATATAGTGGTCTTGAGCTTCCTTCTTCTTGACTCGTCTTATTCTGTATGCACAGACCTGCTTGAGATAATGGTTGAAGCTCCGCGCTGCTATGCGGTAGCTGGCAATAATCTTATCGAGGTCTTCGTTGATGTTGAGATATATGCTTGATATGAGTTCCGGGCTGATGAAAAGCCTGTCCCGGCATACAAGATAGATGAGCTTTCTTGTCCTCTCCGTGACGAAGTCCCTCTCTTGTTTTGTCTTCTCTTCTTTCTGGTTGTACCTGACGACTACGGATGAAAAATACTCATCCTCCGCTTTTGACAAAATGTCTCTCTCCATTGTTGATCCTCTCCTTTTTTCGGTAAAGATACACTTGAAAGGTGAGTGCCAGCTGCTACTTTTAATTCGCTTTAGGTCTAATTTAATTCTGGAAAATACAAATAAAGAAAAAAGAGGGGGAATAAAAACAGCCCCGAAGGGCTGCGCTTATTTCATTTCAAGTAGAGTGTTTCCACTTCCTATTACCTTGGGGTTTGTTCCGTTTATGACGGCGTCCTCGTCAACTATCACCTCTTCAACACCTTTCTTTGACGGGATGGAGTAGGAGACATCCATCATGAGATTCTCGACGATGCTTCTTAGTCCTCTTGCGCCTGTCTTCTGCTCGAAGGACTTCTTCGCAATGGCCTTGACCGCCTCAGGTGTGAATGTAAGCTTTATACCATCAAGCGAGAAGGATGTTGTGTATTGCCTTATAATCGAGTTCTTCGGCTCTGTGAGAATTCTCACAAGATCCTCTTCCTTGAGGTTATCGAGGGAGACATGGATAGGGAGACGACCGATGAACTCCGGGATAAGACCGAACTTCACGAGGTCATCTGGATGAAGTAGCTTGAAAAGTTCTCCAAGGTCCTTCTCTTCATTCTCCTCGACTTTGGCGCCGAAGCCCATCGATGAGACTGCAGTTCTTTTCTCAATAACCTTATCGAGTCCTACGAATGCACCACCGCATATAAAGAGGATATTCGATGTGTCGATTTTAAGCATCTCCTGGTTTGGATGCTTTCTTCCTCCCTGAGGCGGAACCGATGCAACTGTTCCTTCGATTATCTTCAAGAGAGCCTGCTGAACTCCTTCTCCCGATACATCACGGGTGATGGAAACGTTCTCGCTCTTCTTTGCAATCTTGTCGATTTCATCGATGAATACAATTCCGTTCTGTGCTTTCTCGATATCGTAATCGGCGGCTTCGATGAGCTTGAGAAGAATGTTCTCGACATCCTCACCCACATATCCTGCCTCAGTGAGGGTAGTGGCGTCGGCAATGGCAAACGGCACATTGAGCTTCTTGGCAAGTGTTCTTGCAAGGAGCGTCTTACCTGTTCCTGTCGGACCGACAATGAGGATATTTGATTTATCAAGTTCGACTCCGCTTTCTTTGATTTTATCGGCGTACTTGATTCTCTTATAGTGGTTGTAGACAGCAACAGAGAGTACCTTCTTTGCGCTCTCCTGTCCGATTACATATTCGTCGAGGTAGGCCTTTATCTCTTCCGGTGTCGGGATATCTAGAGACTCAAACTTATTCGAGCCTTCCGCTATCTGCTGCTGTTTTATTATTTCATTGCAGGTATCGATGCAGTCCTCGCAGATTGCAATCCCGGGGCCTGTTACAGCTCTTACCGACCCGTCAAGCGGATGACCGCAAAATGAACAGTATTTAACATTTCTAGCCATTCTTCTTCATCACCTTATCAACGATGCCGTACGCGAGAGCTTCCTCGGCACTCATGTAGCAGTCACGAAGGATATCCTTCTGGACGGTTTCCTTGTCTTTTCCGGTATGCTCACTGAGAATGGAGACAGTAAGATTCTTCAGTCTCTGCATCTCCCTATTGGTGACTATGATGTCGCTTGCCTGACCTTCAGCTCCTCCCGAGGGCTGGTGAATCATGACACGCGCAGAGGGGAGGATGAACCTGTTGTCCTTTGCGCCACCGGCAAGGAGTACAGCCGCCATCGAACATGCCTGACCTATGCATATTGTGCGCACCGGGCAGGATATGTACTCCATGGTGTCGTAAATCGCAAGTCCCGCCGTCACGCTCCCGCCGGGTGAGTTGATATATAAGTTGATATCCTTCTTCGGATTCTCACTTTCGAGAAATAAAAGCTCGGCTACGACAAGATCTGCCGTAGCGTCGTTGATTTCCCCATCGACAAAGACGATTCTGTCCTTGAGAAGTCTCGAGAAGATATCGTAACTACGTTCCCCTGTTCCTGTTTGCTCAAGAACATAGGGGATGTATGTGTTCATCTTTGGCTTAGTCAAAGCTTACTCCTTGTCGTCTGCTTTCTTTTCTACTGCCTTGAAGCTGTTGTTCTCGAGAAGGAATGGACCGACCTTCTGGTACTTGACTTCCTCGGCAAGATAGCCCTTGTAAGCTTCTCTTGTCTTTTCATCAAGGTTCTTGAACTCTTCTCCTGCAAACTTCTCGATTTCCTCATCGCTTGCCTCGAAGTTCTCCTTATCGACTATTGCTGAAAGCACCAATTCTCTCTTAGCGTCTGCCTTGGACTCTTCACTCCAGGTTGAGATGAAGTGCTCCTTTGTATCGTTGGATTTTCTAAAAATGTCCAGGAGATTCTTTTCGCCGCCGAATTGAGAGGCAAAGTTATCCCACTTGTTTTCGTTAATCTGGTCGACCATCGACTGAGGAACGGCAAAATCAACCTTGCTTACTACTGCTTCGACTGCTGCAGAAATCTTTGCATTCTTTCTGTATTCCTCGAGCTTCTCTTCAAGGTCCTTTCTCAGTCCCTTCTTGAGGTCGTCGACAGTCTTGTATTCGTCCTTGACATCCTCTGCAAAGTCATCGTCGAGTTCGGGAAGCTCTCTCTTCTTGAGCTTGGTAAGTGCAATCTTGATTTCGACTGTCTTTCCCTTTAACTCATCATTAGGAGCATCTTCGTCTGTATATGTCTTTGTGACGGTCTTCTCTTCGCCGGAAGCCATACCCACAACATCATCATCAAGCTTGAATGTGTTGTATGATGTTCCGAGTGTGAATGAGAAGTCCTCTTTGCTGTAGTTTTCCTTTACTTCTCCGTCTACCGATACTGTATAGCTTACAGTTGCGATATCGCCAGTCTCTGCAGGAGTTGTCTTGTTGACGATGATTGCGTTCTGCTCTCTGAGCTTCTCGATTTCTCTTTCGACATCCTCGTCTGTGACGCTCTTATCCTCAAACTCGACCTCAAGACCCTTATACTGTGGAAGCTCGAAAATCGGCTTGATATCATACTTGACTGTAAATGTAACGTCGCTATCCTTCTTGAAAGGAAGAAGGTTCTCTTCGTCCTGAAGCTCCGGAGTAGAGTATGTAAGTGGCTTCTGAGACTTTTCGAGTGATTCAATTGCCTCTTTCAGGTTCTCTTCCATCTTGTCGAATGTAACTTCGTTTCTTACCTGATCGCCGATCTTTCTCTCTACAACTGAAAGGGGTGCATGACCCTTTCTGAAGCCCGGCATGTCGATAGTCTTTGCATACTCATTCATCTTTTCGCTGTATGCTTTTTCGATGGACTCACTGTCGATTGTGAGAGTAAGTGCTGCCTGACTATTCTCCAAAATTTCGAATTTCTTTTCTTTAACCATTTTATCTGGGACTCCCTTATAATTATTTAATGCGCACTAAAAGCCAAACTAATATATACATTTTCTTTTTATTTGTACATAAGGGCTTTTTCATAAATTAACCGAATAATTGAAAAGTGAGAAGGGGAGAAGGGCAAAAAATCGGCTCTTCCACCTTTCAAGATATCCTCTCTTCCTCTATAATGGAGGTGTGAGAAGATACCTAAATGCAGCTTTACTTATAGCCTTATTATTCTTTGTTTCATGTTCATCCACGAGAAGTTCCTCCCTCTCATCTCCCGACGAGGAGAAAACGGCCGTACTTACCCTCGCTTCCGATATGACGGAGAGTTTTTCCGCCACATTGACGGCGGATGACATAGCACCTGCATTGAGCTCATCCTATACCTTCTACTCTGGCTATCTTCCTTCATTCTCCGCTGTCGAAGAGAGGTATTTAACATCTGTCATTAATATACTCGAGGATGATTTCACATCTTCCTTTATCTCCGTTATTAATTCAGAGGCCCAGATAGAGGCCGAGACTCCGGAAAGGTTTATCGAGGGCGAGATGCTCTCCCTTGCCCTCGAGACCAAGACAAGGGCAGCACTTACTTCAGCCTTCGAGGAGGTCATATCATCTCATAGCACGGAGCTTGATGAGGCCTTCAGTGAAAGTGAATACACCTTCTCCCGTATCCAACGCTCCTACCGCAATCTTGTAATAGTAGATATCTCACTCTCTATTCCCGACCCAGAGCCGATTGACGAGAATAAATTGATAAACCTTGTACTCGATAAATATTACTCTTCTCTTAAGGAAAACGAGACAAAGCTCAGGAACAATCCTCTCTACGGCGAAAGTTCCTACCGCTTGTTCTGGAGGTAGTGATTAATGGACGACCTTTTTTCCTCTGCGCCTCTTTCATCCGAACCTCTTGCCTCCCGTATGAGGCCACGTAATCTATCGGAGTATATAGGGCAGGACCATATTCTGGGACCGGGAAGACTTCTCAGGCGCGCCATACAGATGGATCAGTTATCCTCTCTTATATTCTACGGCCCTCCGGGAGTGGGGAAGACAACACTTGCCCGTGTTATTGCAAACACAACAAAGAGCCACTTTTCGACGCTTAATGCCGTTCTCTCGGGAGTGAAGGACCTGAGGGATGAGATAGAGGGTGCGAAGGAGAGACGCTCTCTCCACGCCATGCGCACTATCCTCTTTGTAGACGAAGTCCACAGATGGAATAAAAGCCAGCAGGATGCACTTCTGCCATGGGTTGAAAACGGCACGATAATCCTTATCGGGGCCACAACGGAAAACCCCTTCTTCGAATGTAATCGCGCCCTTGTTTCACGCTCGCGCATATTTCAGCTTCTTCCTCTCACGGAGGATGACTTGAAAAAAGTCGCACTTCAGGCAATAAACGACAGAGAGCGCGGCTACGGAAAGTATAAGGTCGAGTTTGAAGAAGGCGCTCTCGAGCACCTTGTCTCTGTTGCCTCGGGGGACGCAAGAAGCCTCCTTAATGCACTAGAACTCGCTGTAGAGACAACGCCCGAGCATTTTCCTCCAGAAGAGGGTAGTGAGATTTTTATATCACGTGAAACTGCAGAAGAGTCAATTCAGAAGAAGGTTGTACTCTATGACAAGGAAGGGGACTATCACTTTGATGTAATATCTGCATTCATCAAGTCGATAAGGGGCTCCGACCCCGACGCTGCACTCTATTGGCTTGCGCGTATGGTAGCGGCAGGAGAGGACCCGAGATTCATCTTCCGCCGCATGCTGATTAGCGCCGCCGAGGATATAGGACTCGCCGACCCAAATGCTGTTTCCGTTGTTGAAGCCGATGCTTCTGCCTTCGATAGGATAGGACTACCCGAGGGAAGATTCCACCTCTCTCACGCTGCCATATATCTTTCGACAGCCCCCAAAAGCAACTCCACGCTTGCTTTCTTTGATGCCTTGAAGGAAGTGGAGGAGGAGAAGAGAAGGGAGGTGCCGTCACATCTCAGGGATGATTCACGTGACAGCAAGGCCTTTGGACACGGGGAAGGCTATCTCTATCCCCATTCCTATACCGACCACTGGGTTGCACAGCAATACCTTCCTGACGGCCTTATGGGAAGGGTCTTCTATAAGCCCGGCACCACCGGATACGAAGGAAAAATCAGAGACATTGTCCAGAAGAGAAGGGAAGCACAGCTTGAGGCTGTAAGCGACGATTTCTTTGCCGAAAACTATACTTACACCCCGTTCAGGACAAACCGTGACAAGTGGCTGAGCCGTGCTCTCTCCACCCGCTCTGAGTTTCTTCTCTCCATTACCCAAGAGCTCTATTCCGGCCTGGTATTGAGACGGCACGAGAATGTACTCGTCCTCAATGCATCAAACGGAATGCTTTTATATCCATTGATGAGGAGTAACCCTGAGGGGTTGAGCACAGCAGTGGTGAAGAACAAGGAGCAGAAGGATGTAATCGAGCACTTCTCGAAGGAGATGGAGGATCTATTGAAACCTCTTGTCATAGTTTCATCGCCACTCACTTCCTTCTCCCTTATTGAGAAGGATATGCGCTTTGCTGTTGTCAGCGGCCGCAATGTACTCTCCAGGCTCGAAAAAGATAAGGCAATACTCCCACTTATAAAAGGAAGGCTTGAAAAAGACGGAGAGATGGCACTCGTCGAGACTATACCATCACTATCGACAAGGCTCTCGTCATTCGCACCTGGAGGCTTGAAGGAAAGAATGGAGGAAGCTGAAGAGAAAATCTATTCCGAATCGGGAGAGCTTGTATCATGGGGGAAGACGGAACTCGAGAGGGAAGTGAGAAGTGTCTTTGAAAATGCACTCTTTACATATAGAGATATGGAGGAGCCGAGGCACATATCGAAGGAGAACGCCGTAAGCTGGTACAACAACACGTACTCTAAATATAATATAGACAGGGATGAGTTCCTCGCTACCTTCTCCGATAAAACCGTCAATTGGAAGAATACAGTTGCCCTCATAAGGAGCAATACAAGACGCCTCAAGGAAGAGAAGAAGAACGAGCACGAAGAAGTGAAGAAGAGCGTCAAAGGCGAAAAATAAAAGAAAATCAACTTTTTTGCCTTACTGTGTTGACAAGAAAATTCACTTTCTTTATATTCTTCACTGTTGAAATTGCAATGGCGAACGCATTGCTACCAAACATGGTGGAAGTAGTTCAG
>CAVJEL010000002.1:0-77300 GCA_963648635.1 Ruminococcus intestinalis
AAGCGGAGGTAGAGATAATGTGTATAACTGAATACAACGAAGCAGAAACGATGGAACTCATCAGAGAGGAAAGTGAAGCTAGAGGAGAGGCTAGAGGTGAAATTAAAAAGTTGGTATCACTTACGAAGAAGGGATTACTTACTGAAGCAACTGCTGCACGAGAAGCAAATATGAGTCTCGGTGAATTCAGGAAGTGCGAAGCTCTCTATTGCTCCTGATTTTATCCATTTTCTTGGAAAGGACAGAAAAATGAGCGCATTGTGTATAACTGAATACAACGAAGCAGAAACGATGGAATTCTTCAAGGAGGAGGGAAGAGCAGAAGGCAGAGCAGAAGGCGAAGTCAAACAACTTGTCGGTTTTATAAAAGATGGCTTCATCTCAGAAAAGCAAGCTGCAGAAAGAGCAAATATGTGCCTTGATGAATTCAAAAAGTATGAAGCTCTCTATTGCTCCTGATTTCAGTCCTTTCCCTCTTATGGTGGTGATGTGCTGAGGTTAGAGTGCATAACAGAATATAACGAAGCAGAAGCGATGGAACTCCTCAGAAAGGAAAGTTAAGCCAGAGGTGAAGCTAGAGAAATAACCATTGGAAAGGTTAAGAATCTTGTATCTCTTGCAAATGATGGGTTAATCTCTGAGGAAATTGCAGCAAGGGAAGCAAGAATTTATTCAGAAAGTATGTAGCTCTCTACTCTTCATGATTTCGGCCCTATCTGCCTCTGAAGGGAAGAAAAACACATAATATACATCAAAGATAATCCCTCTTTCAAAAAAAGAGGATTATCATAGCTATTATGAAAAAGATCTTCATCCTTTTATTTGTTGTTTTCTTTTCAACTATGTCTATTTTCTCAGCACCTTCGTTTGAGAAATATATCTCCCCATCAAATGTGCAATATACGTCGTCAACTCAGTCGAGTGCGGCATCGGCGGCATCGCTGACGGAGATGCTCTATGCACTGGGGAACCTCTATAGCTACATTGAGCAGAACTACCTATATGAAATAGACAATGATGAGATGAAGAATGCCGTCATTTCCGCAATGATAGACTCCCTTGGAGATAAATACTCCTATTACATCACCCCAGATAATGCGGAAGAGTTTAAGGAAGACAATGATGGTGAGTATGTTGGAATAGGAACATACCTGACAAAGGTTAATCCGTCATATATCGACTGGGAAGATCCTTCAACATACATGGTGATAATCACATCACCGTTCCCAGGAGGACCGGCAGACAGGGCGGGAATCAGATCAGGTGATATGATCAGTCATGTCAACGGAGAAGAGGTATACGAGCTCAATGCAACCGAGGCCAGCAAAAAAATCAGGGGAACGGAAGGAACTCCGATTACCCTTACAGTCCACCGCGGCACTGCAGTCTTCGATGTGACACTCACACCCGAAAAGATAACCGCTCCATCCACTTCAAAAACCATACTTGACGGCAATATAGGATATCTGGCGATTACCAAGTTCTCAGAGACAACATATAAAAGCGTAAAAGATGACGTAGCATCTCTTGTAGCAGACGGTGCAACAAGTCTCATAATCGACCTCAGAAACAATGGAGGCGGGGTTGTCGATTCAGCCCTCAGCATTGCCAACATGTTCGTCGAGGACTCCAAGGTGTTGATGTCGACAAAGTTCAACGATGCCTCCTCGAAGAAGAACAGCGTCTATACGGCTAATGATACTCTAGCCGTGGATCCATCATTCCCGATTGTTCTACTTGTAAACGGAGGAACAGCAAGCGCCAGTGAAATCCTGACAGCAGCGCTCAGAGATAACGACAGGGCAATAGTTGTCGGCTCCAAAACATACGGCAAGGGGATAATGCAATACGTGGTGCCTTTTATGAACGGCTACCTAAACCTTACGGTTGCTAGCTACTACACACCGAAGGGAGAATCGATACACGAAAAAGGAATAACTCCGGACTTTGTAGTGGAAACAAGAGATTACACGGATGAAGAGTTGGATGCCTACGAAGCCTTTTTAAAGGAAGATTACATATCTCAATGGATTGAAGAGTATCCTGAATACTCGAAGGAAAATATCCTGCGCTTTGCATATGAGTATGAGGACAGTGGCGTTCCGGAAGATTTACTGTGTCTCCTTGTTCGTAATGAATATATATACTCGCTCGACTACGACAAACGCCCGGTTGCAGATCCCGATTTCGATACCCAGCTGAAAAAAGCCATTGAGATAATTCAGAACGGAATAACAGTTGAAGAAGTCAACGCGCTCGAAAAAGAAAGTGAAAGTGTAGAATGAGAGTCTTTCTTCTTGATAAGTCCTACTCAGGTGGTGATACCTATCCACTGAAATCACGAGATATAAAATACCTCGAAAAGGTTCTCAGGCTCGAGGACGGCGTAATTTTCACGGCAAAGGACGAAAGGGAAAACTACTATAAGGCAACATTTCAATCCTCCGGATATCTATTTCTGGAGAAAACAGATAATCCCGAGGAAACTCTACTCGACAGTCTCTCTTCATATACCGGCCCATTTGCCAAGATAGACATGTATGTCTCTCTTCTGAAAGGGAAGAAGAATGAGACCATCGTTAGGGCGCTGACGGAGATAGGGGTGAGGAGAATAGTCTTCGTGTCGAGTGAATTCTGTCAGGAAAAGGAGTTTAATTCCCATCAAAAGGAACGCCTCGAGCTTATAATGAAGGAAGCTGTACAGCAATCAGGCGGAAAAGCACCGTCAATCGAGGGTCCCGTACCCTACAGTGAGGCCATAAAAGAGGCGGAAGGCATCAAAATTCTCCTTCATCAGGCCTTAAGAGGCACAACTAAGTCGCTGAAAGATGTAATTTCTTCAGATAATTTTCCTAATGATGTAATATCGGTATTTGTAGGACCTGAAGGTGGTTTTTCGAACACCGAGTGCATTAACGCTGAAAATATGGGCTTTTTTCCCGTACTTCTCAAGACAAATGTACTAAGAGCAGAAACAGCCAGCATATATATCGCGTCCTCCATAGAGACATTGCTGCACTAAGTAAAGAAAATCCCCTACCATTGACTCCACCTTAAAGTAAGCTACCATCATTAATGTGGAGGTTTTCCCTCGTCTCAGGGAAATACTATGTGCCTTAAAGTTTTGAAAGGGAGGTCAAAGCTGACGGCGCATCTTTCTCAAAGGCTGTAAAGCACACTTTATCTAAAAAAGGTATTCCTCTTTCCACAGCGCTGTGGCTTGATGATGTCAAATTATTTATGAATGTTAATATATTTGTCTTCGGAACGGACCCGGGACTCTCTGAATATCTGTCGTCTTCCATAAAGACACCTGATAAATACTACTTTCCTTCTGACTCGCCGTTGGACTATTCCTTTCTTCTTGGAGACATCATAATACTTGTCTCCGATGACATGGTCGCTATAAGAAATACAGCCGAGCATATCTCACCGGAAATACCTCTTCTTCTCATCACAAAGAAATATGACTGGTTCAATCTCGTCAACTATCCTCTTTTAAAGGTACTAACCTTTCCTTTGACGTTCATATTGATTAAAACCTATCTCGAAGAAATGCGTGCTTCCATAATAAAGTACAAGCTTCTCGAGTCCCATATCGTGGGAAAAAGCCGGGAAATAAAGAAATTGAGAAGCAACATCGTACTTGCTTCCTCTCTCGATACACCAGTTAATATATTTGGTGAATCAGGTACGGGTAAAACTCTAGCGGCAAGACTTATTCACCGCCTCAAATACTCCGACAGGGAGATGGTTTACATAAATTGCGCCAATCTTTCCTCTTCCCTCGCCGACAGCGATCTCTTCGGCCACACAAAAGGTGCATTCACAAGCGCACACTCATCACGTAAGGGGCTTATACATCTTGCACACGAGTCGACACTCTTTCTCGATGAGATAGGAAACCTTCCTCTCGACCAGCAGGCAAAGCTACTGGATACAATAGAAAACGGACGATACCGTAATGTAGGCGACGACAGCGAGCACAGTTCGAATTTCCGCCTTATAACAGCAGCACAGCAGCCTCTCGAAGAGCTATTGGAGAAAAAGAAGCTCAGAGAGGATTTTTATTACCGCATTTCCTCCTTCTCCTTCGGAATCAAACCACTGAGAGAACACAAGGAAGATATTCCCGAGATTGTGCGCAGCTACGAAAGCAGAAAGAAGTCGCTGAAAAGGAAAATCAATGATTTCACACCCTTCTTCCAATCGCAGTGGAAGGGGAATATAAGGGAACTGTTACACTATCTCGACAGGATATTTCTCGTATAGGACACTAGGGAGAAACGGGGATATGAAAAAAATAACGCTTCACAATTTCATACTAGTAAGTGATTTAAAAGAAAGTGTGAAACTTTAGTGAAAAGTGTGAAAAAATTGTTAAAAACTACCCTCTTTTTGAGTTTTTCACATCACTCAAAGCACTATATAATGCATTAAAAAGTTATATAATTCTTATGCTTTTATTAATAATTTTGTTTTAATTATTTTTATATATTAAAAGAACTTAAATTGATTTGTTAGATACTATACAAACTGTGTGTTTCTTCCTTTTCAAATCCAGTTTTCCACACTCTAATTCTTTATTGTGTAAGATTGTTAAAAACGTGTTAAAAACTCACATCTAGTGTTTCTCTTTTTTCTTATATTCCTTGTTAATAGTTGCTCTAGGCTTTATACTTCTCAATATGTTAGGTGTATACGGAATAGGAAACCCATTAATAGATTATATATGTTCAGTTACAGAAAAAGATTTGGCGTCTCTCAGTCTCAACAAGGGAACCATGCTCCTCATCGATAAAGAGAAGCAGAAGGAGATTGTCGAGCATACAAAGGACAGAAGCGTCAAGTATTCATGCGGTGGGTCCTGTCCTAATACAATGGTTACTCTCGCCTCCTTAGGTGTTAAGACGATCCTTTCGGGAAGTGTAGGGGACGATGAGCTAGGAAAGAAATATCATGAGAAATTGAAGGAAAGCGGGGTTGTTGACTGCCTTGTCGACAAAAAGGACGCTGCAACGGGCTCGTCAATCATTCTCCTGACCGATGATAAGGAAAGGACGATGAACACCTACCTCGGCGCCAACAGACTCTTTACTCCCGAAGATGTAGATGAAAGCGCAGTCGATAAGGCTGACATTTTCTACTTCACAGGGTATATGTGGGACACGGAGAATCAGAAGAATGCAGTTCTTAAGGCCCTTAAACTCTTCAAGGAGAAAGGTAAGCTTGTCGCATTCGATGTTGCAGACCCATTTGCAGTAGGGCGCTACCGCCAGACATTCCATGAGCTAATTTCATCCTATTGTGATATCGTATTTGCTAATAGCGAGGAAGCAAGGTTCCTCATGGATAACTATGACCCGTATGAGTGCTGCAGGAGCCTGGGTAAACTCTGTCCGACTGCAATTGTTAAAAACGGTAAGAAGGGATCTTTCATCTCCTATAATAGAGATATAAGCCGCATCGAAAGCTACGGCTCAGTCGTTCCAGTAGATACCACAGGGGCAGGAGACACATATGCGGCGGGGTTCTTATACGGCTATTTGACAGGACGTGACATCGTCTCTTCATGCAACATTGCATCGTACCTTGCCGGGGAAATTATCTCCCGTATCGGGGCACAATTCGACAAAGAGAGTCTTGTAACTATAAAGGAATATATAGAGAGGAACTTTCCTCTCTAAAAAAAAATAGTGCTGTCGGAAAAACCTTCAGCACCATTTTTTTCATCATTCCCGATTAGAAGTTTTCGCTTACGAGCTCGAAATATGCTTTCGGATGTGCACATACCGGGCACTTCTCCGGAGCTCTCTTTCCCACTACGATATGACCGCAGTTTCTGCACTTCCAGATCATCTCGCCGTCTCTTGAGAATACAATTCCGTCCTCGATATTCTTCAAAAGCTTGAGATATCTCTTCTCGTGCTCCTTTTCGATTCCGCCAACAAGTCTGAATTCAGCTGCAATTTTCTTGAAGCCTTCCTCTTCAGCAACCTCTGCAAACTCCTTGTACATATCTGTCCATTCATAGTTCTCGCCACTTGCTGCTTCCTTGAGGTTTTCAACTGTTGACTTAATCTCTCCGCCTTCAAGATATTTGAACCACATTTTTGCATGTTCTTTCTCGTTGTCTGCTGTCTCTAAGAAGAGAGCTGCAATCTGCTCATAGCCTTCCTTCTTAGCCTTTGATGCAAAATATGTATACTTGTTTCTTGCCTGGCTCTCACCTGCAAATGCTACAGCGAGATTCTTCTCTGTTCTTGATCCTTTTAATTCCATTTTTACCTCTCAATATGTTTATTAGGATTAAATCCTATTAATACTATATAGTTTTTTACTTCTTCTGTAAATATAACCGCCCTTTTCGGGCGGAACAATCACTTTTTGTTGGTAGGAATAATTCTTACCTGCTTATAAAGCCCCTCACCCTCACTCTTGGTTTCAACGCCATCATATTCGTTGAGCGCGGTATGAACAAGTCTTCTCTCGAAGGGGTTCATCGGGTCGAGAAGCCTGCTTCTTCCGCTTCTGATGACCTGGTCTGCTGTCTTATATGCGTTACGGATAATCTGTTCCTCGTGTCTCATGCGGTAGTTCTCGCTGTCAACTACGATTTTGATATCTGGATCAAGATTTCCTGCAAATACATTTGTAATAAGCTGGATGGCATCAAGGTTCCTGCCCTTACGTCCGATGATGTAGGATGAGTCAGGGCTTACGATATCGAGTCCGATTTTGCTGTCGTTACGGTAGCTGATTGAAGCCTCGCCTTCATATCCCATCTTCTCGATAAGAGTATTGACGAACTCGATTACCTTACGCTCTACATCGTTTTCAGCTTCCAGAGAGACATTCTCCTTCTGATAGTTACCATCATCTTCCTCTGCATCTCTTTCATTCTTGTCTTCACCATAGTAGACGCGGATTTTGCAACTAGGCTTCTTGAAAAGTCCCTTCTTTGTGCTTTCAATCACCTCGACATCGAAGTTTTCTCCCTCAAGAGAAAGTTCCTCAATTGCCTTATTTCTTGCTTCTTCTTCAGTTTTTCCTTCAAAGTCTTTATACATTTCTATTTTATCCTCTATTATTTTTTCTTCTTATTAGCCTTTTTCTGGGCCTTGATAGCATCCTTTTCTTCAATCTCTTTCTTGTATCCTGCAACTTTCTTCTTGTTTGTTATTGCCTGCTGGATAATCGAAATAAGGTTACTCATCGACCAATAGACAAGAAGTCCCGAGGGTGCATTATAGAGCACGAAGAAGAAGATTAACGGCATACCGTATGTCATGAACCATGTCATTCCCTTGTTTCCCGGATTTGATGCTGCCGTTGCACTCTGTGTTATCTTCATGCTGAAAATCATGGAGAAAGTGTAGAGAATCGGGAGAAGGTGAATCTTTGAGCCCAGAAGCGGTATATTGAACGGCAGTGTGAATATCGTCTCAGGAATTGAAAGGTCGTTAATCCATCCCGGAATGAACATAGCGCCGCGGAGTGAGAAATCCTTATTCAAAAGGCCGTAGAGACCAATGAAAATCGGGAACTGTATGAGCATCGGGAGGCATGATCCCATCGGATTAATACCCTCTTCCTTATACAATTTCGACACAGCAGCGTTCTGAGCCTGCGGGTCATCCTTATACTTTTCCTGTATCTCCTGGATTTTCGGCTGGATGGCACTCATCTTGGCTGTACTGTCGCTTCCCTTCTTTGAAAGAGGAATCAAGAGTGCCTTTACAATGAGAGTCAAAAGTATGATTGCAACACCGTAGTTCGGGACTAAGAAGTACAATCCTTCAAGTGCCCACTTAAGTATTGTCTCAAGCCAACTGAGCCACGATACATCAAGGGCTTTCTTGAGGTTATGATTACTTAGTCCGAATATATTGTCCTTGGCCTTGTCATAGATAGAAAGCGTTGACGAGAGCTGCGGGCCGCAGTAGAAGGAATAGACATCTGTAGTCCTATTCTCTCCTGATGCTTTACGAGTCATATATACAGTATCTTTCTGACTAATTGTTTCTCCTGTTGTTCTCACAGTCTGGCTGTGGGAGATTACATTCTTTGTTTCAGGAATAAGGAGATAAGCAAAGTACTTACCGGTGACTCCTACCCAGCTCATGGCATCGGATGAGGAGAAGTTGCCGCTCGAGACAGTCTTTTTCTTGTTCTTGCTCTCGAGTTTATATATAACCCTTCTGTAGTCGTAGTTACCGTTGAGCGACTCAAACTCCGGACCAACCTGACTTCCGACAGATATTGTGTACATAGAGTTATCGCTGTTGATTGGGATGCTCTCTCCGTCCTCTGTATATACAGTTACGGCAAGCTGAATCATATACTCGTCGTTATTTGGAACAGCATATCTCTTTTCAATTGTGAAGACTCTTCCTGTACTCTCTTCAACGAATGAACGGGTGAATGTAACCTGTGTGATTGTATCTGACTTACCGCTGACTGCCTTCTCTTCGACTGTGTATGCAAAGACGCTGTCGATAGCCCTCGAGTAATCATCGCCCCAATAGAGCATGAATGACTCATTGTCGCCGTCTTCTCTTAAAATCAGGTTAACATTGTTCTTTTCGTCGTAAATTGTCTCGACCGTACCTCCCTTTGGATTGAAGGTGAGAGTCATTGACGGGGTCGTGACATCAAATATATCGGAAGATGTGTCACTTCCTACAGCCGAAAACGAAGAAGAAACAGAATCAAGAGGAAGGGCCTCTTCTGTAACAACTTCTGTTTCTGTCGTGCTGGAGGACGAAACAAACATCTGCTGTACTGTCATACCGACTGTTATGACAATTACACTTAAAATAATTGCAATGATAGTATTCCTATCCATTTATAACTCCAATGGATCTAATTCTTCATGCCTGGAAAGATGGAATAGGAACTCTGCTGATGAGAAGAAATGGAATTATCTCCCCTTCGACCTGTCTAACAAAGAAGTGAAGTCAGACTCAAGCAAGGAAAAAGAGGAAACCTTCCCAGGATATACAATGAGGGCATAGTCCTTAGTAAATAATTGACTTTTCTCCTGACTGGATACTCGCTTTTCATATAACCTAAATATCTCCTTAGCTCTGCGCCTGAGTTTATTCCTGTCAACAGCTCTGCCGTAATGCTTTGCCGGAATTACGATAATCCTGTCATAACCAAGTTCATTATCAAGACAGATTAATCGCATCCCAGGGCACGTATATTTTTTTCCTGCCTTGAAAATGCGATCAATATCATCTTTTTTTCTAATAATTTCTGTCTTAGTAAGGTTTCTTCTCATCGCTGACAGTAAGGCTGTACCTACCCTTGGCTCTTCTTCTAGCCAAAACCTTGCGGCCACCCTTTGTTGCCATTCTAGCGCGGAATCCAAACTTTCTTGTTCTCTTAGTCTTACTTGGCTGGTAAGTTCTGATACCTTTAGTGCTCATTTAAAACTCCAATTTTTATAGCTTTTCAGCTGTTGATTTCAAAAAAAATTAAGGACATAGTGTCCAGTTTCAAAAGTTTAGCAATCTATAAATCTTCTTGTCAATAGATTTACGGCTTACAGGGCAAAACAATAATCTTTTCTATCTGTTTATCCGGAAACATATCATTCCATCTTTTGATTATGTTCTTCTCCTCCAGTTTCAAGAGTGATCTTACCGAAATCGACGAAGGAGTAACGTGTATTGTTTTTTTGTCGAGATTTTTTGTCGATGTGAGCTTCAGCGATGAAGAGAGTTTTGGTCCTGCTATGACAGGCCATGCCTTATAGTATTCAAAATAACTCATATCTACATTATTTTCTCTTAAAGCCTCCTCTATAGCCTCCCATATATTCTTCTCATTTATCATACTCTTCCCTCTTTTACTTCCCTTACTATCTTATCATTAAGTTTTTCATTGTATTCCTCGTCGGGAAGAAATGTGAAAAAAGCCTGGCTGTAGGATGGAAGAGACTCAAGAACTTTTCCTCTTTTTCTGCTGTCGAGCTCCAAAAGTACATCGTCAATCAATAAAATCGGCTTACGGCCTGTAAGGGATGTAAAGTATTCGGCCTCGGCAATGCGGAAGATGATGGAGCAGAGTCTAAGCTGCCCCGTTGATCCCATTTGATTGAAAACACCGTATTGGCTGTTGACTGAAAACCTATCACGGTGTGGACCGCTTGTCGTCGTCATCATCCTTCTGTCGCGCTCGATGTTGTCTCTAAGGTAATCTACAATATCTTCGATTCTCTCTTCCTTCCAGGAAGGCTGATATACTACTTCAAGGTTGTAGTCTGTATCTGAAATATAAGAAAAGAGTGAGGGAAAGATTTTATTGAATTCCTCCACTGCCTTTTTTCTCTCTTCAATTATCTTCATGCCGTAT
Source organism: Ruminococcus intestinalis (assembly GCA_963648635.1). Lineage (GTDB taxonomy): Bacteria > Spirochaetota > Spirochaetia > Sphaerochaetales > Sphaerochaetaceae > Ornithospirochaeta. Next base: position 10,363 of record CAVJEL010000002.1, read on the forward strand.
AAGGCCAGGCGCTCATCATAGAGGCGGACAATATCATCATCGCTGTTTTTCACCGCTGCATTACGCTGCTGTAATACAGCACGGTAAGAACGGAGGTTATCAAAGAATATAGGAGAGTAAAGACACATCATCTGATCGAAGAATCTTCGCCTGTACTCGGGCTCTCCTTTTATGTAATTGATGTCCTCATGAGAGAAAACTATGCACGGAAATTGATAAATAAGAGCCTTACGGTCCTTTATTTCCTTACCGTCCATTATGATCTTACGGCTCTTATCATAGTATGATACGACTATTCTCCCGCTCTCGTCATCGTCCTGGTAGCTACCAGATATGCAAAAACCTTCAGTGCCGTTTTTTACGCATTCCTTGAGTGATGATGTACGGAACGAAGAGCCGTAACAGAGAATGTATACGCTTTCGAGTATGTTTGTCTTTCCCTGTCCGTTTGCACCGTAGAGAAGTATATTCCTGCTTTCTGTATCCACAGTCGAGGAATATATATTTCTGTAGTTTTCATAGCTCAGTGATTTGAAAATCATCCTTGCATCGGCATCAATACATAGAAGTAGTTCTTCTCAGGCTCTGGGGAGAAAATCATCGCACCATTTTGAGTCTGTAACTTGATTTTAAGAAATTCAGTGTCGATTTTCTTTATTGAAGGAAGCAACAGTCCGGAGTTGAAGCTTATCTTCATTGAAGGTCCGTTGTATTCACACTGGATAATCTGCTTAGAGTCTCCCACTTCGTTGTTTTCACCGCTTATCATGACGCCTTCAACATTTATATCCACGAATATCTTCTTCGACTTGCTTTCTGTGAAAATGGATGTAAGAGTTATGGATTTCACCATCTCCTCGACAGACAGTTTACATTCATATTCGAGATTTGAAGGTATTACACGTTCATAGTTCGGATAGTTGCCGTTGATAAGGGTTGAACTTATTGTTCTGTCCCCAACCTTTGCATAAACGGTATCTGATGTGATTGCGAGTGAGAAAAGTCCCTCGTTTGTAGATATTCTTTCCAAGAGCTGCAGAAATCTGACAGGAAGGATAGCTGGAATGAAGTCTGGAACCTCCTGCTCGAAAATATTCTCGCAATAGGCAAGTCTTCTGCCGTCTGTTGCAACCATCACTACTTTTTCTTCCTTCTTTTCAATTCTTACACCTGTGAGGAAATACCTTGTAGTCTCTTCTGCAACCGCAAAACTTGTTTTATCAGCCATATCGTTGAATGCCTTCTGTGGAAGAGAAAAATAATCCTCATCAAGGCATTCCTTTATCTCTGGAAACTTAGACGCTTCCATAGTCTTGAGTTTAGTGTTGATTTTATTGGAGCTGACAGGACGTATGTTGAGTTTGTCATCTTCTTCAGAGAACTCCATATCTTCATCAGGAAGATTCTTCAATACATCATTGAGGTTATTACAGAATACAGTTGTAGAACCGGGAACTACAGTTGTTACAGGAATAGTCGATATAAACGATACCTTGCCGTCCTGGGCCTTGATTGTAAGAGTGTCGTTCTGGTTTTCCAAAAGGACGTTGCTTGTCACCGACAGAGAGTTTTTGATGCTTGTGAATGACACAGCAAGTTCGATTTCCTTTCTTATAGATTCGCATGATGAGATGAATTTCACTTTTTTCAAGCTCCTAATATTATGATGATAACATAAATATTTAAATTTAATAGTAGCAATAGTACCACAAAAAAATGTTAAAAACTCGCTTTTATTCAGATGTTATAAAAAATTAGAGTGTTAAAAACGATGTTTAAAACTCACTTAAGTTTTTAACAGTAGAAAAAGTAAGTTTAAAAAGTAGAAAGTTTTTAACAATTAATTCCACTTTTTTAACATCTTTTCCACTAGTTTTTAACACCTATTTCACTTTCCTTTCTTCAATAGTTTAACAACCCCGTCAACTGCCTTCCTGACAGTTTCGTCGCTGTCGATAATACCTTCCGTTTGCAAAACAGAATACCTGACAGAAGTATGATCCTTATTTATGTATTTTCCTATGTCGCTTTGAGTAAAGTGGCCGTAATGATAGGCACAGTACATTGCTATCTGACGCGGAATCTTAATGCTTCTGTTGCGTCCTGTACCCTTCATATCTACAAGGGAAACATTGAAGTAGTTGGCTGTGGCCGTAAATACATCGTTGATTGTAAAATCTACATTGACAGCGGGTGGCTCAATAATGAGGTTTTTAAGTGATTCCTTGGCCATTTCTATAGTTGCAGGAGATCCAACCAGCTTCGATATTCCGCTCACCGTCACTAATGCCCCGTTTAGGTCCCTTACGTTTGTTCTAACGCTCTGTGCTATGTAGTCGAGTATAGGTTCTTCTAAATCGAGATTCTCTTCTTTATTCTTCTGTCTTGCTATTGCAAGCCTTACTTCATACTCAGGTGGTCTTAAATCAACATTGAGGCCGCTGGAGAAGCGAGAACGCAGCCTGTCGGTAATATCTGTAAGCTCAGTGACGGGACGGTCGCATGTGAAGACTATCTGTTTGTTATTGTTGTGAAGTTCAACGAATGTGTGGAAGAGCTCTTCCTGAGTTCCGCTCTTCTTCTGTAGAAAGTGGATATCATCAATGAGAAGGACATCAACGTCTCTGTATTTACGCTTGAATTTGCTCTTTACGCTGTCATTTGTGTTGCCGAGAGAGTCGATGAATTCATTTGTAAATGTTTCTGCTGTTACATAGACTACATTCATTGATGGGTCGTTATCGCATATGTAGTTTCCTATAGCTTGCAATAGGTGTGTTTTTCCCAGTCCTACGCCGCCGTAGATGAGGCACGGATTGAAGGATGTTGTTCCCGGATTCATGGCAATTACTTTTGCTGCCTTGTAGGCTATATCTGAGTTATCGCCCTGGATAAAGTTGTCGAGGGTGTATTTAGGGTTAAGGGTTGGATTTTTACTCTTGGGTGATTTTGCTTTTGCCTCTGTTTTTGCACTCTCTTCCTTCTTTGTAATCTTTTTATCTTTGGTTTTAGATAGGTTTTTGTCGACGACAAAGTTTACTTTCAGGTTTTCCCCTGTCTTTTCGCTTATGTAGTTTTCAATCAAAGCCTTGTAGTCTTTGATTATACTTAAAGCGAAATCGGAATCGGCAACTATAGTCACAATACCGTCTGACATATTCTTTATATCGAGGTTGCTCAGAAAAGCCTTCGCTGATAAGGGAAGGGTGTTTGAAAGCATTTCTTTTGTATCATTCCAGAGTGTTAATAAATCATCCATAGTGACAATTATGATAATAAATAGATTTTCGGATAGCAAGAAGAGAAATTAATTATTTGCATTTATTTAATTACATATATTTTAAAGAATTATAAAATGTTGAATTTTTGATTAGTCCCTTGTAAAGGGTTTGTCGTTTATGGTAGAATGTCTATATATTAAATAATCGCGCACGCGCGTGAGAAATCCATAAGGAAAGTTAATAAATGGAAGAAGAGAAAAAAATAGCGGGTCATACTGCCGATGAGCTTAAGGCGGAACTTAAGGCAAGCAGTGAGTATGATTCGTCGGGAATTACTGTTCTCAAGGGACTGGAAGCTGTAAGGCAGAGACCCGGTATGTACATAGGTTCTACCGGCATAGACGGCCTACATCATCTAGTCTATGAGGTTATAGACAACTCGATAGACGAAGCTATGGCCGGCTATTGTAATGAAATAGAGGTAAGCTTTGAAAACGGACCTGAGGGGGAAATCTGTACCGTTGAAGATAACGGAAGAGGTATTCCTGTAGATATACACCCCGGAGAGGGTAAAAGTGCATTGGAGGTTGTTTTAACACAGCTTCATGCCGGCGGTAAGTTCGACCATAATGCATATAAGGTCTCCGGAGGTCTTCACGGCGTCGGTGTATCATGCGTCAACGCACTCTCGTCATGGATGGAGGTAACTGTTTATAGAGCACCTCACATCTACAGACAGGTTTACAGCAAGGGTATTCCACAGACAGAAGTGACGATAATCGGCGATACCGATAGGACGGGAACAACAGTCAAATTTACACCCGACTTCACAGTCATGGAGAGCAACAGCTTCGACTACGACACACTCTCCAAGCGCTTCAGGGAACTCAGTTACCTCAATAAGGGTATTTCCATCTCCGTATGCGACAAAAGAGGCGAAGAGGAGAAGAAAGAAACCTTCCATGCAGAAGGAGGGCTCTCAAGCTATGTAAAATACCTCAACGAATACAAGACTGTGCTCTCAGACCCTATTTCACTCGAAGGTGAGGGAACAACGGAGAAAAACGGAGCCGGGGACCCTGTCAGTATTGAGGTTGCAATACAATACAACGATAAATTTGATGAAAAGGTTGTAACATTCGTCAACAACATCAATACACGCGAGGGAGGAACTCATCTTTCGGGCTTTAAAGCTGCCCTTTCAAGGTGTTTTAACAACCAGCTGAAGAACAGCCAGAAGTATATGAAGATATATTCAGGCTCCCTTGACAGTAAGGATATTGCAGAAGGCCTGACAGCAGTCATAAGCGTCAAGATTCCGAATCCTCAATTTGAAGGACAGACGAAGATGAAGCTCGGTAACTCTGCTGTAAAGGGTATTGTAGACTCGCTTGTATATGAAAAGCTTACAAACTACTTCGACGAGTTTCCCGATATCCTTGATAAACTCCTGAATAAGGTTACACAGGCAGCTCTCGGGCGTGTTGCAGCACAGAAGGCAAGAGACAACATCCGTAAGAAGAACGACATTGGAGGTCTTCCGGGTAAACTTGCCGATTGCTCAATGCATAATCCTGAGATGTGCGAGCTCTTCATCGTAGAGGGTGACTCAGCAGGAGGATCAGCTAAGAGCGGAAGAGACCGTAATTTCCAGGCTATTCTCTCGCTCTGGGGAAAGATGCTTAACGTCGAGAAGGCGCAGGAAGCAAAGGTTCTCAATAACGAGAAACTTCTTCCTATCATCCAGTCAATAGGTGCCGGTATTACACGCTACAATGCATCAAGTGCTCAGGAGGAAGAGGAAGAAGACGACAAGAAGAAGGACGATAAGCTCTTTGATATATCAAAGGTAAGGTACCATAAGATTATCATCATGGCCGATGCCGATGTCGACGGAAGCCACATAAGAACACTCCTTCTTACCTTCTTCTATAGATATATGAGGCCTATAATCGATAACGGTTACGTCTATTTTGCAATGCCTCCTCTCTATAAGTTCTCGGGTCCGAGAATCAATAAGCCGATTTATGCCTACACAGAGGACGAGAGGGCGGAGAGACTAGCTGAAGCAGTTGCACTTACAGGAGACGTTAATAAAGTCAGCGTACAGCGCTACAAAGGTCTTGGTGAGATGAACCCTGAACAGCTCTGGGAGACAACAATGAATCCCGAGACGAGAATGCTAGGTAAGGTTCATCTAAAGGATGCAGAGGAAGCTGACAGGGTCTTCTCCATGTTGATGGGAGAAGAAGTGGAACCCAGACGTGAGTTCATCGAGCAGAATGCAACTTATGCTCAGAACATCGATATTTAAGGAAAACAAATGGACGATAAAGACGATAATGCAATCATTCCTGAGACTCAGAATGAAGAGAATGTCACAAGGCCTGGTGCTATATTGACATTCGATCTCTCCGAGCAGATGAAGAACAGCTACATCGACTATGCCATGTCGGTCATAGTATCGAGAGCTCTTCCTGATGCCAGAGACGGTCTCAAACCTGTACATAGAAGAATTCTCTATTCCATGTGGGATATGGGAATCAGATTCAACACGGCAAACAAGAAATGTGCCCGTATTGTTGGTGATGTTCTGGGTAAGTACCATCCGCACGGAGATGCATCTGTATATGATGCTCTTGTACGTCTTGCACAGGACTTCTCCCTCAGATACCCGGTAGTCTTTCCTCAGGGTAACTTCGGATCAATCGACGGAGACCCACCGGCTGCCATGAGATACACCGAAGCCAAAATGGCTAAAATCGGTGAAGAGATGATGGCTGACATAGGAAAGGACACAGTCGACTTCATGTCGAACTATGATGAGTCTCTCACAGAGCCTGTTGTTCTTCCTGCAGCATTCCCGTTCATGGTATGTAACGGTTCATCAGGTATTGCCGTCGGTATGGCGACAAACATGGCACCACACAACCTTAGCGAGGTTGTCGAGGGTATATGCGCTCTAATTGATAACCCAAACATAACAATTGAGGAGTTATCGGAATTTGTTAAGGGTCCTGACTTTCCTTCCGCCGGTACAATCCACGGCAAAAAGGGAATCATGGAAGCCTTCACAACAGGTAAGGGCAAGATAGTAATCAGATCAAAGTATGAGATAGTCGATGCAGATCCTTATAGCAAAGATGATTTGAACAAAACTCATACTGCAATCTACTTTACTGAGCTACCTTATCAGGTAAACAAGGCAGAACTCGTCAAGAAAATCGATGACTACCGCAAGGACGGTGTAATTCCCGGAATTGCACAGATAAAGGACCTTTCTGGTAGGGATGGATTGAGAGTTGCCATATATCTCAAGCAGGAAGCTGTTGCAAACGTAGTACTCAATATGCTGTGGCAGAAGACTGCACTCCAGTCCAACTTCAATATCTACAACCTTGCACTCTATAACGGGGCTCCGAAGATTTTCAATCTCAAAGAGATGCTTCAGGTCTACATCGACCACCGCGAGAGCGTTATCGAGCGCAGAACACGTTTCGATTTGAAGAAAGCAAAGGAAAGAGAGCATATCCTCCTTGGTTTGAAGATAGGACTCGAGAATATTGACGAGGTTATCGCAATAATCAAGGCAAGTCAGGATAACACTGTTGCATCCCTTGAGCTCCAGAAGAAATTATCCCTCTCTCAGGCACAGGCAGAGGCTATCATCGACATGAAGCTCGGTAAGCTCAGCCACCTTGAAACCGATAAGATACTCGAAGAACTCGAGGAAATCGAGAAGAGGATAAGTGAATATGAATACATTCTCTCTGACCGCCAGCATGTTCTTGAAGTCGTAAAGAAAGAAATCAGGATAATCGGCGAGAAGTACGGCGACGAGAGAAGAACTCAGATTGTCGAACGTGAACTTGACGATGCTTCTCCTGAGGACTTCATAAAGAAGGAAGAGGTTGTAATCAACATCACGAAGAAGGGGTTTGCAAAGAGACTTTCTGCTACTGAGTACAAGGCTATCGGAAAGGGTGGAAAGGGAACAATAGGTGCAAAACTCACAGACGGCGACTATGTAGACCATCTCTTCACCTGTTCTTCCCACGACATAATCACCTTCATTACAAACCTCGGACGTGCGTACTACATTAAAGCATATGAAATTCCTGAAAGTGGCAAGACGACAAAGGGAACAAATATGAAGAACTTCCTCAAGATTGAGAATGATGAAAAGATTACCTCAATCATCAGCTTCAAGAGCGATGAAATCAACGACGAGGCATACCTTTTGATGGCAACAAAGAAAGGCGTTACAAAGCGTGTCGTGATGACGGACTTCAGAAACGCAAAGACAAAGGGTGTCAAAGCAATCATTCTTGATGATGGAGATGAACTTGTCGAAACACTTATGGTCAAGGACCATGATGAAGTTATGTTCATCACAAGAAGCGGAAAGGGCCTCAGAACCAGCGTTGATGATATTAGACCTATGGGAAGAAATACCCACGGCGTTAAGGCTATGAAGCTCATAGGGGACGATGAGATTGTCTCTGCCGTTAAAGTCGAGGACGAAAAGATCATCCTTATCCTGACAGAACTCGGAAAGGGTAAACGTACTTCCTTTGACAACTTCATGCCTCACGCAAGAGCAACAATGGGTCAGAGAATCTACAACCTCAGTGACGATGACAAGATTATAGGCGCGGTATCTGTTACAGATAACGATGACGTAATCCTCATTACAATGTACGGCCAGGTTCTTAGGGTTGCAGTGAACAACATAAGCAGCCAGGGAAAGAATGCCGGCGGTGTAATCGTTGCCAAGTTCAAGAAAAAGAATGACCGTATCAACGCACTTGATGTGACTGCACATGAAGACGTAAGCGATGAAGAGGAAAACAGCGCTGACGAAGACGATAGCGCAGCTGAAACATCCTCAAACGAAGACAAAGAGTAAACCAATACTCCCTAGTCGCTGCCCGGATAACCTCCGGGCAATTTTTTACGCCATAAAGACATACCAAAACGCCCTCAAAACTACCCTACTATATAGGATAATTCAGAGCTAAATCCACAACTAAAACTGTAACTATTAATAGTAACACATATACATATTACCTTGTATAAATTATTATATTAAAAGGAAATACTTTATATAATGTTAGCAAATAGCTGGCCGGATATTTTGAAAATCGAAATTCGCAGAAGTGATATAGGTTTTACACCTGAATTGAATGGTAATGAAGAGCGAAAATAAGAAGTTTGGGTAGAGCTGTTATTAAAGAAGAAGATGAATAGCGGGGATATCAATTGCATATAAGGCGTATGGATAAGAAGTGAGGATGATTCCTGGAATATTGTTTCACGTGAAACAGTGTGCATGTACACTTGTTTGTGTTTTATTGTTGTGTGCCGTTATTACGAATTTTGGACAACAGAGTATAAATATGATGCGTATGTATTTGTTGTGCTGAGAGTGAATACAGAAAGATGGTTGACATTAAGAATAGATACAATCTCGTCTGAAAAGATTTTCTTGTTTTTTTCTTAAATTGACCGCTTTGATAATTATGATTGTTTTTTATCTACTATGGAAAAAGCAATGAATTATTAAGGATTTCTATTTGTTGTATTTGTGGTTGAAAGAAGTAGAGGAGAGAGTATTGGTTGTGTTTCACGTGAAACAAAAAAAGAGCCTCTTTGCAGAAGCTCCAGTTCAGTTGAATTCCCTGTTTATTAGAACATTTCGTCGTTAACTACAACAATGTCCTTGTCGACTGTCTCTCTGAGGTATCTTTCAACACCGTTGGAGAGTGTCATCTGACTCATCGGACATCCTGCACAGTGTCCATGAAGTTTGACGTGTACGATTTTGCCTTCAACTTTTTCGACCGAGATATCGCCACCGTCATTCTGTAATGCCGGGCGAATTTCATCTATTGCTTTCAAGATTTCTTCTTTCATGCTTCTGCTCCTTATAGAGTTTTTGTTCTTGGTATAAGAATAACAGCGGACAGAAATACGGTCAACTTGCCTATTCTTTTTTACTGACAATTATTTGTTTTAAAGCTATATTTATAGCATGTCACACAAGATTATTTTTTATAACCAGAAAGGTGGAGTCGGAAAAACGACAGCTGCAGTGAACTTGGGGTCCTTTTTAGCACAAAAGGGATTCAAGGTCTTGCTGATAGATTTTGATGCTCAGGTTAACTTGACTCATGCTGTATCCGGAAACGGTAATAAACCGAATATATATCAGGTAATCACCGGACAGGTTGATGTAAAGGATGCTGTCCAGATGACACAATTTGAGAATCTTTATCTTATTCCAGGGTCGCTTGATCTTGCAGGTCTTGCAATAGAGCTTGTAGAAGAGGATGAGAGAGAAGCTTTTCTCAAGAAAAGTACATCATCGATAGATAATGAGTATGATTATATTCTGCTCGATTGTCCTCCTTCCCTTGGATTGGAGACGGTGAATGCACTTGTGTGGTGTGATGAGGTAATCATTCCGTTACAGTGCGAGTATCTTGCGATGGAAGGTCTTAATCTTATTATGCGTACAATCGCAAATATCAAAAAGACTGTTAATCCTTCTATTAATATTCTGGGCATACTATTTACTATGTATAGTAAGAGAATCAGATTGAATCAGGATGTTGTAGATGATATTTCAAAGTTCTTTCCTGATTTGGTGTTCAAAACTGTAATTCCCCGTTCATCAAGATTGGCGGAGGCTCCGTCACACGGACTTCCAATCAATTATTATGACAAGTCGTCATCAGGGGCAAAAGCTTTTCTTAAACTCAGTGAGGAGGTGATTGAACGTGTCGACAGATAAAAAAAGAGGGCTTGGAAAAGGTATCGGCTCACTTATGAGTGGATTTGACTTTGACAGCCAGACAGAAGATGTATTAAGTAAGACAATCAAGGAAGAGACAAAGAACAGAGGCTTGACCGTTGTCGATATAGAACTATCACACATCAGGACGAATTCTAACCAGCCGAGAAAGTTCTTTGATGAGGATTCATTGAAGGAGCTCAGCGAGTCGATAAAGAGTCAGGGCATAATTCAACCGTTGACAGTTGAGGAAATAGCTCCGGGCGAGTTTTCAATTGTTGCAGGAGAGCGCCGCTACAGGGCAGCCAAGATGGCAGGGCTCGATCGTGTTCCGTGTATTGTGATGACTCTCAATGAGGTTCAGAGAATACAAGTATCTCTTATTGAGAACATTCAGAGAGAGAATCTAAATGCAATTGAAGAAGCTCAGGCTTTTCAATACCTCATAGATAAAACAGGCTTTACTCAGGAGACTGTTGCTGAGAGGGTCGGTAAGAGCAGAAGTGCAGTAGCGAATTCGCTGCGTCTGTTGTCGCTCTCGGACCAGATAAAGGACGATATAGTCTCCGGAGCAATGACAGCAGGACACGCAAGGGCTCTTCTTTCTCTTGTAAACCCTGCAGACAGGCAGCTATTGAGAGATAAGATCGTACATGAAGATCTAAGTGTAAGAGATGCTGAAGCTCTTGCTGCTTCCTACAATAAGGGACAGAAGGTAAAGAGCCAGAAGAAGAAGGATAAGAAGGATGATGAAACACTGAAGGTTGAGGAGAAGTTTACATCAGCACTTTCTTCTCGCTGTGAGATTAAGGGAAACCTTAATAAGGGAAAACTTATAATTAAGTTCAGGAGCACAACAGACCTTGAAAGCATCTATGCAAAGCTGAGCAACAATGATATTCTATTTAATGAATAAATACTTATATTAAAAGGAATTAAACATGAAAGACGGACTATATGCAATAATTAAAACAAAGCGTGGTGATATTGCCCTCGAACTTGAGTTTAAGAAGACTCCGATGACAGTGTGCAACTTTGTAGGACTGGCAACTGGAGTGCTGAATATTCAGAATCCGGGAAAGCCCTTCTATGACGGACTTACTTTTCACAGGGTCATCGATAACTTCATGATTCAGGGCGGTTGTCCGCTTGGTAATGGAACAGGTGGGCCGGGATATAGGTTTCCCGATGAATTCGACCCCTCGTTAAAGCACACAGGACCGGGAGTGTTATCGATGGCGAATGCTGGTCCCGGAACAAACGGAAGTCAGTTCTTCATTACACATGTTGAAACACCGTGGCTTGACGGCAAGCATACTGTTTTCGGCCATGTAGTCGAAGGTCAGAATGTTGTCGACAAGATAAAGGCCGGAGACAAAATCGAGAAAATTGAGATTGTCAGGGTCGGAAAAGAAGCTGAGGATTTTGAGGTATCTAAAGAGAAATTCTCTTCTCTTGTTGAAGAGGCATCAAAGAAGGTGGAAGAAGCAAAAGAAGCTGAGAAAAAGAAAATAATGGATGAGATAAAATCACGCTATCCTAATGCAATTAAGACGCCAAGCGGATTGATGTATGTAGTAGAAAGAGAGGGAGAGGCAGGAAAGAGCCCGAAATATGGTGATGCGGTTACCGTTCATTATGAAGGAAAGCTTCTCTCAGGTCGTGTATTTGATTCATCGTATCTAAGAAAAGAGCCTGCTACATTCAAAATCGGGGATGTAATCGAAGGATGGAATGAAGCTCTCGTCGAGATGAAGAAGAACGAAAAGAGAGTTTTGATTATCCCACCGGAGCTTGGATACGGAGAGTATGGATACCCGGGAGTTATTCCTCCTAATTCTTATCTTATTTTCGAGGTTGAATTACTATCTTTTTAGGGGTGATATGTGAAGAGCACAACTCTTTATGTTTGTAGAGAATGCGGTAGAGAGGAGACAAAGTGGACGGGTCGGTGTCCGGACTGCGGAGCCTGGAACAGCTTTGATGAAAAGAAAGTCTCTCCGGCAAGAAATCTAGACAGCACGAAGACAGTTGTAGATGAAGGCGTAAGAAGGCTCAATGAGGTTCCTTATGAGAAGTCTATGCGCCTTTCTTCGCGCCTCGAAGAGTTTGATAGAGTCCTCGGTGGCGGTGTCATGAGGCCGTCGTCTGTTCTTGTGGGAGGAGAACCAGGTATCGGTAAATCAACCTTGATGCTGCAGGTGTTGTCGAATCTGGGGGAATATGCACCTGTGTTGTATATATCCGGAGAGGAATCTCCCTCCCAGGTAAGGCTTAGAGCAGAGAGGCTCAATCTTCCCACCGAGAGGATTCAGATTGTTTGTGATACCCGTCTTGAGTCCCTATTAGACACTATAGAGAGAATAAAACCCGGATACATCGTGGTGGATTCAGTTCAGACACTCTCTTCTTCTACTCTCGAGTCATCCTCTGGTTCTCCCAATCAAATAAAGACGTGCACTATGGAACTTTCGACCTTGGCCAAGAGAATAGGGAGTGCCATATTCTTTATCGGGCATGTTACAAAGGATGGTATTATCGCCGGGCCGAAGATTATCGAGCACATGGTAGATACCGTTCTTTACTTCGAGAGCGCAGAGAATGGAATACGCCTTCTTAGGGCAAGTAAGAGCCGTTTCGGCAGTGTCGATGAAATCGGGCTCTTTGAAATGACTCAGACGGGACTTAAAGGCGTTAAGGACCCGTCTCTTATCTTCCTTTCGTCCCGTGAAAATGCCGAAATTCCGCCGGGGATTGTATTCACGCCAGTAGTGGAAGGATCAAGGACATTCATTGTTGAAATACAGGCCCTTGTAGTAGAGGCTCATAGTGGCTATCAGAGAATCTATTCAGATAAAATAGATTCCAACAGGATAAACAGGGCCGAGGCAATACTCGAGCGTCACGCAGGCCTCAATCTCTCGAAGGACGACATTTATATAAACGTTGCCGGTGGTGTGAAGCTAAGTGAAGCAAGCATAGACCTCGCCCTTGCCCTTGCCCTTTACTCGTCAAAGACGAACATGGCGTTGCCATCATCGTTTGCATCCTTCGGAGAGCTGTCGCTTGCGGGAGAAGTAAGGCCTGTTACATTCCAGGAGAGGAGGCTCAAAACACTATTAGATATGGGCTTTACAAGAGTCATATGTGGCTCCGATATAAAGAGTGGAGAACTCTCCGGAATAGTTGTGAAGGATATAAGAAAAGCTGTGATAGCAGCCTTCAAAAAGAAAAGTCAGGATAACTAACTAATGCCTTTATGGGGAAGCAGATCTTTTGGTACACGCGTTTAAGGAGAAGGAGTTAGTCTTCGGAGAATCTCCTCCGTCTGTTTCTCGTCGTCGATTATGCTTATCTCGAAGGCTTTCTTCCCTGCGTCCTTTATTGAGGCTCCAATATGATAGAGAGTCTCTCTGTCGAGTATCATAAACCTATCATGAAACTCATTTGTGTACTTCAACGAAAGAGTCGGGTATTCCTTGTTGAATTCGCTCTCCGTCAGCTTCGATGTTTCACGAATAAAACAAAGGCTCTTGAAAAATAGGGAACATTATTATCTAATATTATTACTAAAAGTTCCCTAAAAGGAGGTGCGTGCTGTGAACAGCAATTATCCTCAAATTCAAGAGTTGCTTCACCAAAGGGCAGACTTTCAAGCAAGGCTTAATTTGATACCTTATGATGGTAGTCCTGAAATCAAAGAATTTGCGGGGAAAAAATACCTCTATATACGCAAACGTGTAGCAAGTAGACTTACTTCCACTTATGTGGATGCGTATTCATATGAGCTGTATCAATTGCTTCTCAGAAACGCCAGAGAAGGAAGAGAACTGAAAAAGAATATCCGGAGATTGGATAAAGAACTGGCTCAGCTTGGATACTCGGATGCCAAGCTTTCCGCAAAGGTACAGTTGAATTTGGATTTTGCAAGAGTGAACATGAAGCCCAACATCTATAACCAGGCCGTCTTAGAGGGTGTTGCCACAACCTTTCCCCAGACAGAGGACATTATCGAGAACGGAAATGTGTCCGGAATGTCAGCTTCTGATGTACAAAAAATACTGAACCTGAAACATGCTTGGGAGTTTGTGCTTGATAAGGATGTTATCAGTTATCCAACAGACTATTCGATTCTTTGCCATATTGCAAAGTTGGTAAATGAAGGTTTCTATCAGGACGGAGGACGCATTCGAGGAGTGCCTGTAATAATGAGCGGTACGAGCTATATACCGCCACTTCCTATAGAAAGTATGGTTAAGGAGAACATTGAGGCAATTCTTGAAGCATCAATGCCACCTGATGAGAAGGCCATTAACCTTTGCTTATATTGCATGAAAACGCAGATATTCAACGATGGCAATAAGAGAGCTTCTGTGATTTTTGCAAACCACTATATAATCTCGCAGGGAGCAGGCATGATTATCATTCCACAAAAAGAAGTTCCTCTTTTTAAGCGATTGTTGGTAGCTTATTATGAAGATAAGGATTCCGGTGAAATTGTGGACTTCATGAAGACCAAATGCATCGAAACATTTTAAGTGCGTGCGTTAAGCTAAGGTTGTATTAATTCAGGTTGTTGTCCGTGTACTTATTATGCATGCATAGCGCAATAAGGAAAGGCCAAAGAAGAATAGCTTATCTCTTTGAAAGCCTTTGTATGGAAGACAAACTTTCCTTTAAACCTATACCTGTTATACATCAGGTATAGGTTCTGGTCTTTTCTTAGGCTATAGATTTGCCAGTATGAACGGGAATCCTACAAGCGAGCCGAATATGGAGCCGAGGCTACTCATCACAAAGGCTACAAGGCACTTGAGAATCCTGTTCTTGTACCAGCCTTTGAAGGTTAGTGCATCGTTATTGAGGTTTTCAAAATCCTTTACTTTGGGGGCTTTGAAAGTTGCCTGCCATATTCCGGCAAAGAGGCCAACTCCCAAAACAGGGTTGAGAACGAAGAACGGGGCTGTAAGACCGCTCAGGAGGCACGTCAGTATAGATGCTCCTCCTATGAGGGTGAAAACAAAAGTGCAAGATGAATTAGCAAGAACCCAATAGAGGAATGCCTTAAGACCTTTATCCCATCCGGAAGTGAAGATGCCGACGACAACAAGTGCTACAATAAGGGTAGGAACAATCCATTGTGCAATCTTTCCTCCCTTTCCCGGTTTCGGTATTTCTATTATGTCGCTGGTGTCCGTTCCGATTTCACCCTTTTCAAGTTTTTCAAGAGTTTTGATTATACCCTGAGTATGACCGGCCCCTATGACAGCGACCTTTGTCTTACCCTCAGAAGTGTAGATACTCGTTGCAAGATAGCGGTCCCTCTCGTCGATAAGGACCTCCTTGACTGATGGAAGCTCTTTCGCCACTTCCTTCATCATTGATTCAAGTGTCTCTTCATTCTTCAGTTCTTCAAGTTCTTCTTCACTTATCTTTTCATTGGAGAAGGAAGCGGAAATGAGAGTCGCAAGGAGCTTAAGCTTGTTCCAGAGCGAGCTCTTCGCCCAGGCACGGCGGAATGTTATCTGAATTTCCCTGTCGCAGAGAGAGACGGGGATTCCTTTCTCTTCTGCAATCTTTGCGGCACCCAGAATCTCTGCTCCCGGGTCGGATCCTGTCTGCTGGCCCATCCTGCGCTGGAAGGATGCGAGGGCTGTGTTTGCAAGAAGAAGAAAACCTTTCCCTTCCTTGAATATCTTTTTAATATCCATGTTTTCGTAGGAGGAGTCTTTTTTCTTGCTCTTCATTCTCCCGTCGTCAAGCTCAATGCATACTCTGTCGGGATTTTCCTTCTCGATAATTTCCTTAACTTCCTCTGCACTGTTCTTGGAAACGTGTGCTGTTCCTACAAGGTGAATTATACTGCCGTTATTGAAATTAATTATATGGTAAGTATCGCTTACTTTTGTTGTAGTCATCAGATCTCCTTGAGAACAGCTTTCAAGAATTCGAGAAGTCTTTCAGCTGATTCTATCTCCAGGTGTTCATTTACAGAGTGGACATCAAAGAGGTTGGGTCCTATCGAAATGCTGTCCATTCCGGGAATTCGGTCATTGATTATGCCGCACTCTAAGCCTGCATGTATTGCCGTGACAAGAGGTGTCTTTCCTGTAAGTCTTCTGTATGCCTCGGGAAGTGCAACGGCAAGGGGAGAGGCGGGATTCGGAATCCATCCCGGGTAACCGTCGCCGAGTGTGACGGTAAAACCGAATGAGGAGTATAGAGTAGAAATAATTCTAGCAACATTCTTCTTTGCGCTCTCAATTGATGAGCGGATGGAGAATACAACACGCACATCCTCATCGCTGAGGTTGACGATGGCAAGGTTTGCACTTGTCTCGACAATGCCTTCAAGGGTCTGTGAATAGGTCTGTACTCCGTTCGGGGAAAGAAGAAGTGCGTTTCCGATTTTACGGCTGACATCTTCTCTTAGTGCCTTCTCCGTCCTTTCAATCGCTTTAACGTTGATGTTTATATTCCCTTCTCCCTTACAGAACTCAACACGTAGTTCCTCTTCGAGAATGTGTGCTGTCTCTATTGCATCCGCTGCCGACGGCACTACAAGTTCGGCCTTGATGGATGACGGAATTACATTGCGCTTTGTGCCGGCATTAATCTTAACGAGACGGTATGACGGGAGAAGGGAGAGGAATCTAGAGAATGCGGTGATTGCATTGAGGCGCCCTTTGTTTATATCGGAGCCAGAGTGTCCCCCGTTGAGGTGTAAGAGCTCGAACGAAATTGCTTCTCCGTCTTTTACTTCTTCCTTCTCAACGTGCATTTCTGCTGTAGCATCGAGTCCGCCGGCACAGCCTATGCAGAAGAAACCTTCTTCCTCGTTGTCGATGTTTATCATCTTGCGGGCTTTGACATACTTGCCCTCTAGTCCGAATGCTCCCGAGAGTCCTACTTCCTCGTTTACAGTCATGATGGCTTCTAGTGGCCCGTGTTCGTAGCTTTCGTCACTGAAGAGATCAAGAATCATGGCAAGCGCAATTCCATTGTCGGCACCGAGGGATGTATCTTTCGCCCTTATCACCTTTCCGTCCGAAACAATTTCAATCGGGTCTTTTGTAAAGTCATGCTGAGAGCCCTCTCTTTTTACACATACCATATCCATATGGCCCTGAAGAGCGATGGGTGCTTTTTTCTCATAGCCCTTTGTGGCTCCCTTTCTCATGATTATGTTTCCGCATTTGTCGACAACAGCCTCAATGTTGTTTTCCTTTGCCCACGAAAGGATATATTCTCTTATCTTGTCTTCCTTTCCGCTGTCTCTTGGGACAGATGAGATACTATTGAAGAACTGCCATAATCTTTTCTCTTTCAAATTATCGAACCACATATAATGCTCCCAACACAAACGAGTATAACCATTTTGGCCCGAGTCGTCAGCAAAATGCCAAAAATGTGCAGACAAATACCGAATGAAAGTCTTGCAACCAGCACTGGTTATACACAAAATGAAAGTATAACTATGATAGATAACATCCTTTTAATAATTAACCCCAATGCCTCGAAGGGTAAGGGGAAGAACAAAGCGCGAAAAATTAAGGACATTTTCTCTCGTCACGGGAGGAACTGCACAATTGCATATACTTCAGGAAAAGGCCACGCGGAAAAACTTGCCAGAAGTGGGGTTGAGTCAGGATTTAGAACTATCATTGCTGCAGGCGGTGACGGAACTGTCAACGAGGTCATCAACGGCATAATGAGGGCGAACGGCAGAGAAAAAGTGAAGATGGGGATTATCCCCGTGGGTCGTGGTAATGACTTTGCCTGGGTCGCCGGAATTCCTGATGATATCGAGAAGGCCGTAGATATTATCGTCAAAGGGGAAGCGAAATTAACGGATGTCGGCTTTGCAAAGGGCACAGGAAAAGAAAAAGGCAGATATTTCCTCAATGGCATGGGATTCGGCTTTGAGCCTATGGTCAACTTCAAGGCTCAGGACTACAAACACCTCAACGGCATGATAAGTTATGTCGCAGCATTCATACATATACTTTTCAATCCTCCAAAGGGATATAACGCGCACGTTAAAATCGACGATGATGAGTTCGATTTGACAACGCAGCAGTTCAGCGCCAACAACGGTCGTAGAATGGGATCTTCGTTTTTAATGACTCCCCAGGCTGAGATTGACGACGGACTATTGGACTATATGTTTACAAAGAAGCTCTATAAAGGCTTCGGTCTGATAAAGATGGCGTTTAAATTCTTCCGTGGCGCGATGGTGAGTGACAGTGTGAACTTCGGCTATGGAAAAGCGCATAGGATAGAGATTTCGTCTGAAAAAGATATGATAGTGTCACACGTTGACGGCGAAGAGTTCTGCCGTTCGGGTAAACATTTTGAGATAGAAATACTTGAAAGTGCTATAAAACTTTACCGCTAAATACGTATATTTATATGGGTAATTCCAGCAATATAAAGAAGATAAATACATAAAAATATTGTTTGACAGATAGCGGTTACGACTGTATCATTATAATACCCTTTAAAGCGCCCAAAATGTGGGCGATTTGAAGTTTTTACTGGGAAGAAGAGATGATAAAGGAAAGCGTACCGGGTATTCATTTTTATGATCAGGACTTTGTCGATATGTACGATAGAGCCTGGGTTTGGTTGGAAGAGATTTGGCAGTCTGGGGACAAGAATGAAAAGTTCCCGGAGGGGTATTTTACACATAACAACAGTGAAAGTATTTCCCTATATGACACAACTCTCTCCTCTCTGTTCCTTGTCTATTCGAACCAGCTCTACAGCCCGTATTCTATGGTTGATTATTTTTATGCTCGTCAGGAAGAAAGTGGAAGAATTGCTGAGGAGTATAACATTCTTACAGATGAAGCCGTAGTCAAGCCTGATAACCCCTTAGGCGTCACTCTTCCCCTCTTAAGCTATGTCGAGTTTGTCTTCTATCACAAAATCGGCAACAAGAAGAGACTTAAGGATGTAGTTGTTTATCTTGAGAAGTACTATGAATGGATTAAGAACAACTTCCAGGAGGAAAACGGCCTCTATTCTGTTCCCGAGAGCACAATGCATATGGGGAATCTTCCTAGGGAAGGCGCAAAGTACTACATAGACTTCAATGCAGCGATGGCAGTATATGCCCTTTATCTCTCGAATATTGGGGACATTCTGAATGACAAGGAACTTGCCTTCAGATATAAGAGGGTTTACTTCTCCCTTAAGACGAGGATCAATTCGATGATGTGGTCGCCGGAAGATCATTTCTACTATGACCTCGATGAGAAGGGTGAACAAATTAAGAACAAGCACCTGGGTGCATTCTGGACACTACTTGGAGAAGTTCCAAACGACGAGTATGCATCATTCATGATTGAGGCTCTCAAGGATGACAAGGAGTTTGGAACAGATAACCCGTTCCCGACTCTTCCTCTCTCGAATCCTCATTTCTCAGCTGACGGCAACGGTTATTGTGGCAGTGTATCATCCTTTATGAACTACATCATCATAAAGGGACTTCAGAACTACAACTCGTTTATCTTTGCGCGCGAGTGTGCAATAAGACATATGTACTTCATTCTCGATACCCTTCATCCCGGCGAAGAGGTTCCGGGAGACGCATGGGAGCTCTATAAACCTATGAGCGAAGGTCCGGCAGTTATGCCTGAAGGACTTGTGAACAGAAAGCGCTATCTGCCTTCAATCTGCCTAGCAGCCATTTCGCTTTGCATTGAGAACATCATCGGACTCGATATCTCCCTCCCGCGTAAGACCGTAAACTGGACAATGCAGGCGCTTGAGACGATGGGAATTGAACATCTTTCCCTCAAGAAGAATCTCATAACCATACTCTCCAACAAGAATCAGAGAGGCTGGGAGATAAGACTTGAGAGCGAGAAACTCTACTACTTCACCATCGAAATCATGGATGACGGGAAGAAGAAGACACTTCCTATCCCGTCAGGAAAGTGTTCGATGCTCATAGATAAGCTCTAGAGCTTTAAGATACAAAAGTTAAACGCAAAGTACGGCCTCTTGAGCCGTACTATTTGATTAAACATAGGAGTTATTATTATGGACATGAATTCATTCTCCTTAAAGGGAAAGGTTGCCTGGGTAACAGGTGCTAGTTATGGAATCGGAATGGCCATCTGTAAGGCATTCCATGATGCCGGAGCTAAGGTTATATTCAATACCTCACGCCAGGAGTCAGTTGACAAGGGCCTTGAGGAATACAGAAAGGCCGGAATGGACGATATCGAAGGTTATGTATGTAACGTAACTGATGAGAATGCAGTAAAGAGCCTCGCCGAGAAGATTATCGCAGAGCACGGAAGACTCGACATCCTCGTAAACAACGCAGGATGCATCAAGAGAATCCCGATGACTGAGATGAGTGCAGACGATTTCAGAGCAGTCGTCGATCTCGATTTGAATGCACCTTTCATCTGTGCTAAGGCAGTTATCCCACAGATGATCAAGCAGGGCGGCGGAAAGATTATCAACATCTGTTCAATGATGAGCGAACTCGGACGTGAGACAGTATCTGCATACGCAGCAGCTAAGGGTGGCTTGAAGATGCTGACAAAGAACATCGCATCCGAATACGGTCAGTACAACATCCAGTGTAACGGTATCGGGCCAGGATATATCGCAACTCCACAGACAGCACCACTGAGGGAGAGACAGGCAGATGGCTCACGTCATCCTTTCGATGCTTTCATCGTTGCAAAGACACCTGCTGAGAGATGGGGAACACCTGAAGACTTACAGGGTCCTGCAGTATTCCTCGCATCCGACGCATCTAACTTCGTCAACGGACATATTCTCTATGTCGACGGCGGTATTCTTGCTTATATCGGAAAACAGCCCAAATAAAAAGGGACAAAAGGAAAAGAAGGTCATGACTGATGAGGTTGTGGCCTTTTTTTATTCCGGGGCGTTCAAAAATATTGTCATAAGCAATATTCTTATCTTGATGAGAAAAGCGCTGCTGTTATTGTTTACATTACTCCTTGTTGTGTCCTGCTCTAACAATAAAAACGAAGAGAAGGCAAATATTAATATTGCTGTCAGTCAGGAGCCTGTGACATTGGACGTGATGACGAATTCTTCTTTGATGGGGAGAATAGTAGCAAGCGGTAACATATACGAAAAGCTACTGGTCCTTGATGGAGAAGGTAATATAAGAGAAGAGCTCTGTGAGAGCTACTCTCTCAGTAATGATAACAAAAGACTTACCTTTGTTTTGAGAGATGGCGTCCTCTTCCATGACGGAACTGTTCTAACGGCCGAGGATGCAGTAGCATCTATGAACAGGTATCTCAAACTCTATTCTGTTGCTTCTTCTATCGTTTCTGGTGCGGAGTTTAAAGTTATCGACGAAAAGACAATTGAGATAACGAGCGCCTCATCCCTTCTTTTTCTTCCACTTTTGATTGCATCAAGTCCGATGGAGGCTGTTATTATGCCTGAGCGTGTGATTAATGATGACGGAAGTGTTTCGGAGTATATAGGAACGGGGCCGTACTATCTAGAGCGCTGGGTTCCAGGCGAGAAGATAGTCCTTGAGAAATTCAACTCATACTCGGAGTATGGAGAATACTCGTCGGGAAGGTGGGGAAAGAAGAGTGCGTTAAATGACGGCTTAACCTATTGGTTTGTTCCTGATGCCGTGATACGGACACTCGGCCTCGAGAGCGGAGAGTATGACTTTATAAACGATGTCATGAGCACAGACTTCGAGAGGCTAGAGAAGAATGAGAATATAGTCCTTCTCGACGGAGACGAGAGTGGGAGCATTGCTCTTGTTTACAATAAAAAAGAGGGAGTGATGGCGGATGGGGACGTAAGAAAGGCTGTATCCCTTGCTCTTGATAGCTCCCTTTTGATGGCAGCATGCTATGGAAAAAGCGGTTATACCCTCTCTTCTTCCTACATGGAGTCCTTTCAGAAGGATTGGCTTGAGAATGAGGAAAATCCATACTCAAGCTATGAGCCTGAAAGTGCACGTTCGCTCATTGATGGGAAGGGGAAGATAAAGGTAAGAGTCCTTACTTCGTCTTTAAGCAATCTCGATAAGATAGCGACAGTAGTTAAGGAGAATCTTGAGAATATAGGAATCGAGTGCGAGATAATAACCCTCGATTGGGCTTCCTTTGTTGAAAGGCGGAAAGACAGCAGCTTCTGGGATATCTACATATCTGCATTTACAACAGTTCCTCTTCCCCAGATGAAGAGTTATTTTCAGCCGTCATTCCCGGGATGGATGGATGAAGAGAGCCCGTCTTATGATGTGTTGAAGAAGATGGGGGAGGCAGCAACAATCGAGGAGGCAGTCGCTATATGGTGCGAGGGGCAGAGTGTGCTCTTTGATTACAACCCCGTTTATATTGCCGGGCACTATTCGACGGTTTATGCCCACACATCATCTTTGAAAAAAGTAACAGTACAGAACGGATTTTTCTTCTGGCACTCGAGTAAGGATGAATAATGGCCGAGAGAATAAAAAAGAAAACACTGGAGTGTGTTATATCATTATTCATCCTTTCTCTTCTTCTTTTCTCGGTCTTCTATTTTCTTGAAGGTGACAGCTCTTCGGCACTCCTCGGAGAGGAGATCAGCGAAAACTCGGAGGCTCTATACAAAGAAACTATAAAAGAAAAGGGCTTCATAAAAAGCTATTTCGTGGCAATGAAGAACTTCCTCTCTCTCAATTGGGGAAAAACAATAGGCGGGGAGAGCATAAAGAGGATAGTCTTCACATCTCTCCCAGTTACCCTCTCTCTTGTCTTCTATTCCTCCCTCCTTTCAATCTCCTTTTCTCTTTTTACCTCTTTGTTGACAGAAAGAAGGAAAGGGGGAGGGGGCGATAGGTTCTTCTCTCTCCTCTCGTCGCTTTTCCTCCTCATGCCGACAGTTGTGACATCTCTTCTTTTAATTCTTCTTTTTTCCGCGACTCTCCATATCTTCCCTGTTGCCGGCTACTCTCGGCTCTCGTCCGGCTATATTCAACACATCAAAAGTCTTTTTCTCCCATCGCTTTCCCTTTCATTCGTCTCATCGGCTTTTCTTATGAGAATGTTTAAAAAGGGCCTGGATGAGACGATGTCGAAAAGCTTTATTGTTTACGCCAGGGCTAAGGGTGTGAAAGAGAAGAATATTGTCTTGAAGACTGCCTTGAGGCCTACCCTCCCTGTCATATTCAGTGCCTCTGGAGAGGCTGTTATATCATTAATTGCGTCTTCTACTGTCGTAGAGACTGTCTTTGCCCTCCCAGGCTTTGGCAGGGCACTGGTTAAGGCTGCCCTCGAGAGGGACGTTAGTTTGAGCTTTGTTCTTGTGATGATTGCGGCACTCTTCGTCTCTTTTATATTATTCATCTCTTCCGTCCTTGCTTTGTCGGTCGGAGGGAAGGGAGATGAAAATGAGTAGAAAAGGAGCGGGAATAATCATTTTACTTATTCTAATTATCTTGGCTCTTTGTTTTGCTTCAAAGGGAGAGGGTGACATGTCACACTATCTTGAGGGAGTCTCTATTTTCCATCCTTTCGGCTATGATACTCTCGGTCGTGACCTTTTCCCTCGGACTATGTATGCGCTTCTCGTCTCCTTTTCACTCTCTGCGCTCTCGACTTTTCTTTCTGTTGCTTTCGCCTTATTCTTCCTTCTTCTTTCTAGAACGGGAGGAATGGTAAGAGCCGTAGTTGTATCATTAATTAAGGCCGTGAAAATCCTTCCGGGGGCCGTGATCGCAATCTTTCTTCTCTCTTTCGGAGGGAACGGCTTTATAAAGTTGATTCTTTCCCTCTCTCTTTCAGGAGGAGCATCGCTATTTATATTTCTCAAGCCACTTATAGAGAGGATGGAGAAGGAGGAATATATAGAAGCCGAAAGAAGTCTGGGAATAGGAGAGAGGAGGATATTCCTTCATCACATCGTTCCCTCTCTTTTTCCATATATCGTGGAAAACAGCGCAGAGAGCTGTGTTCTCTTCATTCTCACAGAAGCTTCTCTCTCTTTCTTGAATCTTGGACTGGATGCATCAATTCCGACACTCGGGCGCATTTTATATGAGGGTCGAAGCGTCATACTCTCCCACCCACACGTGATGATAGGACCCGCAGTCATTCTCTTTCTGCTGTCTTTATCTCTTCTTTTGATAAAAGAGGGACTATCAGAGCTTTATTCTTCCTCGCATTGAGCGTGTGAGGGTTGTTTTATCTACATAGCCGAGGTCTCCGCCGATTGGTATTCCGCTAGCGAGGCGCGAGAAGGTAACGCCGTAGGGCGAGAGGATGTTTTTGATGTAGAGGGCGGTGGTATCACCTTCCTCGGTGGGGTTTGTCGCAATGATAATCTCCCTGAATGAGCCCCCTTTCACCCTCTCCTCGAGTTCCTTGAATCTTAGCGCCCCGGGGCCTATTCCCTCAAGAGGATTAATAGCTCCTCCAAGGACATGATATAGTCCGTTGTATATTCCGAGAGACGAAAGCGGCACGACATCCTCAGCGTTTTCGACTATGCATAAAATGCTGTGGTCTGTCTTTGTGCTGTCGCAGAATTGGCAGCTCTCGCCGTCCATATATGCACCGCATACCGGGCAGGGCTTGATCCTCTCCTGAATTGTCTTGATTGCTTCACCTAGCTTCAGGTTGTAGGAGGCGTCTGTCTTTATTAAATGGTAGGCGAGTCTTGTTGCAGACTTATCTCCCATTCCTGGAAGTTTCTTCAAGAGCCTTATCAATTCATCGATTGCACTCACGCTTTAATCCCGCCCAACAAACCTTTCATTGTGCTGTCTGCTTCTTCCTTTCTCACCGCCCACGCCTTATTAACAGCGTCCCCGAATGCAGATACTATCAAGGTTTCGACCATACCCTTCTTGTCGGGGGAGAGAATATCTTCAGAGATAGAGACATTCAACACCTCGAAGACACCGTTGATTGTAATTTCAACAAGTCCTGCTCCTGATGCTCCTGTTATCGTTTTGGTCTTAAGGACTTTCTCAAGCTCCTTCTCCAGATTCTTCGTCTTCTCTATCTGGCCCTGAAAATTCTTCATCATCTGTGTTATTTCCAGTGGATTCATCTTCGTTTGTCTCCTTAACTAATTTATTTTCTTCTTCTATTTTCTTCTCTTCCATATTGAAGACAATCTTCCCGCCCATTATTGCCTGGAGGGAAACCATCTCTGGAGAGGCCTCAGTTTCCTTTGGTTTAACAAAGTTGATTTTTATTCCGTATTCCTCTCCGGTTATATCCAAAACGGCCTTGCTGATTGCCTTCTTATATTGGTTGAGCTGATCGAATGCTATTGAACTCTCGACATTGAAAACAAGTGTGTCGCCGTCAAAATCAAGCTTTGAGTGGAGGATGTAGTGGGAAATCAGGGCCCTGAGGCTCCTGTCGAGTACTTCATCGATTTTCGAAAGAAAGGTTTCGTCGAAAACAAGAGGTGCTTTTTCTTCTTCTGTTGTATATGAAAGAGGAAGAGGAGAGGACTCATTCTTTTCTTCTTTTGGTTCCTCTTTTTCCTTTGCCTCTTCTTTTGTCTCTTCTTTCTTTTCTACTCTTTCGCTTGTTGCATCTACAGTGAGAACTCTCTCCCGACTTTTCTTTACGACGACAGAGCCTTCCATAACGCCGTTCTTCATATCTTCGAGCTTTCTCACAAGTGTTTCGTTCGAGCATAGATATGGAAGAGATGAGAGCCTTGAGAAGACGAGTTCAAGTTCAAACTCCGGTGAGAGTGTGTATCTGAGGTCCCTGTAGAGATTCAAGAAAGCCCTGAGCCCTGTTTCAAGCTGTTCCTTGGATAATAGTTCTACAAGTTCTAGGGGTATATCTTCAACTTCGACTCCGAGAAGGGAAGGGCGTCTTATGCCGTTTTTGTAGAAAAGGAGCGAGCGGAAGAAGTCTGCGCCGTCCTTACTAATCTGCTCGACTGAGACACCGCTCTCGAGAAGCGATGAAATCTCCTCAAGTGCGTCCCCTGTCTTTCCGCTTATTGAGGATGTAACAATTTTCTTGAGGGCGGAGAAGCCTGCGAGGTTGAGTCTACTCCTTATCTTCTCCAGCGTTATATGGTCTTCCGAGAAGGATGCAACCTGATCGAAGAGGGTATATGCATCCCTCATACTTCCTTTTGCTTCCTTACTTATCCAGAAGAGGGCATCCTCATCTGCCTTGATTGACATGTCATCGGCAGCCTCTTTGAGACACTTTTCTATAGTCTCCTGACTTATAAGCTGGAAGCGGAATACCTGACAGCGGGATTTGATTGTAGCGGGAACCTTCTGCAACTCCGTTGTTGCAAAGATGAAGATGATGTACTCCGGTGGCTCTTCGATTGTCTTTAATAGTGCATTGAAGGCCGAAGTTGAGAGCATATGGACTTCGTCTATGATATATATCTTATAACGTGAGTATTGAGGAGGGAAGAGAATCTCCTCCTTAATCTTTCTTACGTCATTGACTGATGTGTTTGAAGCGCCGTCGATTTCGATGACGTCCAGGCTGGTTCCGCTTGTTATCTCACGGCACGAGGAACAGACTCCGCAAGGGTGTGCGCTCATTCCCTTCTGACAGTTGAGTGCCTTAGCCAGGAGGCGTGCGGAACTTGTTTTTCCGACACCTCTGGGGCCTGCAAAGAGATAAGCATGGGCAATGCGGTTCTCTTTGATTGCATTCTCCAGTGTCGATACTACAAATTCCTGCCCGACGAGCTTATCGAAATCCTGAGGTCTTTTCCTTGTTGCGGTTACTTCGTATGCCATGAGTCAATCATAACATTAAAGAGAAAGTACGACTATCTAAAACGGATATTCTCCACTCTTTAAATTTTCCAGAGTTATTTTCGAGAAGAAGGAGAGATTGTTCTGATAAAGTGCATTCCACATCGGGAGGGTCGGACAGTTATCCCTCCTGTGGCATGAGTTGATATCTCCACAGAGGCACTCGACAGGCGCAAGGGAGTCTTCCGTGAGGCGGAGGATATCTCCCACCGTCAGTTTTGATGCTTCTTCTTTGAGCCTGTAGCCACCTTCCTTTCCTCTCTGACTCTCGATAATCCCGTTTTTCGAGAGGATGGAGACAATCTTTTCAAGGTACTTGGGACTTATCTCCTCGCTCTGGGCTATTTCAGAAAGGGGAACATATCCCTCTTTTTTCGAGAGGGATATTAAAAAACGTAGCGCATAGCGTCCTTTTGTTGAAATCATCACGCTTCCTTAAAGAGTGGGGTGGAGAGGTATCTGTCCCCGCCGTCGGGAAGAATGGCGACAATCGTCTTACCCTTGTTCACGCTCTTCTTTGCTTCTTCAACTGCTCTGTGGAGTGCTGCTCCCGAGCTTATTCCGATGAGGATTCCTTCCTCTTTTCCCATTTCGCGTGCCCAGTAGTAGGCATCGATTTCATTCGTTGTTTCAACTCTGGAGTATATTTTTGTGTCGAGAGTCTGGGGAACAAAGCCGGCTCCTATTCCCTGAATTTTATGTGAGCCCGATACTCCCTTTGTCAAAACAGGGGATGTTTCCGGCTCGATTCCGATTATCTCGATATTCGGATTCTTTTCTTTGAGGTATCTACCGCATCCTGTGATTGTTCCGCCTGTTCCTATTCCTGCGATGAACACATCGACCTTCCCTTCGCTATCGCGCCAGATTTCGGGGCCTGTAGTCTCTTCGTGAGCTTTCGGGTTGCTGGGGTTTACAAATTGTCCGGGAATAAATGATGAGGGAATGGTGGAAGCCAGTTCATTTGCCTTCTCGATAGCTCCTTTCATACCTTTTTTGCCTTCCGTAAGTACGAGTTCGGCGCCATAAGCCTTCATTAAGAGCCTTCTCTCTTCACTCATTGTCTCTGGCATTACGATAATCACCCGGTAGCCTTTGCTTTTTCCAATGGCAGCAAGTCCTATTCCCGTGTTGCCACTTGTCGGCTCGATGATTACAGAGCCCGGCTTGAGCTTTCCTTCCTTCTCTGCGTCCTCAATCATCTTCTTTGCAATACGGTCCTTAATACTGCCGGTAAGGTTAAGGTATTCAAGTTTGACAAGTACCCTTGCTTCAAGGTGGTACTTCTTTTCAATGTTCTCCACCTCATAGAGTGGAGTCTCTCCAACGAGTTCTGTAGCATTATGGTAAAGCATCTCTTCCTCCATTTCCTACTATCAAAGTAGGAATTTGAAGTAAGATAGACTCTTCCCTTCATTTATGCAATAGAAATTTTCAAAATCATTCAAATTTTACAATTGTGTTTTTTTACCGACAGGCGTAGATTTTTACATTTGAAAAGGTTGTTGACTCTCCCTATTAGAGGAATGAGAATACCATTCGAAAGAGGAAAAGATGATTTGTAGAAATTGTAAAACAATTAACCCTGAAGGCGCGAACTACTGCCGGCTCTGCGGCACAAAGCTTAGAGTTAAATGTCCGGTGTGCTCCGCTTATGCAGAAAGAAACGACAACTATTGCCCCTATTGCGGGGAGTATTTGAAGAAGTATGATGGCCTGAGGGATGAAAACAAGGAAGCTGTCATTCCCGATAAGGAGAATGAGTCTGATGGCCTTCCGACCTTTATTACAAGGGACTTCAAGACTGACGGCACCAGTTTCAGCGTCGCGTCATTTGTCGCCTATCTTGGCCTCCCTGCCGCCCTCATCGTATCTCTTATATGTGCATGCCTCAACGTATGGCTTATAAAAAGGCACGATATTCTCGGCATCGTCAATGTTGTCGATTACTTTGCAATAGTTATTCTCGGTTACATGGCGACAAAGGGACTCAAGAGCTTCAAGAGGTATTCATTCAATACTCTCATAGTCTGTTTCGTTCTTGCTATCGCGTCGAATGCGTTCAGGTTTGTATATGCTATGGATCCGACAAAACCGTATGATGTGCGCTCCTGGCCCATCATCGCAATTGTCAAGTTTGTCTTCTTTATTTACCTTCTTGTCTATTTCTTAAGAAGGAAAAAGTACTGGAGTAGATAAGAAAAAAATGCAGCAAATAGTCAAGGTCACATGAAAAATCCTCTGACCGTTGCTACATTCCTGTCCTGGCGGGGTTGGGAGGCATCCATTGCCTAGTATCTGCTGCAGGAGTATTGTGTCAAAAAAAGAAAAATGAGTAAAGAGGAAGAAGAGAAGGTAATTCCTGCTCTCTTCCTCTTTGTTGATCAGAAGAAAAGATCCTTTATAAAGATTTCAATTCCTATGAGGATGAGAACAATACCACCAAATACTGTGGCCTTGCTTTTGAGCTTTTCGCCGGCTTTCTTACCAAGCCATAGGCCACACATACATATAAAGAAGGTGACAACTCCGATGAATATTGATGCTACTATTGCTTCAAAGGGAGAGTAATCGGCGATTGCAAAGCCGACGGATAGTGCGTCGATACTTGTTGCAATTCCCTGAATGATGAGGGCCTTGAAGGTGAGTTTAACACTACTTGTATTCTCCTCATCTCCTCCCTTCTTCGCCTCTATAAGCATCTTGATTCCTATATAACAAAGTAACACCAGTGCTATATAAGGAATAAATGATTGAAAGAGTGTGAAGTATTGGCTGATTGTATGTACACATACCCAGCCGATGAGCGGCATTGCTATCTGGAAGAGAGCGTAGGTAAGCGCAACATAAAACTTTTTGCGCCCTGTCATATCTGGCTCGCAGATAGCATTGGCAATCGAGACGCTGAATGCGTCGACAGCAAGAGCGGCACCCAGAAGGATGCTGTTTGTAATCAAAAAACCCCAGTCCATAATTTCCTCTTTTGTCCTGTGATATAATATGTGCTGAAAAGGGACAGAAAAAGACCATGCCTTAACAGCATGAGTCTCGGAATTACAACAAGCCAGGAAAAATCCAGTGTGTTGACTTGTTCGCCAGGCGCTCCTACTCCCTCGAGAAGGAAAGTTAGCAGAAACAAAAGTAAAAGGCAAGAGGAAATAACGGCAAAATAAGAGCCGGAACGAAAAGAACCGGCTCAGTGGAAAGGGATACCCTATTGATAATCAAATGTGCCGAGAAGTGTTGTCCCGTTGGCGTAAAGCGTAATCTTCGCCTCCTCGAAGACTGCGCTGATGGTTTTTCTTTGTTTCAGGATTGTGACTTTGTCCTCATTTGTCCTGATGGTTTTGTAAGGATCCCCTTTGATGAGAACGTTGACACTTTTTCCATCGTCCCCGACGGTGAAGGTAATATCTGGAATGGCGGTTGACTCTGAATATATCCACTCCTTTTCCTTCTCTTCCTCCTTTCCTCTTTCTTCAACATAATCGTCGACATTCGGGCTTGGGGTATTAATTTTGCACCCGCTTACCAGCATCAGGGCGAGAGCAAGAACACCCAGAAATAGGATAAGCTCCATAAAGAAATGGGCTTTATCCGCCTTCTCAAGTCCTTTTGTTCTTTCTTCGAGTCTTACGACATCCTCATCCTTTTCGTTTATAGTAGCCATATGCCACCTCCTTTTATTGCGGCTCGTCCAAAGCCGTGATAATTCTAAAAGCTCGGGGTAAGATAAAATAAGGTATACAAAGAGATTATTCCTCGTAGAAGACAATCTTTGTCTCCTCCGAGAGGAGAGTGAGGGCCATATTGCTGCCGTCTTTTCCCTTTGAGAGGAATAGAGAAAATACAGTCGAGCCGACAAAGCCCTGGATTCTGTTATTTCTGTAGGCGAAATGAAAGGTGCGCTCACTCTCTTCGCCTTTGAGCGTCAGTAATAAAGCCGTGCCGCTCTTTTCGCTTTTTGCACTATCTACCTTGAAGCCCGAGAAAAATTGAGCAAGGGTCTTTTCGTCGCCTTTCTTTATCGTCCACGTTCTGTTGTTGATTCTTGTTAATACGCTCTCGTAATCCTCTTCTATTATGTTCTCCGGAGTTACCGCATTAATAAGCGCATAGAGGAAGAGAAAGAGTAGTGTTACCGTAGCCATTGCAGTAAAGAGCGCAAGCATAACACGCCCTCTTGTGGAAAGGTCGCCAAGTGCCTCCTTCAGGCTTTTTGTATTCTCCGTCTTTTTCTCCTCTTTCTTCTTTCCTCTCTTCTCAGCCATGACAATAAGGCTAAAGGGGAAGAAGGAAGAGAAAGAGGTGTATAATCGACAATAAGAAAATTCAGACTTCAGGATGTACAAAAGAGAATAAATATCTAGAAATAACGGTATTTATATCCACATGATTGGATAAAAATACAGAATTTTATCATTTTATGTTGACAGAGATGCATATTTATTAATAATTAATGCAAAATTATTAAAAGAGGTATACATAAGATGGATAAATCAAAAATCAAGAAGATAGTACTCGCATATTCAGGTGGACTCGACACCTCGATAATCATTCCATGGCTTAAGGAAAACTACAATAACCCCGAAATTATCGCTGTTGCAGGTAATGTTGGGCAGAATGACGAATTGGAAGGACTCGAGGAGAAGGCACTCGCTACCGGCGCAAGTAAGCTCATTGTCGCAGATCTTGTCGATGAGATGGTTGACGATATCATAATCCCGGCTTTGAAGATGGATGCAAAGTACGAAACATATCTACTCGGAACTGCATTTGCACGCCCTGTAATCGGAAAGAAACTTGCCGAGATTGCAATAGCGGAAGGCGCAGACGCAATCTGTCACGGAGCAACAGGTAAAGGAAACGACCAGGTAAGGTTTGAACTCGCCATCAAGCGCTTTGCTCCCGATATGCCGATTATAGCACCGTGGAGGGAGTGGAAAATCAAATCAAGGGATGAGGAGATTGACTATGCAGAGGCACATCACGTCCCCTTGAAGATTAGCCGTGAAACCAACTACTCGAAGGATAAGAACCTCTGGCATTTAAGCCATGAAGGACTCGACCTCGAGGACCCCTCACATGAGCCCGATTACGACAAGAAAGGATTCCTCGAAATGGGTGTTTCTCCCGTCAAGGCTCCAGATAAGCCTGAATACGTAACACTCGGCTTCGAGAAGGGCGCTCCCGTTTCAATTGACGGCGTGAAGATGAAGGCAAGCGCAATTATTGCTGCTCTCAACGAGAAGGGCGGAAGGAACGGCATCGGTATCATCGATATAGTTGAAAACCGCCTTGTCGGAATGAAGGACAGGGGTGTATATGAAACTCCCGGCGGATCTATTCTTTACTTTGCACACGAAATGCTCGAGATGCTCACCCTCGATAAAGATACTCTCCACGAGAAGAAGAAACTCGCCGTTGTCATGGCTGACCAGATTTACAACGGAAAGTGGTATTCAAAACTCACCGAGTCTCTTGTTGCTTTTGCTAATGAGTCTAACGAGTACGTCACAGGAGAAGTAAAGCTCAAGCTCTATAAGGGAAACATCATTCCTGCCGGAATGACGAGTCCGTATTCACTGTACTCTGAAAATCTTGTCACATTCGGGGAAAGCGACTACGACCAGAAGGAAGCTGAAGGCTTCATCAATCTCTGGGGTCTTCCGACCAAAGTCGAAGCTTTGAGGGAGAAGGGAAAGCTCTGATGGCAAAGATGTGGGTTGGCCGCACTGACGGTAAGACAGATAAGACTGCAGACATTTTCAACGCTTCTCTTTCCTTCGACTCGAGGATGTATAAAGAGGATATAGAAGGGAGCATCGCACATGCAAAGATGCTCTCTAAGTGCTTTATCATCACGGATGATGAGTGCAATACCCTTGTTAAAGGCCTCGAAGAGATAATGGCTGATATAGAAAGCGGAAAGCTCAGCCTCTCGTCCGACGCCGAAGACATACATATGTTTGTCGAGGAGGAATTGACGAGGAGAGTGGGGAATGTGGGGAAGAAAGTTCATACAGCCAGGAGTCGCAACGATCAGGTGTCGCAGGATTTGAGAATGTACCTGAGGAAAAAAAGCGGGGAGCTAGACGCTCTTCTTTCGTCTCTTATTTCGACACTCTCAGATAGGGCAGAGGAGCATAAAGATACGATAATGCCCGGCTACACCCACCTTCAGAAGGCTCAGCCTGTTACATTCGGCCATCACCTTCTTGCGTATGCCGTCATGTTTCTACGCGACAGAGAGAGGCTCAAGGACGCTCTGAAAAGAATTAACATATCGCCAATAGGGTCCTGCGCACTTGCCGGCACCACGTATGAAACAGATAGGGAAATGGAGGCTTCTCTACTTGGCTTTGACGGAATAACAGAAAACAGCATGGACGGAGTGAGCGACAGAGATTACGCTCTCGAGATGCTTTTTGACCTTTCGCTTATTATGATGCACCTATCGCGCCTCTCGGAGGAACTTGTCCTTTGGACAAGCTGGGAGTTCGGTTTTGTCTCGCTTTCGTCCGAATATACGACAGGGTCTTCGATTATGCCGCAGAAGAAGAATAGTGATATGGCGGAGCTCATACGCGGAAAGACCGGAAGGGTATACGGCTCGCTTATTGCACTTCTAACTGTTCTCAAAGGTCTTCCACTTGCCTACAACAAGGATATGCAGGAGGACAAGGAGGGACTCTTCGACGCTCTCGATACAGCCGAAATGTCCCTCTCAGTCATG
This sequence comes from Ruminococcus intestinalis, assembly GCA_963648635.1. Taxonomy (GTDB): domain Bacteria; phylum Spirochaetota; class Spirochaetia; order Sphaerochaetales; family Sphaerochaetaceae; genus Ornithospirochaeta. The sequence continues at coordinate 43,887 of CAVJEL010000002.1, forward strand.
ACCGGTATGATAGCAACCCTCAGCGTGAATAAGGAGAGAATGCTCATTTCGGCTAAAGAGGGATTCATAAATGCAACAGACCTTGCCGATTACCTTGTGAAGAAGGGTCTTCCCTTCAGAAGTGCATATAAAATCGTGGGCGAGATAGTTGCCAACGCAATTGAAAGGGGCTTTGTTCTTGAGACGTACCCGATGGAAAAGTACAAAGAGCATTCGCCTCTTTTCGACTTGGACCTCTACGACGCCATCGACCTCAAAAAATGTGTTGAGAAGCGTAAATGTCCCGGCGCACCCGGAGCTTTTGATAGAGAAATAAATTATGTGAGGAGAAAAAATGAAAGCTAAGAAAACACTCATCCTTTTTACTGTAGTTTTATCGGTTCTGGTGCTTTTTGCATCATGTCAGAAGAAGACCACAGGGCTGGAAAAGGTCAAAAACAGCGGAAAGCTGAGCATAGCGACAAGCCCCGATTTCCCGCCCTTTGAATACCTCGAGGGAGGAGAAGTTGTCGGTATCGAAGTAGATATTCTCTCACTGATTGCCGAAAAGCTCTCCGTCAAACTCGAAATAAACCAGATGGATTTCGATTCCGTTCTTCCCGGCGTTCAGAGCGGAAAGTTCGATGTCGGTGTTTCCGGTATTTCCATAACGGAAAAGAGAAAGAAGAATGTTCTCTTCTCTAACTCCTACTGCCTCGCAGCACAGGCTATCGTTGTCACGGAAGGAAGCTCTATTAAGAGCAAGGAAGACCTTGAGGGGAAGAAGATTTCCGTACAGACAGGAACAACGGCCGAGAGCTATACCATGGAAATGGGCTACACAGTCTCCTCCTTCACAGCAAACAGTGACGCAGAGACAGCACTCCTCCAGGGTAAGGTCGACGCATGGGTAATTGACGACCTTACGGCATATGAAATGGTCGAAGCTTATAACAAGACAGCAGAGACAAAGCTTGTGATCCTTGAGGATGCGATGACAACAGAGCCTTATGCCTTTGCCTTCTCCCTCGATAACACCGACCTCGTCAACGAGATAAACGCAATTCTCGACTCGCTTCTTGCTGACGGTACTATCGAGGAAATATTCAAGAAGTACAACGCGCCGTACACTAAGCCGGAAACAACAATATGATGAGCTGGCTAGATAAACTCAGGGAGACTTTTATCGACACAGGATATTACTCCCTGATGCTTGAGGGGCTGGGAAACACAGCAATAATCACCCTCTTTTCGCTTATCATCGGAATAGTTCTTGGGGCGCTCATTGCATCCATCCGTTATCTTTCGGAAGGAAATGGTAAGATGAAGCTTCTCTCGAAGCTCTGTTCGCTCTATGTAACGGTAATCAGGGGAATACCGGTAGTTGTCCTTCTTTTGATCTTCTACTTCATTATTCTCAAGAGTGCCGACGGCCTTCTTGTTGCCTCCATTACATTCGGAATAAACTCCTCCGCTTATATGGCGGAGCTTATTAGGAGTGGCATCAACGCCGTTCCTTACGGTCAGACGGAGGCGGGACGTAGCCTCGGGCTCTCGAGAGTCCAGACAATGCGCAAAATCGTCCTTCCCCAGGCTGTAAGATATATCCTTCCGGCAGTCGGCAACGAGTTCATCGCACTCTTGAAGGAAACAGCCGTTGCAGGGTATGTCGCTGTCGTTGATCTTACCAGGGCTGGTAACCTTGTGAGGAACAACACATATGATGCCGTCAATCCGCTTTTGATGGTGGCTTTGACATACCTTGTGATTGTAGTTCTGCTTTCCCGTCTTATGGGAGTACTTGAAAGGAGGGGAAAGAATGATTAGGGTTGAGAATCTCGAGAAGTCATATAAGGACCATCATGTCCTTAGGGGCATAGACTACACAGTCAATAAAGGTGATGTGATTTCAATTATCGGTCCTTCGGGCGGCGGTAAGTCGACATTCCTCAGGTGCTTGAACCTCCTTGAGAAACCTACGGGAGGAAAGATTTTCTTCGAGGGTGTTGAACTTACGGACAAGGCGACGAAGATTGACAGGTACAGGGAAAAGATGGGATTTGTATTCCAGTCATTCAACCTTTTTCCTCATATGACGGTACTTGAGAATATGACGGTTGCACCAGTCATGCTTAAGAAGAAAAGTAAGGAGGAGGCCGAGGAAAAGAGTTTGAAGCTACTCGAGAGAGTCGGACTCAAAGATAAGGCATTTGTACGGCCGGTATCTTTATCGGGGGGTGAGATGCAGCGTGTTGCGATTGTCCGCGCCCTTGTGATGGACCCCTCGGTGATGCTCTTCGATGAGCCGACATCAGCACTCGACCCGATGATGGTAGGAGAAGTTCTTACGGTAATGAAGGAACTTGCCGAGAGCGGGATGACAATGGTTGTTGTCACACACGAGATGAAATTCGCTGAATTTGTTTCTTCGCGAGTTGTCTTTCTCAATGACGGTGTGATAAACGAGGAAGGAACGCCTGATGAGATATTCTCGCACCCGAAGAGCGATGCTCTCAAATCCTTCCTCTCGAAGGTACTATAAGGAGAAAAATATGGATTTAAGAAATAAAAACTTTCTGAAACTCTTAGATTTCACACCAGAGGAAATCGGAGAACTCATTGACCTCGCAATTAAACTGAAGGACGAGAAGAAAAAAGGAATAGCGCATCGTAAGTGCGAAGGAAAGAATATAGCACTTATATTTGAAAAGACATCAACACGCACTCGCTGTGCCTTCGAAGTTGCCGCATCTGATTTAGGCATGCACTCAGTATACCTCGACTCCTCATCCTCCCAGCTTGGAAAGAAGGAGTCAATTAAAGATACGGCAAGGGTTCTCGGTCGTATGTTCGACGGTATTGAATACCGCGGCTACGGACAGGAGAGGGTCGAAGAGCTTGCCCAATGGGCAGGAGTTCCGGTATGGAACGGACTTACAAACGAATTTCACCCAACACAGATTCTTGCCGATTTCATGACAATAAAGGAGAAGTTCGGGCACCTTGAAGGAATTAAGCTCTGCTACATGGGTGACGCCAGATTCAACATGGGATCATCGTTGATGGTGGGAGGCGCAAAGATGGGACTTGATGTCACGCTGTGTGCTCCTGAAGGTTATTTCCCGCCCGAAAAGCTTGTAGAAGAGTGTCGTTCCATCGCTTCAACAACAGGCGCGAAGATAACACTTTCCTCAAATCCCGATAGTGCAGTGAAGGGCGCGGATGTAATCTACACGGATGTCTGGGTCAGTATGGGAGAGAGCGAGAGTGTATGGAAGGAAAGGATTGAGAAGCTCACTCCATACCGTGTCACAACATCTCTTATGGCAAAGGCATCGCCGTCGTGTATATTCATGCACTGTCTCCCTGCTTTCCACGATACGGAAACAACAACGGGAAAAGAAATAGAAAAGAAGTACGGCCTGAGGGAGATGGAAGTTGAGAACGCAGTCTTCGAGAGCAGTCAGTCCGTCGTTTTTGATGAAGCGGAGAACAGAATGCACACGATAAAAGCTGTAATGCTTGCAACGCTCTAAAGTATGTGGGGATGGAGAGGTCTATCCCCCTTTCTTTTTCTAACATCATCCCGTGAAATTAGTATATACTTATGATAACCCATAAAGGTGGGTGAAATATGGACAAAGAATCATTGAAAAAAGCAAAAGAGACAAAGTCTTTAGATGAGCTGAAAGCTCTGATGGGAGAGAATGGTTTCGATATGGATGAAGAGAAGGTAGAGAAGATTTATGAGAGCGTCCATTCAGACGGCGCGTTGAGCGATGAGGAGCTTGAGGGCCTCTCAGGTGGATTGTTTGGAGCAGATGAGTACGATATAAAGGATTGTCCTAAATGTTATCGTGTAATGAAAGTAAATCATTGGACGAATAAAGGCAAATGTCCTAGCTGTGGATACGAGGGTAAAGTCCCTGGTAAAAACCTTGTTTAACAGCCACAATCTTTAAAGTTGTTCACTCAAAAAATAACATCGCTCCGTGAAAGTGGAATGTACTTATGACAAACCACAAAGCTGGGGGAAAATGAAAGAATTACTTAAAAAAGCAAAAGAAGCAAAGACAGAGGACAATTATGATATTGATGACGATAAGCTTGATGCCATATCTGGTGGTCTCTCAACTGAGAAAGAGGATTATTACACAATGAATTGCCCGCGCTGTTCATCCAGTATGAATGTGGATTCCAAAAAGCGCTCGGGGATATGTAGCGCCTGTGGATATATTTATAACTATTATTTCGAGAACTTTTAACAGTACCTATGTTCCCGCTTTTTCTAACAACAGTCTGGGAAGGTGGTATATACTACGCTTAAAAGACAGAAAGGAAGGAGATTATGGGCGATAAACTATTTGAGAAAGCAGAAAAGACAAAGACGATGGAAGAGTTCAAGGCTCTCATGAGTGAGAACGGTTTTAACATAAATGAAGATAAGGCAGAGGAGTTTTATGCACGCATTCATTCAGACGGGGCAGTGAGTGATGAGGAACTTGATGGTCTCTCCGGAGGACGTAGAGATGAAGGAGTGAGAGGAACTACCACGATAAGATGTCCCAAATGTTCTGCGTGGATGGAGATTAGGGCTGTGGCCGGTATTGGAATATGTCCACGCTGTGGATATACATACGATGATAATGGTTATCTGGGATAGTCGGCCATCGGCTTCCAGGTGATGAAAGAAAAGAGCTTCCCCGTTTTGGAGAAGCCCATTTTTTCAGTTTCTCAGCTTAGAATTTCCATCCGAGTGCAAGGCGTGGAAGCGGGATGGAAACGTCGGTGTTGGTTGTCGTGTCTCCTCCGCCGAACTGGATGAAGTCCAGGTCCATACCTGTTCCTATTCTAATGAAGAGAGACTTTGTGAGAATGAAGTCGAAGTCTGCAGTTACATAGATTCCCATGTGAGTCTTATTCCCGTTGAAGATGAAGAACGGGCCGACAGATGCGCTGAAAATTGAGGATGTGCTGATGTTCGTCATATAGAGGAAACCTGCGCCTACCTTGAACTCACTCTTGAAATCTGTTCCAAGTAAAACGTTCATGCCGACGTTTTTCGAGAAAAGTAAATCAACAGTTCCTGAAAGGTTTGCTTCAATAGAGGAGGTGAGCTTATTGGTGTCACCGTTGTTTTTGAAGCTGAGTTTCATTCCGGCATCCTGCATTCCGAGCGCCAGGTCAGCCTTGAGGGAGCCGGCAGAAATGAAGGAGAGTGCGAATGCGGCAACAAGTGCCAGTACTAATATTTTCTTTTTCATAAAAAATACTCCTTTATTATTTGTTGTGAAAAGATACTCCGAAAACAAAGATTGTCCAATACATCTGTATATATTTTATTGATATCGCCCCCGCGATATTGACTTCTTCAAGAGTTTAAATGAACATGTTCATATAAAGGAAGGGGGAGTAATTTGCCCAAGGTTATCGAGAAGCTGAGAGAAGAGCTCATAAGTGAAGTAAGGCGTGAACTTGAAGAGTACGGCTACAGTGCACTTACGGTGCGCAGTATTGCTCAAGAATGCAATGTCGGAGTCGGGACTGTGTATAACTATTTCCCGTCGAAGGATGAACTTGTGGCAGCAGTTGTCTTCGAGGACTGGAAAAAGGCCGTAGAGGACTTTAAGGATAAATCATTTGATAGTGTAGATGAGAGAATGCAGGGTGTTTACGATATGCTGAAGGCATTTATAAAGGACCACGAGAAGCTCTTCAGCGACCCGGATGCTGAGAAAAGGTATTTGTCTGTCTTCGGTAAGAAACATCTTTTAATGAGGAAGGAGGTGGCCTCCCTTCTTCTTCCCGTCACCCAAAAAAGCGACGACGGGGAGTTTCTTTCCCTCTTTCTCTCAGAGTCACTCCTTTCGTGGATTATGACGTCCGTTCCCTTTGAAAAGATTTATCCGATATTAAAGAAATTATTGTAGGAGTAGAAATAAAATGAAAGTAGTACTTGCAGGAGCATTCGGCAATCTGGGAGTTGAGATTCTCAAGGAGCTGTGTAAAAGAGGGTATGAGGTGACTGCTGCCGACCTTAGGGAGAAGAAGGTGGAGGGACTCGATGGTAAATACACCTTTGTATCCATCGACGCAACAAAGAGCGAGACGCTCTCACATCTCTGTGACGGGGCGGATGTAGTCATCACAACAATGGGACTCACTGGGGCTTCGACTGTCTTCACGAGTTATGATATAGACTACAGGGGCAATATGAACCTCTACAGGGAGGCTGCGAAAGCAGGAGTCAAAGTTTTCAACTACATATCGGTAATATCGTGTGACGAGAAGGGTGCGGAGAAGGTTCCCATGCTTCACGCCAAATATATGGTCGAAGAAGAGCTCAAGAAGGGGGGAATGAATTGGGTTATCTACCGCCCGACAGGATATTTCTATGACATAGCAAAGGTCTTCAAACCCTATGTCGACAAGGGCGAAATGCAGCTTTTGAAAGGGTACGGTGGCGTTAAGGCAAATGTTGTCGACTGCCCGGACTTCGCTTCCTTTATATGTGACCACATGATGGATAAAACAAAACCTACAATGTCGGAGGAAAAGAGACATATTCTTACGTCGAGATGGCTCAAATGTGTTTCAAAGCTGCCGGTAAGCCTCTCAAAATCAAATGGGCGCCGAGCTGGCTCTTCGGGGTTCTTGCAAACCTCCCTAAGATAAAGAAGGCGGGAAAGAGAGACATCATCTACTTCTCGAGATGGACCCTCAGTCATGATCTTGTTGGCGATACGAAGGTCGGAGAGCACAGCTTTAAGGAATACATAAAGTCGTATTTCGGTAAGGAGGGAAAGTAATATGCCATGGAATTTACTTGGAATCCTCTTCTGTGTATGCGCACTTCTCTCTTCTGTGGGGTTCTATAAGTTCGTCTACTTCCTTTCAATCGGTTACGGTTTTGCAATTGCGGGAGGATCCGTGGCGGTATTCGTGATGTATATGCTCTCGCATTCAAGTACTCCTCTTTCTGTGATGGTTGTACTTCTCGCCTCCTTTATTATATATGGCGCAAGGCTCTCGGGATTTCTTCTTAAGAGGGAGATAGGTAACTCATCATACAAGAAGACCGAGGTCGGGAAGGAAACACTGAAGAAAAACAGCGAGAAGAAGATGCCCTTCTTTGTCTTAGTTGTAATATGGCTCACTGTTGCTGTTTTATACACCATACAGCTCAGTCCCATGCTCTTTAGATTTTTGAACAATGCTGAAGATATTGTCCTTCCTCTTCTGGGAGTTTGTATATCTTTAGGCGGAATCATTCTCGAGTCTCTTTCCGACCGTCAGAAGGCAGCACAGAAGAAAGTGAGGCCGGACATGGTAGCAACAAAAGGACTCTACAGAATGGTGAGATGTCCCAATTACTTCGGGGAAATCATATTCTGGACGGGAGTCTACATAGGCGGGATAAGTGCATATAAGAGCGCGGGTGAATGGATTACTTCCTCCCTTGCTTACATTTCAATTGTTTATATCATGTTCAACGGCGCACAGAGACTCGAGAAGAGGCAGATGAAGAGGTATGGGAACAATAAGGAATATAAGGATTATGCAGATAAGACTCCAATCATTATTCCCTTCCTTCCGATATATCATCTGAACAGGAAGTAGCAAGTAGCATTGTGGAGGATAAAGATGATAGTGAACGAAATGCTTGAGATAATCGGAAGTAAGTATAAGCTAGTGCCGCTTTCTTCTTCTCCATACGAGAAGATGAAGGTGAGCGGTTTGAACTTTGATATATTGTGCTGGAAGGCTGAGGGGCTCGGACACATATCGAAAATGACGGCATCAGGCTTTTTGGGCCTCATGAAGATGGAGACGCTGATCATCGTTCCTGTCGAGAAGGATTATCCTCTCCTCTCATACGACCGCATAAAAGCAATGGGCAATGATATACTTCTTTTCGAGCTCTACGACACAGTTCTCTCTCCTTTCGATGAGACAGGACTGAAAAGGGTTAAAGAGAAATATTCCTCCCTTCCGGAAAGGGATCCGGGAAAGCATTGGTACGACAGCCTTAAGCTAGAGGAGTGCGTCTCAAAAAAGAGCAAGGACTCCAAAACAAGTGATTTGATGGCACTTGATTACCTCAAAGAATATCTTTCTGTCGAAAGAGGTGAGACTGAGGATATTAAAAAGAAGAAAGAAAAGAGCGCATATTACGTAGATAACCTCATAAAGAACGGCGGTCCTTCAACCGATGTCTTCAAGAAGAAGTTCGGGGAAGAGAAGACAGCGGACCTCTTTAAAAGGGTACTCTTCGGAACTCAGCGAAAGTAAAGCACAGCTTTTCGGGGCTGTAATCGGGTAGAAAAAAGCCTTTATTCTTGTTACAGTTAATCGTTCGAAAAAAGGTAGGGCTATTATGAAGAAGATTGAAGAGTACATGAGGAGCGTTCCTGATTTCCCGAAGAAAGGTATTATCTTTCGTGATATGACCAAGGCGCTCAACGACAAAGACGGCCTCAAGCTCACCGTTGACAGTCTCATCGACTGTATAAAAGATGTCGATTATGACATTATCGGGGGCATTGAATCGAGGGGCTTCATCCTCGGCATGCCTATTGCATATGAAATGGGGAAGGCATTCCTTCCTGTGAGAAAGAAAGGTAAACTTCCATGCGAGACAATCGAAGAGAGCTATGATCTCGAGTACGGCTCGGCTACAATCGAAATCGATAAGACGGCAATCCATCCCGGCGACAAGGTTGTCCTTATTGACGACCTCATCGCAACAGGTGGCACAATGAAGGCAGCATGCAAACTTGTCGAGAGACTCGGTGGGGAGGTTGTCGCAATACTCTTTTTGATGGAACTTGTCGACCTTAAGGGCCGAGATGTTCTTTCCTCCTACCCCGTATATTCCGTAATCAAGTACGAAGGTGAGTGAGAATTAAAAATTCCATTGAATGATGTGATAAAATCGGAGGGCTTTCATTTTTCTGGAAGCCTTTTATAATCGGGGTATTATGTTTGATCTCTATGGTAGGAAAATAACATATTTAAGAATAAGTGTGACAGATAAGTGCAACTACAGGTGCATTTACTGTATGCCACCCGAGGGTGTTGTCAAACAGTCCCATTCTGATATCTGCTCATACGAAGAGCTTTTGGCCATGGCTGAAGCTGCAGTAAAGTGCGGCGTGAAGAAAATAAGAGTTACGGGAGGGGAACCTCTTGTAAGGCGGGGTATTGTTGATTTCTGCAGGATGCTGAAGGAAATAGAGGGGGTAGAAGAGTTTTGTGTAACCACGAACGGCAGTCTTCTTTCTACTCTTGCTTCTCCATTAAAGGAAGCTGGGGTCGACAGGCTCAACGTAAGCCTCGATACATTGCGACCCGAAAGATTTAAAGAAATTACAAGGCTCGGGACACTCTCTGATGTACTTGAGGGCCTTGATGCAGCAGAAAGGGCAGGCTTTGACAGAATCAAAATAAATTGTGTTCTACTCGGCGGTTTCAATGATGACGAGATAGCGTCTTTTGTAGATTTGACACGGGATAAGAATTATCAGGTAAGGTTCATCGAGCGTATGCCGATAGGACTGTCGTCTTCCTTCGGCACTTTTGTTCCGGCTTCCCGAGTACTTGAAGTATGCCCTGATCTCGAAGAGATGGAAGCAGATGGAGTTGCAAGAAGATATAAAATAAAAGGATATAAGGGCGATGTGGGGCTTATAACTCCTCTCAGTCACCGCTTCTGCTCGGAGTGTAACCGCATCAGGATAACAGCCGACGGAAAACTCAAGCCTTGTCTCCATTCTGACGATGAGATAGCACTTCGAGGACTCGAGGGAGAAGAACTATTTGAAGCAGTTTCGAAAGGGATTATCTCTAAGCCTGAGAGGCACCATCTTGAGGATGATGGAATAAGTGGAACACACAGGAATATGAGCCAGATTGGAGGTTAGCATGGAATTGACACATTTTAACAAAGAGGGAAGAGCTCATATGGTTGATGTGAGCGCTAAGGCGGAAACTGATAGAAAAGCAAGAGCTGAGGCTAAGGTTTATATGGCCCCCGAGACTATGGATAGAATAAAAGAGGGAAAGATAGGAAAGGGCGATGTTCTAGCGGTCGCTCAAGTTGCGGGAGTAATGGGGGCGAAGAAAAACAGTGACATTATACCGATGTGCCATCCTCTTCTTCTTTCCGGAATCGACATTTCCTTTGAAATCGGGGAAGAAAAAGATAAAGACGAGAGCCACCGTGCTATCCTTACAATAAAGAGTGAAGTGAGGTGCCACGGACAGACAGGAGTTGAAATGGAGGCGCTAACTGCCGTAAGTGTTGCGGCCTTGACTGTTTATGATATGTGCAAAGCCGTCCAGCGTGATATGATTATTTCAGATATCCACCTCCTCTATAAGGACGGCGGGAAAAGTGGAGTATATGAGGTAAAGTAATGGCTGAAGTTGTTTCTGTTAATATAAGTGACAAAAAAGGTATAAGAAAGCATCCTGTCGAATATATCGAAGTAAAGTGTCACCACGGCATAGTGGGGGACGCCCACGCCGGAGACTGGCATAGGCAGATTAGCCTGCTCTCCGAAGAGAGTATAGATACCATGCGCTCCATATGCCCTGTTGAGCTCGATGACGGCATCTTTGCAGAGAACATCAATACAAGGGGAATCGACTTAAAGCACCTCCCGATTGGGACAAGACTTAAGGTGGGAGAGACAGAGCTAGAAGTAACACAGATAGGTAAGGAGTGCCATTCCGACTGCGCCATAAAGAAGGCGACGGGGCGCTGCGTAATGCCGACAGACGGAATCTTTGCCGTCGTAATCAAGGAAGGAAGAATAAAGAAGGGCGACAGAATCGAAGTCGTCGATTAAAAAATAAGAAAAAGTCTTCATAGTTAGAAATAAACTCTTGCATTATGCCCAATTGATAACTAATATATTAGTATGTTACAAAAGGAGACAATACTATGAAGATGACATTAAGGTGGTTCGGAAGCGCATTCGATTCCGTGACTCTCAAAGAAATCAGGCAGATTCCCGGGGTGAGCGGGGTTATTACAACCCTTTATGATATCCCGGCAGGAGAGGTATGGCCGAGAGAAAGGGTCAAGGCATTAAAGAAGGAAGTCGAGGAGAGCGGGCTCAAGATTGAAGGAATCGAGAGTGTCAACGTATCGGACGCAATTAAAATCGGATCAGATAAGCGTGATGAGCACATCGAAAACTATATAAAGTCGCTCGAGGCATTGGGCGAGGAGGGCATTGACGTCGTCTGCTACAACTTCATGCCTGTATTTGACTGGACGAGAACAGACCTTGCGAAGGTCCGTCCCGACGGCTCGACTGTTCTTGCCTACGACCAGAAGGTTGTCGACACAATCAACCCCCAGACCTTTTTCGATAAGACAAACGAGAGCAGCAACGGCTTTGTAATGCCGGGTTGGGAGCCTGAGAGACTCAAGACAGTCAAGACTCTCTTCGATGCATATAAGGAAGTTGACAGCGAGAAGCTCTTCAACAACCTTGTTTATTTCTTGAAGGCAATCGGACCTGTATGCGAGAAATACGGCATCAAGATGGCAATCCATCCAGATGACCCAGCATGGCCGGTATTTGGACTTCCGAGAATCATCACGGGTGAGGAGTCAATCCAGAAGATGCTCAAGGCAGTTGATAAAGAGTACAACGGCCTCACGCTCTGCATGGGAAGCCTCGGAACAAATCCCAAGAATGACATTCCGGCAATTATCAGAAGTGCTAAGGGTAGAATCCACTTTGCGCATGTAAGGAACCTCCATCATTATGCCCCCGGAGTCTTTGAGGAGGCTGCACACCTCTCATCCGACGGCTCATTCGATATGTACGAAGCAGTTAAGGCCCTTCACGACATCGGATTTGACGGTCCTGTAAGACCTGACCACGGAAGAACAATCTGGGGCGAGAAGTGTATGCCGGGCTACGGACTCTATGACAGAGCTCTCGGAGCAGAATACATTCTCGGCCTCTGGGAAGCAGTAGATAAGAGTGAGAAGAGGGGAGTATGAGGAGTCCCGACAAAAAGGATGTATATTCGTCCCTGAGGGAGGAGATAACCCTCCTGAGGCTCCTTCCGGGGGCTGAACTCAATACCGAAGCACTATGCGAGAAGTACTGTGTGTCACGCTCTCCCGTAAGGGATGCACTACTCCGTCTTGAGCGCGATAGGCTTGTCGATATCTTTCCCCAGAAAGGAACGAGAGTCTCATTTCTCGATGAAGCAATTATCGAGGAGGAGAGGTTCATGCGTAAGTGCGTTGAGCTCGGGGCAGTCGAGAAGTGCATGAAGAAGAGCCGTACGCAGAGGGAATTCGATGCCTTTGTCGTCAAACTCGAGAGTAATCTTCTTTCTCAGAAGGCTTCTCTCATAGAAGAGGACTACGGTGCATTCTATAAAGCCGATGATGATTTACATCATATCTTCTACACAGAGGCGGCACTGGAGAATGTATGGTCGGTTGTCGATGCACATACAGGAAACGATAAGAGGATAAGGATGCTCTCATACTCCGATAAAGCAATTACTGAAGGCGTAAGGGAGCAGCATATAGCACTTGTAGAAGCTATTAAAGAACAAGATCACAAGAAAGTACTTGAAGTTGAAAGGGAGCACCTGGAGAAGGTCCAGAAGGAGATAAAGGACTTCGAGGCGCAGTTCCCGGCCTATTTTCATTAAGGAGGATTATATGAAATTAAGTTTGAATGACTTGGATTTAATCAAGAAAGGCTCGACGAAGGTCTATTCCTTCGATAGAGAGAAGGTTAAAGAGAACACGATAAAGAGACCCGAGTGGATACATTTCGGAGCTGGAAACATCTTCCGTATCTTTCCTGCTGCACTATGTCAGAAGCTTCTTGAAGAGGGCGCAATGGATACCGGCATCCTCGTTGCTGAAGGCTTTGACTATGAAATTATTGATGATATCTACAAGCCCCACGACGACCTAACTCTCGCCGTCACACTCCACGCAGACGGAAGCGTCGATAAAGAAGTAATCGGAAGCGTAGTCGAGGCTGTCAAAGTTGACCCGAAGGCAGAGGGAGACTGGGAGACACTCAAGAGTGCATTCATTAACCCGTCATTGAAGATGGTCTCCTTCACCATAACCGAGAAGGGATACGCAACGCACCTTTCCAATGGCGATATCATGCCGCTCTATAAGGAAGATTTCGCTCATGATCCTAAGGACGCAAAAATGCTTTTGTCACGTATCGTATACTTCATGTCACTGCGCTACAAGGAAGGAGAAGCACCGCTTACATTCGTAAGTATGGATAACTGTTCGAAGAACGGCGAAAAACTCAGATCCGCACTATTATTGATTGCTTCAATGTATGTGAAGGAAGGAAAACTCGAGAAAGGGTTCCTTGATTACCTATCTGACGAGACAAAGGTTGCATTCCCTTGGTCTATGATAGATAAAATCACCCCGCGCCCCGACAGCTCAGTACTCGAGACTCTCAAAAAAGAGGGCTGGGAAGATATGGACGCCATCGTTACATCGAAGCACACATATATCGCACCATATGTCAACGCAGAGGAGATACAGTATCTTGTAATTGAAGACACCTTCCCCAACGGCAGACCTCCACTTGAAAAAAGCGGTGTCTACATGACAACAAGAACAACTGTGAACAGAACAGAGAGAATGAAGGTAACAACATGCCTCAATCCTCTCCATACCTCCCTCGCACTCTCGGGGTGCCTCCTCGGCTACAATCTCATTAATGAAGAGATGAAGGATGAGGATTTGTTAAAGATGGTGAAGAGACTGGGCTACACAGAAGGACTACCGGTTGTAACTAACCCTGAGATTATCGACCCGAAGGCATTCATTGACGAAGTCATCAACATCCGTCTTCCCAACCCCTTCATGCCCGATACTCCCCAGCGTATTGCAACAGATACTTCTCAGAAGCTTTCGATACGTTTCGGTGAGACAGTAAAATCATATATCGAGAACAAGATGGACCTTTCCACACTCAAAGTCGTTCCTCTTGTATATGCGCTCTTCATGCGCTATTGGCTCAGTGTTGACGACGAGTGGAAGAGCTTCGAGCCTTCCTCCGACCCGATGGAAGAGGAGATAAAAGAGTGCCTTAAAGGTATTGAATGCGGTAAGGAGCTCGAAAGCCTGGACGGTATCAAGAAGCTTCTTTCCAACACGAAAATCTTTGGGTTCGATGTCACATCCACCCCTCTATATGAGAGAGTCGTCTCCCTCTTCAAAACGATGATAAAAGCGAAGGGCGGAGTGAGGAAAGCAATTAAGGAAAGTATAAACTAAAAACTTAATATATAAGGAATTGAGACATGAAAACACTGTACGATTGTATAGTGGTCGGTTCCGGGGTTGTGGGATCTGCCATAGCCCGGGAGCTGATGCGCTATAACCTGAAAGTAGGAGTTTTGGAAAAGAATCTCGACGTATGTAACGAGACTAGCGGCCGTAATTCAGCTGTTGTCCACGGCGGTTTTGCTAACCCCACAGGGTCTTTAAAGGCAAAATGCTGTGTCGAGGGAAACAAAATTATGGGAGAGCTCTCCGATGAGCTTGATTTTCCCTTCAAGAGGTGCGGTAAGCTCCTTGTCGGTAATACCGAAGAGGACAGAAAGAGCCTCGAGAGGACACTCGAGCAGGGAAGAATTAACGGCTCGGTGGGATTAAGGATGATAGATAAGGACGAGATGCTCTCTATCTGCCCGTACGTCACCGGATCCTTTGCTCTTCTCTCCGAGAGCAGTGGAATCATGGACCCGTTCCTTTACACGATAGGACTTGCCGAGAACGCAAAGAAGAACGGAGCTGATTTTTTCTTCAATCACCGTGTAATCGGGATTGAGAGAGTCGACGACGTTTACTATGTAAAAACCAACCACGGTGACTTCCAGACAAGGTGGGTTATAAACGCAGCAGGACTGGGGGCAACGGAGGTATCTGCATTTGTTGGACTTACCGACAAGAAGGTAATCTACTCAAGAAGTAACTACATTATCCTTAATAAGAAGATGGGAAAGATGCTTCCTCTTCCTGTTTACCCAGTGCCGAGCAATGTTTATATGGGAATCCACATCACACCGACAGTCGACGGCAACGTCACAATCGGCCCGGATGCGGAGAACACGGACGACCCGACCTATTACGGAGTGCCCGAGGACAAGATAGAGTCCCTTGCTACAGAAGGCGCTAAACTCTGGCCACACATAAGCCCACGCGACAGGATCAGAATCTTCTCCGGTATACAGCCCAAGGCTGTGGACGAAAAGGGAAATATTATCGACTGGCAGATAGATATCGACGACAAGAAGGCACCGAACTTTGTTTCTCTTATCGGAATCGAGTCTCCGGGTCTCACGGGAAGCGTTCCACTTGCACGCTATGTTATCGATATGATGAAGGAGAGGGAAAAGTTTACACCCAATCCGAACTTTGATCCGAGAAACAAGAGGAGAGTCAAGTTCAATGAGCTCTCTCTTGAAGAGAAGAACAAGCTTATCAAAGAGGACCAAGACTACGGCGAAGTTGTATGCTCGTGTGAGGAGATAACAAAGAAGGAGATTATCGATGCGATTCATAATCCTCTCGGAGTCTGCACCCTCACAGGCATCAAGTACCGCACCCGTGCGATGATGGGACTCTGTCAGGGCGGCTTCTGTCAGATGAAGATATATAAGCTCATTGAAGAGGAACTGGGAAAGAGAGGCGAGGATATAAGGTACTCTTCTCTCGGCTCATGGCTTACAGATGGTGAATTGAGGAAAGAAAATGAGTAAGAAAATAGATGTTGTAGTAATTGGCGGTGGCCCGGCAGGCCTCAGTGCAGCTCTTGCTCTCTATAACAGCGGTGTGAAGGATTTAGTCATACTCGAAAGAGAAGCTGAGCTTGGTGGAATATTGAGACAGTGCATCCATGACGGCTTCGGACTTGAAAGATTCGGTCTCAATCTCTCGGGACCGGAATATGCATCACGCTTTGTGACTCAGATTGTAGAGAAGAAGATTCCGTACATAACCAATGCCACGGTCATGAGAATAACGGACAAGAAGGAAGTAGAGGTTTCAACAAGAGACGGCATTGTCGTCTATGAAGCAAAGGCCGTGATTCTTGCAATGGGCTGTAAGGAGAGAAGTGCCGGAAGCATTGCCCTACTGGGGGAAAGACCCAGCGGTGTATACACAGCAGGAACAGCACAGAGCTATATGAACCTATACAACAGAATGCCGGGTAAGAACGTAATCATCCTCGGCAGTGGTGATATCGGCCTCATTATGGCGCGCAGACTCACACTAGAGGGCGCGAAAGTAAGTGCAGTGTTCGAGCTCATGCCGACTCCGAATGGACTACCGAGAAACATAGTTCAGTGCCTCTATGATTATGACATTCCCCTCTATCTCAGCCATACGGTCACAAAAATCTACGGCAAGAACAGAATCGAGGGTGTTGATGTATGTGAAGTCGACGAAAAGAGACAGCCGAAGAGAGAGACTGCGAAGTATTATCCCTGCGACACTCTTATCCTTTCCGTCGGTCTTATTCCTGAAAACACGCTTCTCGAGAATGCAGGGATAAAAGTAGACCCCGCTACAAGCGGCGCTGTAGTTGACGAGCACTATATGACATCAATTGACGGTGTCTTCTCATCGGGAAACGTACTCCACGTCCATGACCTTGCAGACGCAGTTACAAAGGAGTCTGAAGCTCTTGCTGTGGCCGTAAAGTCCTACATTGACGGAACACTCAATAAAGAAAGAGACGTCGAAGTGAAAAAGGGAAGGGGAATCGGGCACGTTGTTCCCCAGCATATCTCATCAAAGGACAAGTTCACCCTTACCCTCCGTGTAAGAGAGCAGTTCGCTCCTGCTGTCATTGCACTTACCCAGAACGGGGAAGTGATAGCAAAGAAGAGAGTCCAGAAGGCGATTCCGGCAACGATGATCGATATGGAAGTCGACGGAGCGAAGATTACAGAAGGTGAAGTGGAGGTGAGTGTACTATGACAAAACTCTATACATGTATATGCTGCCCCAACGGGTGTGATATAACAGTGGAACTTGATAACGGTTCTCTTGTCTCCTTCAGCGGAAACAAGTGCAAGAAGGGTGAAGACTACATAAGGCAGGAGCTTACATCGCCCTACCGCACAATCGCATCCTCTGTTCTTGTTAAGGACGGAAAAATGCCACTTGCCTCTGTAAGGACGACAAAAGCCATCCCCAAGGATAAGATTTTCGCTGTCATGGACGAGATAAGAAAAGTCGTTCTCACCGCCCCTGTTGAAGAAGGAGCAGTGGTTATTAAGAATGTTCTTAATCTCGACTCCGACATAATTGTCACAAGAAGCGTAAAGAAAGCATAAAGCTTTCACGATAACACTATTAGAGTGCAGAAAAGTGAGGGGAAGACTACCTTATGGTAAGAGCCTTTCTCAGCTTTTCTGCATTTTTTATTTCCTCCTCAGAGTAGAGATCATCTCCTGTAATATGGAGAAGATTCTCGCTCTCTTCCTCATAGCCGTTTGGCGAGGCAAACCCCATGCCGGTAAGGGGAATATTTCCATCTTCCATCTTCTTTATCTCGTCATCCTCCATTTTTTTCTTCATAGGCTCATTCAGATATTTACACGAGATAATGAAGTAGCCGAGTTTCTGCTTGATTACAACATCGTACTCCCTGTTCTTGTTCCGGCTGTCAAACCAATATGTCCCGATATCGAGAAAATCCAGGGTAGGGTTATTTCTAACAGAAAGGGACACGAAGGAAGAGACTATATCCTCAAACCTGTAGGAGATGAAGGTGAAAACGCCTTCTTTTATCTTTTCCCATACAAAATCAGCGCCGTATTTGTTGATTGAGTACATTTCGGGAAGAACAAAGGTATAGAAGAATCTCACGAGGTTGTCCTTGATTGAGTAAAATGTCTTCTTCCTGTCATCTTTCTGATTGACGGGAGTCCTTTTCTCTATAATCGACATCTCCATAAGCCTTTTGCATTCCTCTGCGACGGCGGAACTTGTTGTGTTGAGTGCCGATGCAATTTCGCTGTTTTTCTTTTTTCCGTTGCCTAGGGTGTAAAGAATCTCTTCGGCCTTCTCAATTTTGAATATCTCCTTAAGTAGTGTCTCCTTCAAGACGATATAAACGGGAGAACTCTTCTCGAGAAGCAGATTCTTGATGTTCCATTCGAGTCCTTTCTCGGCAGATAGATAACTCAGAACAAAAGGAAGACCTCCGAAAACCGAATAGAAGGCAATCTTCTCGTAAACTGGAAGGGAGGGATAGAATGCTGAGGCCTCGAGATAATTAAAGCTCTCGATTTCAAGGGAAAGGGAAAATCTGCCATAGAGAGGAGAAGAGTAGGTGGAAAGACTTTTCATCACTGAGATGTATGAGCCACAGAGGATTATCGTGATTGAAGAGGGAAGAGAGTCGAGCGCGAGTTGCAAAATGGAGTCGAAATTGCCGTCCGTATAACTTTTCTTCAAAGCCTGGTACTCGTCGAGAAGAATAACGGTATCTTTACCTGTTTTTGATAGCATTGTGACAAGCTTTGAGAAATCTGTAACATACTTCAGATAATCAAGCCCCGTTTCTTCTGTGGCGATTGAAGCGAATATCTCCATATTCTTCTCATAGCTAACCTCGGCGCATTCCATATTGATGAAAACGCCTTCATAGTCCTTCAGCGCCTCTTTAACGAGGGTCGATTTGCCGCATCTTCTGACGCCCCATATAAGAATTCCTTTTGCCTTGTCGCCTTTTTGACTAATGACGCTTCTTATCGCATTAAGCTCTTTTTCCCTGTGATAAAACATAACTCCATATAATACGAGAAAAACCAAACTGTCAAGTTTCGTCGAAAACTTTTGAGCAAAAACTTTTTAGTAAAAAACTTTTAAGCAAAACGGCAGAGTAATCATACTATTTATCCCTATCTTTGATTACGATGAGCCCCAATTCTTATCGCACTTCTCTGCTTTCTTTTTAAACTCCGTCACTTTCTTGATATCTGTTCAGTGTTGATACTTCAGTGCGTGACAGCTTATTCGTGTCTTTGCTGTTTCTTAACTCAATAAACACTGTTTTATCCAATGAGTGTGCGTTAAAGTAATGTGTAATCAAAAGACAATAATCACCTATGGATAATTTAGAGCATGTAAGTATTACCCATTTTGGAGCACGCGGAGACGGCTCCTGGGACAATTCAAAAGCCTTCGAAGAGGCTATAGGCTCCGGTTCACGTGTAGTTGATGTTCCTGCGGGTATTTGGCTTACAGGGCCTTTGACACTGAAATCGAATACGACGCTCAATATAGAGAGCGGGGCGACAATCAAGTTCATTGATGACCCACATCTATATCCTCCAGTCTTTACACGCTGGGAGGGCCACAGATGCTATGCCATGCATCCACTTGTTTATGCAGAAGGCGCAGAGAATGTCTCTGTAATAGGCTCGGGTGTTATCGACGGCAGTGGAGAAAAGTGGTGGAAAGGCCTGAGAGAAAGACGTAAGAACGGCCAGAAGGGACCTGAGAGGGACTACGAGAAGCTCTTTGAATCCCTTAATCCTGACTACCGCAGTCAACCATCCGGTGGTGGTGGAAGGGAATTTCAGTTCCTTCGTCCAGCATGTGTCCAGTTCAATTCATGCCGTAATGTGCTTCTTTCGGGAGTTAAGATTATCAATTCCCCGTTCTGGACTGTTCACCCTGTTTTCACAGATAAACTTACAATTGAAAATATTACCATCCTCAATCCTTCCGACAGCCCTAATACCGATGCGCTCGATATCGACAGCTGCACAGATGTCCTTATAAAGGGTTGTTATATAAATGTAGGTGATGACGGTATATGTATTAAGAGCGGAGCCGGAGACGATGGAATCAAGGCAGCGCGTCCTACATATAACGTCCACGTCGAGGATTGCACAGTAATATCTTCCCACGGCGGCGCTGCAATAGGAAGCGAGACAGCTGCCGGAATACGAAATGTAACATTTGATAAATGTAATTTCATAGGAACAGACAGAGGTATAAGGGTTAAAACAAGACGTGGCCGTGGTGGCACGATTGAGAATCTTGCCTTCAGAAACATTTCAATTGACGGATGTCTCTGCCCGTTTACATTCAATATGTATTATAAGTGCGGTGCTAATGACGACTCGCTCTTCTCGCTCGACCCGCAGCTTGTGACAGATAACACACCACTCATAAGAAATATCCTTATCGAGAACGTCTATGCAACGGGCTGCAAGAGCTCTGCGGGCTTTATCGTAGGTCTTCCGGAAGCTAGAATTACGGGCCTCAAGATTCGTAACACATCAGTCAGTGTCGACAGCGAGAGCGAAATCGAGCCACACGTTTCCGAAATGTATCGCGGTATTCCTGATGTGAAAGAGAAGGGAATAAGGGTACGTTTTGCCGATGTAGAACTAGAAAATGTGGTCGTTGGAGGCGTCGAAAAGGTCCTCGTTGAGGAGTAAAAAGTATGTTGCACTTTTCTGACAACTCTATGAATTGTTACGACTACAATTTGCGGGTGAAGGAAAGTGTGTTAAGAATATGTTAAATGGGTTAACGTGCGAATGGAGAAGGAGAATACTCTAAACAGGTACAAGGCAATAGATATCACTATCTGGGTATTGCTACTTGTAGTCTTCGAAACGGTGATTGCCAAGGCCGGGTCATCCTGGTTTAAAGAGCAGCCGTATACTCTCTCTCTTGTTCCGGCATTGACTTTGATTATGTATATGAGGTGGTCCATTTACGGACTTCCTTATTCAGCACTCGGGGGACTTGTCCTTTCTCTCGCCTATGGGGCGATGGG
Organism: Ruminococcus intestinalis; assembly: GCA_963648635.1. Lineage (GTDB taxonomy): Bacteria > Spirochaetota > Spirochaetia > Sphaerochaetales > Sphaerochaetaceae > Ornithospirochaeta. The sequence goes on from CAVJEL010000002.1 coordinate 64,709, forward strand.
GAAAAGTATCCTCGTTTATGCGTTGGGCAACCTTTTTTCCATAGTGGTGTATATCGTTATGACGAAGGTTGGAAAACAAAAGGTGACTAACAGCGCTTTTCTTTCTGCTGTTTTTGCTGTCTTTATGGCAGTGATGATGCAGTTGGGGAGGGCTCTGGTCTCTTTATTAGTGGGTTCGGGTACCGGCTCCTTTGTCTCTTTTTTCCTGACGGATGTCCTCAGTGGCTTTTTTGCCCTGATAATCATCCTGATAGTAAGAAAGAGGGAAGGGGTGTTCGAGGACCAGATTTGCTATTTAAAGAGGCTTAATAGTGAAGAAGAAGAGGAGAAGAGAAATGAAGGTGAACGCTTCTGATTATCTTGTTTATGACGAACAGACCAAGACCTATCACGAAGATAGCGAACAGAAGGTAAGGGATGATGTCGAGAAACACTACTGGCTTCATGTCGGGCGTGCTATTGTCAAGGATTGGAGGCTCTATGTTATGTTGCTTCCTATGCTCCTGGTCTTCCTGTTCTGGAGATATTTCCCGATGTATGAGCTGTTGGGATGTTTTAAGGTATCGGATGAAGTATTACCGGTATCTGAACAGCTTTTCTCGGGCTTTTCATACTTCAGAAGACTTCTTGTAGGAGGAGATGCACTCTCGACAGAGTTCTGGAGAGCACTCAGAAACACATTCCTCCTCTCGTTCTATGGACTCTGCTTCGGCTTCCCTGTTCCTATTATTCTGGCTCTCTTCTTCAATGAAGTCAGATCGAACATCGCCCGCAGCGTCTATCAGGTCCTCACATACCTGCCGAAGTTCATGTCGACAGTTGTCATGACCAGCCTTGTAACCATGCTTGTCAAGCAGGGCTCCATCACGACAAGTTATGGTATTATTTCACAGCTAATGGAGAAGATGGGACTCATAAGCCATGATGTTGCTACAGCCGGCCTCTTGAACAACCCGAACTTCTTCAGAGGAATCTATCAGCTCAGCGGTATTTGGGAAGACGCAGGATATTCATCCATCGTCTACTTTGCTGCAATCATCGCTATTAGCCCGACAAGCTATGAAGCGGCACAGATTGACGGCGCCGGAAAGATGCAGCAGATGCGCTATGTCGTTATCCCATGTATTCTCTCGACAATCGTCATCATGCTTATAACAAGAATCGGTTCTCTTCTTTCCATCGGATACGAGAAGGTACTTCTTCTTTACAATACTAATACATATGTAACAGCAGATGTTGTTTCGACGTTTGCCCAGCGCTATGGTCTGGCGGGAGCAGCAAAGGGAATTGCTTCAGCTGCTGAAATGATGAATAACGTAATCGGAATGCTCCTGGTTATCGGAGCCAACACCGTTGCCCGCAAGGCATCGAACGTATCACTTTATTAAGGAGGGAGATGATGAAAAGAAAACTTGAAACAACAGAATTAATCTTCAAGATTATCAGCTATACCCTTCTTACCATCTTCGCACTCAGCTGTCTCTATCCTTTCGTCTATGCTGTTTCGTCTTCCATCAGCGGAAGAAGAGCCGTAGAGTACTCGGAGGTTCTTCTCTTCCCTAAGGATATCCAGTTCGAAGCATTTGGTAGGATGTTCAGCTCGAATATGTTCTGGAATGCATATTCCAATACACTCTACATCACGCTCTTCGGAACTATCTGGGCACTCGGATATTCAATCCTCGGTGCATATGCCCTTTCTAAGAAGAGACTTCTCTTCAGGAAGACATTCAACTTCTTCCTCGTCTTCACAATGTGGTTCAGCGCAGGTATCGTACCTCAGTACCTCAACTACCTGAACACAAAGAAGGTCTTCAATGCTGTGGGTATCACAGATGACAAGTGGCTTGTCATCATCGCAATGGGTATGGCAGCAATGAACATCATCCTTCTCAGAAACGCATTCGAAGGTGTCCCTCAGGATATCGAAGAGGCAGCTATCGTCGACGGCGCAACTGAGTTCCAGGTTCTGAGCAAGGTCTATATCCCGATGAGCAAGTCCACAATCGCAACCGTCGCTCTCTTCTTTGCAATATCAAGATGGAACGGTTACTTCTGGGCACGCCAGATGATTAGTAACTCCAATGAGCATCCTCTCATGGTTTACATCAGACTTATGCTTGAGGAGTATACAGACCCTGAAGCTATGGCAGGCTGGAATGAAGTCTTTGCTTCTGACAGCATGATCTACGCTCTTATTGTTTGTTCAATAGTCCCTATCCTCGTTATCTATCCTTTCATTCAGAAGTATTTTGCTAAGGGTGTTAACGTAGGTGGAGTCAAGGAATAATTGAAAAAGGAATTTTCGGAGGAAAAAATGAAAAAAACTTTAGTTTTTGCTCTTTGTGTTTTTCTTGTACTAGGAATGTTCACAAGCTGTGGAAAGCAGGAAATTGCTACAACCACAACTGCTACAACAACTGCTGCAACAACTACTACATCAACCACAACAACTGCTGCAACAACGACTGCTACAGCTGCAGTTGAAGAAGAGCCTAAGACTCTCACATATAAAGAGGGTACAGTTCTCAGAATGGCAACCGGTTATAACAGCAAGAAGACAGGATTGTTCTTCGATTCTGATACAGCTGGTGATGGAATCGAACTTGCAGGAGTCACATATCGCTCCGGCGACCTCAAGCCGACCTGGGTTGAAGTCGAGAAGATTCTCGGAATCAAGTTCGAAGATAAATATCAGGGAAATAGCGCTACAAACGAGCTCAAGTACTGGGCTGAAAGACTCGGAGACGTTGATCTTGTTAGCGGTAACGCAGTATCTCTCAACGACTATGGTGTAAAGGGAAGCTTTGTAAACATCGCTGAGTACCTTGACTATATGCCAAACTTCAAGGCTTATCTTGATGCTAACCCGATTGTCAGACTTTCAATCACAGGCGACACATCAACTGGCGCTATCTACTTCTCACCGTACTTCGACGGTGTCAACGATATTGAAAGAATGCCTCTCATGAGAGTCGATTGGCTGGAGAAGCTCCTTGATGGAGAGGGCGACTTCACAGCTGAGAAGTCAGCTAACCTCGCTAGTGCTGTATACGAGCCTTACATGCCGACAAGCGGAAAGGTCACAGTTGATGCAGTAAGCTTAGACGGCACAGAGGTCATCTCGATTACTAAGAACTATGACAAGGCTGGTAACATCATCGCAACAATGAACGCAGCTCTTAAAAAGGGCAGTGTCAGCGGTGTTGAAGCAGTCAACATGCTCCGCAAGTACATCGACGAAGCTTATGACGGCTACTATGGCACAACAAGATCCAACCTCTTTGCTGGCCAAAACGCAGCTTGGGATGCAGATGAGCTCGTAGCACTCCTCAGGTGTGTTGTTGCTAACGCTTATACTCTCAACGGAACAGACACTATCCAGGGTCTCTTCAGCAGAGAAGACAACAACAACCAGAGAAGAGTTGACCTCTTCAGATTCGCAGGCACACTCTTCGGAGTCAGAGGTCTTGAGTCCAGACAGGATTACCTCTACTTTGACAGCGAAGGAAATATCAGAGACGCACGTCAGGAAGCAGATACCTATGTTGCACTCGAGAGAATGAACGCAATGGCTAAGGAAGGCCTCATTGCTAAGTCCTTTATCGAGAACAGCAAGGAAAGCTCTTCAACAATGCTCGAAAACGACCTCGGCTTCATGAGCTACGACTACAACCAGACTCAGGCTCTCCTTAACGATACTAAGCTCCAGGAAGGCGAGAAGTACATGGCTGTTATGGTTCCTGTTGCACGCTGGTACGACGGAACAAACGCAGACGGCGTTTATATGAGATTCACAGAAAGCTGGCGTTCTGTTAAGACAGACGGATGGGCAATCAGCAAGGAAGGCGTCGGCAACGATCAGGACAAGCTCTTTGCAGCTCTCGCTCTCATCGACTACGCATTCAGCGAAGAAGGTCAGATTCTCATGAGCTACGGCCCGGATGAGTTCATCAAGACAAACGCTGACGGTAGCTACGTGACATTCAACTTCAACGGTAAAGAAATGCCTGTTATCGCAGACATCACAGAAGAGTACCTCTGGAAGTATGCTAACGGTAACTACACCAACTTTGCCCGCATGTATCTCGGATCAACACTCTCATTTGCTAAGAGCCAGGCATTCGAGTATCAGTGCACAACAGAAGTCGGTAAGGAAGGTGCTGGTAAGATTTCAGTTGCAATCGCTCTCGGAACAATCAAGCACACCGAGCTCGCAGTCGAGGACAACATGTGGTACACATCAATTCCGACAACTCTTCCGAGCACAAAGGTTGAAGTTGACCAGCTCAACACATACACAGAGCTTACCAACCAGTTCAGCACATCTAAGGGCGGAAACAACATCTTCTGCACACAGATTTGCTCGGGCTACACACTTGACGGCGCTACAGATGCAGCAACAAGCGCAAACAAGGTTGCTACAGAGTGGAGCGGCAAGCAGTACCTTGCACTCAAGCAGAGAGCTTGGAACCGTGATCTTGATTTCTACAAGAGTTTAAGTAAATAAAAAAACAGACTTTAGGGAGGGGGCTTCCCCCTCTCTAAAGATAAAAAATTAGGAGGAACGATTATGTATAAGAAACAGATGACATTTCAGAACATAATCTGTTACATTGCACTTTTAGCCGGTGTCGTAGTCTTTATTTATGCACTAGGTATAATGACAGACCTTTATGATACTCTTTATACGACTATGACCAATCCGAACGATTATACTGAGACATGGGTTCCCGGCTCGATTGTCTACTACAACATGCAGGGCTTCAACAGAAGTCTTCTAGTATGTTCGCTCATTTATCTCATACTTGGTGTCTACCTCTTTATTTCTCAGACAAATAAGAGGAGAAAGTACTACGTGGGTAATTACATTGCAGTCGCATTGTTTGTCATCTTTACCTTATATCTCGTAGTATGGTCACACATCGAGATTGAGATCTACAAGGGCCAGTGGCTCCAGCTCGATTTTGAGGCGCTCAAGGAATATGCCGAGCTCTTCAACTCGAAGTACACAGAGTCAACATTCTGGTTCGACATCCATTACTGTGTAGCACTTGTATGTCTTGTTTCCGCAGGACTTCTCGTCTACAACACAATCTGGAAAATTAAACTCATGAAAGAGGAAGAAAGACTTTTGAGTGAAGGAGAGAAAGCATGAAAGAATTAGACGACGCTTTAATCCAGAAAGACCGCATGCGTTATATAAAGAATAAGCTGAGCTCGAATTTGTGCCTCCTTGCTATTCTACTCGACGTATTCTTCTTCGTTTCAATCTATAAGAGTGATGTAAGCACATACTATTACAACATTCTTATAGGCGGGTCCATCATATATAATCTTCTCTTTATGCTTCTTGCATTCCTCTCAAGTGAGGGTGTCAAAGAGTACAGTGAAAAGTATTCGTATATCATGATATTCCTCGGCGTCATGCAGTTTGTCAGGATTTTCATAATCCCGATGAGAGCACACAGCGCAGTTGTCACAATCCAGCAGAAAGAGAGAATCGTCATGCAGGACGGACAGTTCATAAGATGCCTTATCTACTTGATTCTTTCCGGTATCTGCCTTATCTACGGCGCTCTTGTCGGAATCAAGAGATCAAGAACACTTAAAGCTTATGTTGCAACACTGGGCGAAGAGAAAAGGAGAGACTAATGGCAGAGCTTAAACTACAGCATATCGACAAGATATATGACAATAAGGTTCAGGCCGTCTTCGACTTCAACCTCGATGTAAAGGACGGGGAATTAATCGTTCTCGTCGGACCGTCAGGGTGTGGAAAGAGTACAACACTCAGAATGGTCGCAGGACTGGAGGATATTTCAAACGGACACCTCCTCCTCGACGGCAAGGACATAACACAGACTCCTGCAAAAGACAGAGACATGGCAATGGTCTTCCAGAACTATGCTCTCTATGGTCATATGACAATATATGAAAACATGGCATTCTCTCTTACTCTTAGAAAGGAAGATCCGAATGTCATCCATAAGAAGGTTCTCGCAGCTGCAGATATTCTCAATCTGACAACACAGCTGAATAAGAAGCCAAGTCAGCTTTCCGGTGGGCAGAGACAGCGTGTCGCAATGGGAAGAGCCATCGTTCGTACCCCGAAGGTCTTCCTCTTCGACGAACCTCTTTCCAACCTTGACGCTAAGCTCAGAGGTTCGACAAGACGTGAGATTCTCCTTCTCCATAAGAGACTCAAGGCAACAATGCTCTACGTCACACATGACCAGACAGAGGCTTTGACTCTTGCCGACAGAATCGTATGTATGTCGATGGGACATGTTCAGCAGGTAGGAACACCTCTCGAGCTTTACGATACTCCAGCTAACCTCTTTGTTGCTGGCTTTATCGGACTACCTCCGATGAACTTCTTCACAGTTACTGTTAAGGGTGACAAACTTGTCGGAAGAGGCTTCACAGTTCCTCTCAGCGACGACGATGTGTCACTCCTCTCTTCTTACAACAACAAGGAGATAGTCCTCGGTGTAAGACCTGAGAACGTTGTTAAGGGTGATGATGTAACAATCAAGGTTTCCTCCAACGAGAACCTTGGAATGAACACACTTGTTCACGGCCACATAATGAACGGCAAGGACCTTGGTGACAAGATTACCGGTAAACTCCGTGGCTGGCTCGATTACAAGAACGGTGAAGAGGCTAAGATCTCCTTCGACAGAATGCACTTCTTCGACAAGGAGACGACAAAGCGTATTGTTAAGGAGGAGAAGGCATGAAAGAGAGAAAAGGATTCAAGGAGTGGGGTAGAAAAAAGATTGTAGCCCTTAAGCGTAATCCGCAGCGCATTGCTCTGGTCGCTTATCTATTAACCTTCCTCTACTATGCTCTCAACCTGACATGTATAAGTAACACCACAAGCCGTATACAGGGTTCGGGAATGGGACTTTGCGGGTTCTTGACAATGCTCGGCTCCATGCTCAGTCTTGTCTGCTTCCTGAACGCTTTCCCGCACAGAAAGGGAGTTAATAAGCCGATGCTTATTCTTCTTTTCTTCATGACTGGTGTTGTTCTTTTTGCTGACTTCCGCTATAGGGCAATCATCTATGCTGCTGTCAACAACAGCGTAAACCCGATTGTCGTAACGGAAAGCACAATGTATATAAAGACTGCAGCGGATGTTCTTTCCAACCATATAGTCTTCTTAATTATATCACTCTTACTTGTCGTTCTTCTTCCTGTATATTCAAAGCTTATCAAGAAGATCAACACAACTGTCGAGATTGACAGCTATGACGACATGGAAGCTATAGATATCTCGGGAGAGAACTGATGCCGAGAAGGGAAGATGACTACACTGAAAAGAGTAAGGCCATCGAGACTCTGATTACAGCCGACAAGGAGAATACCCCCGAGTATTCTCCTGAGGAGCTGGCTAAGTATAAGAGTCCGCAGAAGTTCAAACTCTCAACAGTAAGTAAGGCGCTTCTTTTAAAGTGCTGGTTCAGTGGAGCCGTCTGCTACTTCATAGTCTGGGGACTTGGAATGTACATTCCGTCCTCACTGGATTTGTATTTCGTCACATCCCTTGCAATGGGTTTTGTGGTCGACATACTTGAGAACAACATATTCCGCTTCATCGCAAAGGAAGACGGGGAATATGATAAGTGGATGATGTTTCCCAAAAAGGGTTACGTCTCTCTGATTTGGAATGTGATATATTCGTTTTTGGTTGTTTTCGCCGTTTATATCACATACGCGATGATTAACATCATCCTGTTGAAAATAACCGGGAGGAGCGACGTTGTCCTGTTTGCAATGGAACCCCTCACATTCGGGCTTTTCTTTCTCGCCTATGACCTCTTGTTCATCAAGGTTAAGGGGCTGGTGAAAAAGATTGTCAGGGATGCTAAAAGAAAGGCGAAAGGAGACGAGTAATGCCATACCTTATCTTAAAAGACATAAACAAAATTTATCCTAACGGATTCCATGCTGTTCATGACTTCAACCTTGAGATTGACAAGGGCGAGTTCATTGTGTTTGTAGGATCTTCAGGCTGTGGAAAGAGTACAACGCTAAGAATGATTGCGGGACTGGAGGACATAAGCAAGGGAGAGTTCTTCATCAACGGTGAAAGAGCAAACGAAAAGGGACCGAAAGCCAGAGGAATTGCGATGGTATTCCAGTCATATGCTCTCTATCCTCAGATGACAGTTTACGATAACCTTGCATTCGGTTTGACACTTGAAGGTATTGATGAGGATATTATCGAGGAGAAGGTAAAGAACGTAGCACAGATTCTCGGCCTTACCGATTATCTTGATCGTCTTCCGAAAGCTCTCTCCGGTGGTCAGAGACAGCGTGTTGCAGTAGGACGCGCAATCATCAGGAAGGTAAACATCTTCCTTATGGACGAGCCTCTTTCCAACCTCGACGCTAAGCAGAGAGTTACAATGCGCTCTGAAATTACAGATATCCACAAGAAGACTGGGGCAACAACAATCTACGTCACACACGACCAGACCGAAGCTATGACAATGGCTGACAGAATCGTCGTCATGAAGGAAGGATATATCCAGCAGGTCGGAACACCTCACGATCTCTATTTCGACCCGGTAAATGTCTTTGTTGCAGGATTCATCGGCGAGCCTCCTATGAACTTCGTCCGCGGATCACTTAAGGGCGGAAAGCTGAAGGTTGGAGCTAACACAGTTGACCTCTCAAAGAAGATGAGCGCGGAGAACCTCAAGAAGTATGAAGGAAAGGAAATTGTCTTCGGCTTCAGACCGGAGGCAGCAGTACTCAAGGAAGAGGATAATAGCTATAAGCTTGAATCTACAGTAGAGCTCAGCGAGCTTCTCGGCGACAACACCAACGTTTACATCGACCTCGATGGCGTTAAGTCTATCCTGAAGGTCAATCCTCACGATACTCCCGAGATTGACTCCCACTTCACATTCTATGTTCCTTACGAGAGCGTATATCTCTTCGACGGTGAGACGGAGATGGTTATCAAATAAGAAGGACAATAGTTTTTCTCAGAAGAGGTTTATTCCATATGGAGTAAGCCTCTTTTCTTTTCGAATACAAAATGAAGAAAAGAGCCATTTTTAATCGACACGAGTATTGCCGAATGGACACCATGTAGTGCATAGCGAGACTCTCTCCCTAATCGTGCTGTATACATTAAACGCCCGTAAACCGAATTTCCGAAATTGAGTTTTTTCATTTGTAACTGCTATGGTGCCCTATGGTATTGACGGGAAAGCCTCTATGTGTTAAGAAGAGATTACCCGATAGGTAATTTCTTTTGCTACGGTTAGGAGGGAGGACTTGGAGCTGGTATATGCATCGGATAAGGTCAAAAGCCAATGCACAAGTGTAAAGGCTGCGTCAAAGCTCTTCGGAGGGGATGCTGCACTGACAACAAGTCTTCTTGCAAGAATAAATGCGCTAGAGAAGGCCGAAACTATAAAAGATATTATAGTTCAGCCAACATTCCATTTTCATAACCTTGGAAAGAAGAGGGGAAGGAATTTGGAAGGATTTTTTGCTCTCGACGTTAAATCAAGAAGAGAACAATGGCGTATTATTCTTCAGCCTCTTAACGAGAATAAAGAACCATTTGATCCATGCTACATAGATCAGATTGCATCATACGTGAGAATGGTAGAGATAAAGGAGGTGAGCAAGCATTATGAGTAATTATATTGAATATAATGATAAGATTGCCTTTCATCCGGGCTACTACATTAAAGAAATTGTAGATGAGAGTGGCTTGACTCAGGAGGATTTTGCGAAGAGACTGGACACAACGCCCAAAAATCTGAGTCTCTTAATTCGTGGCGAGCAAAGTCTTTCGATTGATATTGCAATGAAGCTATCAAGAATGATTGGGACGAGTGTTTCTTATTGGCTTAATCTGCAGAACGGGTATGATGCACTCGTTGCAGAGTTCAAGTCTAACGAAGAACTTAAAGAGGAAAGATTAGTCTTTAAGAGCCTTGATTATAACTACTTTCAAGAGCACTTTGATCTTCCGGAACTACCAAGAAAGATAGACGAGCAAATTAGAGAGGTAAGAACTTTCCTTAATGTGGCAACGCTTACTGTGTTTAAGAAAAAAGATATGGCGGTTAGTTTTAGGCGTGCCCCGGGAGAATTGACGGAAGCTAATATCATAAAAGCAAATATTATGGTAGAGATAGCAGTAAATATTGCTTTGAAGACGGAGGCGCCGAAGTTCAATAAAGCGCTTTTTGAAGAAGCTGTAGGATATGCACTTACGCTGACAAAGGACCACAGTACATTTTACCCCCTTATTAAACAGGCCTTTAAGAAAGCAGGTGTTGTTTTTGTTGTTCTTCCCAATATTTCGGGATCAAAAATTAACGGCGCGACAAAGAAAGTCGGCAATAACGTTATGCTGATGGTGAACGACAGAAGGCTCAATTCGGATACCTTTTGGTTTACGTTGTTCCATGAGATTGGTCATGTGATGAACGGGGACTATGGGATTTCGTTTGATTCGGAGTGTGGAGAGCAGGAGGAAATTGCAAATAAATATGCAGAAGATATGTTGATACCTTATGATAAGTATCAAGTATTTATTGCTGCAAATAGATTTGATAGCCAGTCAATACGCGAATTTGCAAAAGAGATAGATCGTGATCCGGGTATAGTTCTTGGAAGATTACTAAAGGATGGGAAGGTCAATTACGATGACTCGTCATTAAATTCACTCAGGCATAAATACAAAGTTAAAATAGCTTAAATGCTAGTAGGGAAGGTCAATCACTTCCCGGTATAAGGAGCATGTGTTCTGTTCTGCTGAAGCTGATGATTCTTGACTTCTTTGGGTTATCGCATATATGAAGTGAACAATCTCAAAGCCCAGGACCTTTGAGATGAATATCTTCAATTATTTGTAATAGTGGTATTCGTAAAATGAACGATTATTTAGGGAGTGGTTGATTAAATGGGAACATTTTTAAGTACATTGGGGAACATCGTCATAGACAAAGCTGAACGTGATGAATTCAGGGATATGTATATCAAAGTTGCAACTGCCGGCGGAATGATGGATGTCGAGAGGGGAAAGATATTAGGCAAGGATTTTTCTCTGCTAGTACCTTTGAAAGTAAAAAATGACGGAAGTGTGGTAGTTTGTTACAATTATTTTGAAGATACCTGGTGGGAGGCCGGGGCCTTTAATTATGAACGCGGGGAAGTCTTCAGCTGTAAAGTAGGTTGGCGACAATTCAACATAGTATCGAGTGCACTGGAGCTACTCTCGGAATTCAATTCATCAACAGAGGGATATGCTTCCGGCGAAAGGGTGCTTTCCTTAGATGTCCTTACGGGATGGCTCAATTATGTCCTTGATACGAAATATGATCTGAAGAAGCGCCGAGATGCATTACCTATCTATGAAATGCTCAAGAAGGAGTGTGATCATATTACCATGGAGGATATCTGCCATGAACTGGAACCTTATGGATTATGTCCTCACCATGAGCTTATGAGGAGGATATTCGCCACTATGTCGGTAGACGAGGCGATAAGGTTCTTCCAGGATTCAGACCAGGATAAACAGGCGCAGTGTTTTCTCTTCTCCCCCGGACACCTAATTACGGTAGCTTTGAAAAAAATACAGAAATGGCAGGATAGTGACATTCCGTTGGAGCAACAGCTACCTGACATAAAGAAATTCCTGGCTAAAACAGCAGAATATGTAGTATCAGGAGAGGAAGGATGGGGAGAGAAAAACAAGGATATACCTTATACTAACGATTTCCTTTGCGTATATATGCTGGGGTTGGATGTATTCACCAAGATATTCCTTTATAAAACAGGCGTTGTCGATGAGGAGTTGACTGAATATGCAGCAAAGCCTTTAAAAATGAAAAAGCCGGAATGGTTGATACATAATGAGGAACGCCAGTGTGTTCCCGCGCCAATCAGCACACAGGATATTCTCTGCTACAGAGCCCCTGATGATATGGCGTATTGGTGGAAGCCGGAGGGCGATATCGTCCTGAGTGATGATTTCTGGGCGACACTCGACAGCATTAAGAAGAGATATCAGGAAATCAGGGAGAATATGGCCGGGAAAAAGTTGATGGACGGCCTAAGCGTGATGCTGGAATTAGCTGAAATAGGAGCAAGGTGTGAAGAAATATTCGGGCTCCCTATAATCTTTGGAGATTTCTTCTATGAAATGACATCGAACAGCCAGTCATTGGATAATCAGGCCGTGGTGAAACTCCTTGATGACTATGTGAAAGAATATGGCGAACGGCATGAGAAAGAAAAAGACGAGTTCACTAACCGCCTGACAATTGGCAGCAGTGAAAACTATAAAATGCTGAAGAAGTTGTCTGCAATTCTCGCAAATAAGAATTTGAGACAACTTGTTTGTCAAAAGTACAAGGCATGAAAAAAGTATCTTAATTCTTGATGTGAAAAAGTGTCGGAAAAAGTTGTTAAAACTGGGTTATTTTCATAGGAAAAAGTTGTCAAAACAGGTATGTTTTGATAAGAAAAAGATATAACCCTTTTTAGGATAATGAAATGCTTAAGAGGAAGATTGAGAAGAAAATCGAGTATTGGCTTGAACACAAGGAGC
>CAVJEL010000003.1:0-41620 GCA_963648635.1 Ruminococcus intestinalis
TAAAAGTAAAAAGACAGATTCTGAATTGTATCAAAATCTGTCTTAAAGGATACCAAGGGCGGGACTTGAACCCGCACGGACTCACGTCCAGAAGATTTTAAGTCTTCAGTGTCTACCATTCCACCACCATGGCTCAACACAGGAATAATAAACAATTATTGAGATAATTGGAAGTAGATAATTATCCCGGAAAGGAGTAAAGTTTGCCTACTCACATTATTATATATTATATTGAGTGTGATGGAGTGTTGATATATGACAAGTTGGAAAGATTTTTTTATAGGACTCGGAAGCGGATGTATTCTTGCGCTTGTTATTTGGGTTGTTTATTGCATCAAATTGCACAGCGCCAAGAAAAAAGGGGAAGGTGATGTGCAGAAGTTGAAAGATATGCTTACATCCCGGATGGAGATTGAGTCTGACGGTGTCAACAAACTCAAGAATGAGAATGAAGAGCTCAAGAAGTATAATGAGAATCTCAGGGTCTCTCTTCAGACGATGAGTCAGAAGCCGGGAAGAAAGGAAGTCGAGAGGCTTCAGGTCTATCAGAAGGCTGTCGACAGGCTCACAATCAATTCGCCGGGCTTCGGTGCTGCATGGCAGGCAGCATTGAAAGAAAGCGAAGAGGAGTTCAGTAAGACCTATAGCGGAGTTATTCCGTTTATCAGAAGGGTTATTCCAGGTCGTACAAATGCCCAGCTTATGGATGCAGAGGACGCCAATTCAACGGACGTTTAACCTTTCTTCTCCTCAAGTTCAAGCCAGCGTTCGGTCTTTTCGTCGAGCGCTGTTTTTTTATCGTTGTATACTTTTGTCCTTTCCTGGAGTGTACCGAGCGGGGTGGGGGCGGACGTGGAGAAGGAGTCTTCGAGCTCTTTTATCTCACTCTCGAGGGTTGCTATCTCATCCTCTATTACTTCCAGTTCCTTTTCTTCCTTGTAAGTCAGGCCTTTCTTCTCCCTTTCCTTACGGGTGTTCTCTTTCTTTACAGCTTCCTTCTTTGTACTTTCCTCAGCCTTCTTTTCCTTGAACTGGGTATAGTTTCCGGGGAACAATGTAATTCGTTCGTTTTCGATGGAAAGAATGAAATCGACAGAGCAGTCGAGGAAAGTTCTGTCGTGGGATGAGATTATCGCACAGCCGGGGAATGACGATATGTAGTCCTCGAGATTCTCCATTGTCGGAATATCCAAATCATTTGTCGGCTCGTCGAGAAGGAGGAAATTGGGGTTGTTTATGAGGCGTGTTATCAGATATAGCCGTCGTCTCTCTCCTCCCGAGAGCATCATAATCGGAGTCCTCTGGCTCTCCTGTGGAAAACCGAAGAGCTCGAGAAACCTTGATGCTGTTACATCCTCTCCTGTGGAGTACCTTACTCTGTTGCCGAAACTTTCTGCGTACTCTAGCACTGTCTTTGTTTCGACTAAATTCCGTCCTTTCTGGTCGTAGTAGCCGAAGACTGTATTCACGCCGACATCAATACTGCCGCCGTCGGGTTCCCTCAGCCCTGCGATGATATCTAAAAGGGTAGATTTCCCCGATCCGTTTGGACCGATGAGTCCGATTTTGACACCTTTTGTAAATGAATAGGTGAAATCTTTAAAGAGGGTGCGCTCGCCGTATACAGCAGATATGTTCTCGATATCCAATATCTTTTTCCCCAGCCTCCGCTCGAGGGAGGAAAACTGGGTCATCCTGTCGTCCCTGACCTTCTTTATCGAGGCCTCCATCTCGCTTATCCTGTCCTTACGGCCTTTATCCTTACCCGTTCTTGCCTGCGGGCCTCTCATAAGCCACACAAGTTCACGCCGTAGTATTGTTTTCAGCCTCTCCTGTGCCTTTTCCTCCATCACAAGGCGCTCTTCTTTTCTTTCAAGGTACTCCGTAAAGGAGCCCGGGTGGCGGTAGAAGTGCTTTTTATCGAGTTCCCAGATAGTCGAACAGACGGAGGATAGGATGTGCCTGTCATGTGTTACGATTATGACTGCAGAAGGCGTGGACTTTATCCATGCCTCAAGGTATTCGATTGTCTCTATGTCGAGATGGTTTGTCGGCTCATCCATGAGAACAAGGTCTGCCGAGAGTGCGAGGGTACGCGCCAGTGCAGCCTTCTTCTGCTCGCCCCCCGAGAGTGAGGAGAAATCTTCGTCGCCTGTGAATGATTCATTCATATCGGTAAGGAAGGCGTAGTACCTACGCTCAATATCCCAGAGATTGTCCCTTTCGATTATCTCTCCCAGTTTCATGGTCTCTGTTTCTCTGCCGTCTTCAATTGCTTTACGGTAGGAAGAGAGTATCTTAATATTCGAGTCATCGGCTTCATAGAGGTATGAAGATACCGTAGCACCTTCTTTAAACGTTACTCTCTGCTCGAGGAGTGCTACTCTTGTGCCGTTACGAAGCGACACTTTTCCTTCGTCTTTGGGAGTGCGCCCTGTGATGGTGTAGAGGAAAGTTGATTTACCCTCTCCATTACGCCCTACAATTCCGACCTTTTCTCCCTCTTCCAGGCCGAGTGTAACACCCTCGAACAGGGGCTCATCCTTAACTGTTTTCTCAAGATTCTCGATAGATAGAATATTCACGCGTCAATAATACTTGAAAGAAGGAAGAAAAAACAGATTCTCAATTGATTAGCCTTACTCTAATTCATATTATTTTGTCGATGATTAAAGATGTGAACCTTGTTTTATCTCCCTTCGATGCCTCTGACGAAAGCTTTGTCATAAAGAAGGCTGCTTCTTCACTTTCCCTCAGGCGGGAAAGAGTGAAGGGTATAAAATACATACGTAAGAGCATAGACTCCCGACGGCGCGATATCAAAATAAACCTCCTTGTGAGAGTCTTTATTGATGAGGATCCTACAGAGACCTGGAGTAAGACAAATTTTCCTGTCCTCGATAACTCCTCTCCTCAGGCTGTTGTTGTCGGCTCGGGACCCGCGGGGTTATTTTCTGCCCTTACACTTATAGAAAACGGAATAAGACCGATTGTCCTCGAGAGGGGAAAGGACGTGAGGGAGAGAAAGAAGGATTGCGCAAGACTTTCTACGAAGGGAATACTTGACGAGAATTCAAACTACTCCTTTGGAGAAGGTGGCGCCGGAGCATACTCTGACGGAAAGCTTTTCACACGCTCTGTCAAACGCGGGGATGTGAAGAAGGTACTCTCCCTTTTTGTTCAGCACGGGGCGGACGAGAATATACTCTATGAGACACATCCTCATATAGGGACGGACAGGCTTCCCTTAGTTATAGAAAACATGAGGAAGACCATTCTCTCATCCGGTGGGGAAGTTCACTTCAATACAACCGTTACATCATTAATCAATCACAGTGGCAGTGTCGTAGGTGTAAGGTGCCTCAGCGGTGAGGAGTTTTTCGGCCCTGTTATTCTTGCTACCGGTCACTCTGCAAAGGATGTTTATCATTTTCTCGAGAAGGATGGAGTGTTACTCGAAGCAAAGAACACGGCAATAGGCGTCAGGTGCGAGCACGAACAGGCTCTTATTGACAGGATGCAATATCATAATGAGGAGGGAAGGGGATTGTACCTCCCGCCTGCAACTTATTCATTTGTAACCCAGGTGAATAACAGAGGCGTCTACTCCTTCTGTATGTGCCCCGGAGGATCCGTTGTCCCGGCAACCACCGAGAATGGAATGCAGGTTGTAAACGGCATGAGCTCATCTTCCCGTTCGGGTAGGTTTGCCAACGCAGCCTTTGTTGTGGAAATAAGAAAAGAAGATGTGCCTACTAGCGGGGTATGGGGAATGCTCGATTACATAGAAAGCGTCGAAAGGCGATGCTATTTTCCGCTTTTCAAGGCGCCGTCAGAGAGGCTCGACGACTTCATGGCGGGGAAAATATCATCAACTCTTCCCCAGACTACATATGCCCCGGGGTGTGAGTCGGTATCTTTGGACGATTATCTACCCTCCCTTGTTTCTGAGTCGCTGAGGGGTGGATTTGAGGCGTTCGGAAGGATGACTAGGGGACGCTTTATCACGCACGATGCACTTTTGCTCGCTACCGAGACAAGAACAAGTTCTCCGGTGAGAATAGTCCGGGACGACAGAGGCATGGTCATAAAGGGACTATATGCCGCAGGAGAAGGTAGCGGGTATGCGGGGGGAATTGTGAGTGCGGCCATAGACGGAACTGAAACGGCAAAAAAGGTTAGCGAGGATATATGGACGAGAAATTGACGATAAAGGACGGGGTTATCGACGGCCTACCGGTAGCACTCGGGTATTTTACTACTGCCGTTGCATTCGGCCTTATGAGCACAACGCTCTCCTTTTCGCTATTCGAGACCTGGCTTACCTCATTCTTTGTGTATGCAGGATCGTCACAGTTTCTCATCCTTTCCCTTATGAAAAGCGGGGCGGGGATATTTTCAATCGTTGTTTCGGTATTCTTCATCAATTCACGCTATATCTTCATGGCGTCATCACTTTCCCCGCGTCTTAATGCTAAATCTGTTCCTGCGCGGATATTTGCCGGTTTCAGTACAACCGACGAAGTTTTTGCCCTTGCGTCATTCAGAAATAAAGGCGTAACTATGCCCTATTTTGCAGCATTGAGCCTCATAAGCTGGACGGGTTGGTGGAGTGGAAGCATTGTCGGTGCCGTGGCGGGAGATTTTCTTCCGTCCGTCGTGAAGACGGCATCGGTCATTACAGTTTACGCAATGTTTATATCTCTTCTCGGCGGGGAGTGCCGTAAGGGGTGGAAAGCGATTATTGTCTTTCTTATCAGCGCTGGGGTGAATACCCTTCTTCTAAACGGCTTTAAACTCTCTGCGGGATTTTCAACCATTGTTGCAATGATCAGCGCGACAGTAGCAGCATCATTCATTTACACCGATGAGGAGGTCTTTGGTGAGTAGAACACTTTTAATCATAATTCTATCGGGTCTTGTTACCCAAATACCCAGAACAATCCCGTATTTTCTTTCGTTTACTCAGAAGCTTCCGAAGAGGATAAGAAAGTGCATGCTCCTTCTTCCACTTGCATCCTTGGGTGCTCTGGTCTTCCCTGGTGTTATTACAGACTTCGGCTCAGAGTGGTATGCAGGAATCGCGGCTTTAGTGCTTTCGTTTGTTATTTCCTTTTTCAAGCTCCCTATGATAGTGAGCATAGTCATAGCGCTAGTGACGAGTTCGCTTCTTTTACTCATCTAGACAAAAGAGGGGGGAAGGTAATATAGTAGATAGGACGCGAACGTAGCTCAGTGGGAGAGCACTTCCTTCACACGGAAGGGGTCGCCAGTTCAATCCTGGCCGTTCGCATCTTTTTTTTCCTCAAGAAAATCCACCGGTTTCCCGGTGGAGAGTGTTGTCTTTTTCCCTTTTATTTCTTTTTCTTCTTTGCTGCCATTCTCTGAAATAGCTTTACAATTTCGACGATAGGAATAACGAGGAACGCCAATATGAGTGCGATTGAATATTCCTTGAAGCCCACCGGCGTGAAACCGAACGCATCAGCAAGCACTGGAATTTCCAATACCGCCGTCGTCAGAAGAAGAGAGCCGATCATCGCACCCCAGAGCACCTTATTCTGGCTCTTGAGCGTGAATATGCTCTTACGCTGACTCCTCATATTGAAGGAGTGGAAGATTTCACACATGCTCATAGTCAAAAACGCCATTGTCATTCCGTGGTCGCTTACTCCCACGGGCAGTGCGAAGTGGCCGACTTCTATCGAGTTACCGATTATGTAGGATAGAATTGTGAGTACCGTTACAAGGATTCCCTGGTAGATGATGTCCCCAAGTAGTCCGCCTGCGAATATACCGTCATCGGAGGGGCGGGGAGGTCTCTTCATTATGTCGTCCTCTCCTTCCTCGAGGCCAAGTGCAAGGGCAGGGAAGCAGTCCGTTACAAGGTTGATGAAGAGTAGGTGGACTGGATTCAGGAGCGTGAAGCCCATGATTGTAGCCGTAAATACGCCGAGTACCTCGCTCATATTCGAGCCGAGGAGGAATTGTATTGCCTTACGGATGTTGTCGTAAATCCTTCTTCCTTCACCGACAGCAGAGACAATTGTTGCAAAGTTGTCGTCTGCAAGGACCATATCTGCAACGTTCTTTGTTACGTCCGTTCCCGTTATGCCCATTCCGACACCTATATCTGCACTCTTGATTGACGGTGCGTCGTTGACACCGTCACCTGTCATTGCAGTTATGGATCCGTTCTTCTTCCATGCTGTGACAATCCTTGTCTTATGCTCGGGCTGTACGCGGGCATATACTCCGTACTTCTTTATGTTACGGCTGAGCTCTTCGTCGCTCATCTTTTCGATATCTGCACCGGTTATTGCTTCGTCCGCACTCTTTATTATTCCGAGTTCCTTTGCAATCGCTACTGCCGTGTCCTTATGGTCGCCGGTAATCATGACAGCTCTTATTCCTGCACTTCTGCATTCGTCGATAGCTGCCTTGACTTCAGGTCTTACGGGGTCAATCATGCCGCAGAGCCCGAGGAAGACGAGGTTCTTCTCGAGGTATTCCGGCTCATCGCTCTCCGGTCTTTCCTTCCAAATTCTTTCGGCGCATGCGAGGACTCTGAGGGCCTTATCGGCCATAGCCTTGTTGGAAGCCATGATCTCGTTTCTCTTCTTCTCGTCAAGCTCCTTTACAATGCCGTTTTCCATGTAGTGTGTACAGCGCGAAATGACAACGTCCGGTCCGCCCTTTGTGTACTGGATGTAGTCGCTCTCTCTCTTATGAACTGTGCTCATCATCTTGCGGCCCGAATCGAATGGAGCTTCGTCTATTCTTGGCTCCTTCTTTTCCATGTCCTGTTTCTTGAGCCCGAGGGTGTAGGCGAAGTTTACAAGAGCACACTCAGTCGGCTCTCCTTCGGCCTTATTCTCGCTGTTGAGAGAAGCATCGGAGCACAGCGCCATTGCCCTGGCAACAGTCTCCTTGTCACCGATGCTTTCGACAACAGTCATTCTGTTCTGTGTAAGGGTACCTGTTTTATCTGAGCATATTACTTCTGTGCATCCGAGTGTCTCTACAGCTGTTAGCTTTCGTATTACGGCATTATGCTGGCTCATCTTCGTGACGCCTATTGAGAGAACAACGGTTACGACCGTAGCGAGGCCCTCCGGAATTGCAGCAACTGCAAGAGATACTGCGACCATGAAGGTCTTGAGGATGACTGTGAGCGCCTCTCCGCTTTCCTTGAGTTCGCTACGAGCCATGAAGAGATTGAAGAAGAAGATAAATACACAGATAACAAGAACCATCTTACTCAGGCTCTTACCTAGCTCATCGAGTTTCTTCTGTAGCGGTGTCTCTTCAGCCTCTGCACTACTGAGAGCACCTGCTATCTTTCCCATCTCGGTTGACATACCGGTATCTGTAATGACCGCCTTACCTCTGCCGTAGACTACAGTTGAGCCCATGTAGCACATATTCTTTCTGTCGCCGAGTGGAATTGTCGAGTTTTCTTTGTCTTTGATTATATCCACTGTCTTGTTGACAGGAACGCTTTCACCTGTGAGCGCCGCTTCTTCGATTTTAAGGGAAGCGCACTCTATTATTCTTCCGTCGGCCGGAACTGCATCGCCTGCTTCAAGGACTACGATATCTCCCGGAACGAGTTCGGAGGAGTGTAGGACAGTCTGTTTGTTGTCCCTTATGACCTTGCACGTTGCTGCCGTCATTGTCTGTAGCGCCTCTATTGCGGCCTCTGCCTTACTTTCCTGAATAACGCCGAGTATGGCGTTAAGGAGGACAACGGCGACGATGATTATAACTTCCGTCCATTCGCCTTCTCCGCTTACCATCCCCGTCAGTGCAGATACTGCTGCGGCAATCATCAGGATAATCAGCATCGGGTCCTTCAATTGCTCGATAAAGCGCTGGAAAATTGTCGGCTTTTCACTCTCTTTGAGTTTATTCGGCCCGAATTCTGATAGTCTTTTTTCAGCACTTTCACTCGTGAGACCTTCGCTTGTACTTTTTACATTTTCAAGCGACTCTTTAACGGATAGAGAATATTCTTTACTCATCTTTCTCCCCTTTCTCTAGGTTAGGCTTAACGCCCTTATCTCCTAGTTTATACTAGAGGTGGTTAAGAGGTGGTAAAGATTAGCTGTTGAACCTGTAACCGACTCCGAGTTCGTTCGAAATAAACCAATTGTCCCCGACCCTGACGCCGAACTTCTTACGAATGTTAGCCATATTGACCTGAAGCTTCTTCACGCTCGTCTCATCGCCCTGTCCCCAGACACCGTTGATGATAGTGGCATATGTCAGCATCTTTCCCTGGCTCTCGGAGAGAAAGCAGAGTATGTTGTACTCCGTTTGTGTAAGCTTTATTTCACTCCCTTTGTAGTAGACCTGTCGCGCATTATAGGCGATTTTAAGGTCACCAGACTCGAATATACCCTTTGTAAGTTTTCCGCTTTCTGCGCGGTGAGAGCCGAAGCGTATGAGTACCCTTATCCGCGCAAGAAGCTCGAGGGGTGAGAAGGGCTTTGTCACATAGTCATTGGCGCCCCTATCGAGTGCATCGACTTTGTCGCTCTCGCTTCCGCGGGAGGAGAGGACGAGAATGGGGGTAGTGTAAGCCTCTCTTATCTTATCTATAACCTCTCCCCCGTCCCCGTCGGGTAGCCCCAGGTCGAGAATGACGGCATCTGGAAGATGGGAGAGAAAGAGCATTTCCGCCTCCCTGACGCTCTGGGCATATATTATCTGATAGGAGTTGTTCTCGAGGAGTGTTCCAATTACCGATGCAACCTTTCTGTCGTCCTCGACTATGAGAATTTTGTTTCGGTTATTCGTCATATCTCGCCTCCAAGGGTGAAAGAGAATTCAGCGCCGCCGGTGGGATTATCGCGAGCTGCAATACTTCCGCCGTGGCCGGAGATGATTGTTTTCGCGACCGATAGTCCTATGCCCTTATAGCGGTTTCTGTCGCCGTCAGTGCCGTAGGACGAGAAGATATTTTCTCCTTCCTTTCCTAGTCCACACCCGTCATCGAGCACGGAGAAAACGACTTTGTCTTCATCCTTTCTTACACTGAGTGTAATTTTTGTGTGGCCCTCTGCATGCTTATGGGCATTATCTAAAAGGTTCAAAAGGACCTCTTCAATCAACAAGGGATCTGCCATGACTGCGCTAATCTCATCAGGGAGATTTACCTCGATGTTTTCGCTCTCATAGCGCTTATGGAATTTGTTTACGACAGAGTCTACAAGTTCGTCGACTATGACGCTTTCCTTTTCTATCTTGATGTCCCTCTCGCCAAGCCTGGTTATTGATAGGAGGTTCTCCACCATCCTCTCAAGCCAGATTGACTCCTCCTTTATATTCTCGAGCATCTCCCTCTTTTTATCTATCGGAAGATTATTGTTCTCCAAGAGGAGGGAGGAAGCGCTTTCAATTGTCGTAAGGGGAGTGCGTAAATCGTGTGATACAGCCCTCAGTAAGTCCGCCCTGATTCTTTCGTTCTCACTCTCCCTGAGTTTCTTCTCGCTCTCCTTCCTCTTTGAAACAAGGAGACTCGTCACAATAGATACTGTCAGCATTATTATTGCAGAAACCAGATTGACGGGATTTATGAAATCGAAGGCGAAGAAGGGGTACATGAAGACATAGTTGATGAGTACGACCCCGACTATCGACGCCACAACGCCGTAGATATAGGATGATGTGAATAAGGAAACAAGAAAGACTGCAAAGACGAAAACAGTTGTTATGTGCTCCTCGACATCAAGTGCACTGAATTGTATTGAGAGCAGAAAAGCCGAAAGAAGTGAAATAACAAGAATTGAAATATCTTTCAAAATTCCCTTCATCTTCAAATCTTTTTTTCAGCCTTAAGTTCTGTCAGCGCACGTGAGGCAAGGTGCCACTTCATGCTGGTATTTCCGTTTTTGACGGGATAGAAGACACGGCAATGCCCCTTCTTGAATGGAAGCTCGAAATGTAGTCCTATTTTGAGTGTTGCAAGAAATACATCCTCTATATCATCATGTTCTTCGACTTCTTGTCCCTCATATGTTCCCTTGTAGTCCCATCCCGAGTGGGTGAGGGTCATTACTCCACGCCCGACCTTGACGTAGTTGTCAACTCCGCTTCTGTCGATTGCGTAGTCAACTTCCTCTTCCATCTTGAAGTCGTCCCTCATTGCTTCCTTCTTCATTTCATCAAGCTGCCAGTCATACCACGATACATAATCGGTGAAGAGACGCCTGTTCTTTATATTCCAACTGAAGTGGAACGTATCATCGAGCTCTGCCTCAGCGTGGCAGTGTGTGCACCAGACTTTATTGCCTTTACTCTCCAGCGTAAACTCTTCCGCGCAATTGGGGCACTTATAGAACATGGTGGTAAAGCCGTCGAGTTTGTCGTTTCCTTTAACGTGGACATTATATTTCTTCTGGTATTCGTAGTCGTTGTAGGTGAGGCTCTTTCTTATACGCTCCATAATCTCTTCGACGCTGAGCGTTTCCGCCTCTTCCTTTGTGATGATGAGTGATGTTGTGACATCGGTGCGTCCACGGTGGGGATGGAGCGACCACTTGGCATTCCCGAGTCCTGCACCTTCTATGAGGGAGGCATAAACTGCAGTCCTGAAGACCTTGATTGTCTTTGCAATCGAAGGGGAGATGTATCCGAGGCTTCCCGCTGCATAGACTGTGCCTTCTGGAGCGATGAATACGAGTGCCTTGTTCTTATCGAGGGCGTAACGAATCATCTTCATCGAGGCCATATCAGGAGCGAATTGGTACTTGGGTATAACTCCCATGTGACGAAGCCAGAAATTGAGCTTCTTGAAGGTAAACCAATGATAAGTACCGACAAAGGTAATTCGGCGCGGCCAGTGCGATGAGGCAACGAACTTATAATCCTGGTTTGATGTATGGTTTGAAAGAATGAGTGCCGGTCCCTTCGGCTTAACGCCCTTATGGTGTATGTTGTAGCGTATCTTCAAATAGATTTGATATATTCCGATTACAACCCAATAGAGAAACGGGCTGGGTTTCCTGACGAGCTTCTGCTGTTTTTTCTTCTTTTCTTCCATAGTGACAGGGTATCACAAAGAGGATGTGATTTTAAAGAGACAAAAAAGTGGAAGAGAGGACCCTTCCACCATAATTCACTGGATACTTCTAATCAGAGCTGAAAGCTCTTTTGCCGCATTCGGGATTGGAATGTTTGTTGTGTTGATCAATAGGTCGTAGTTGTTTCTGTCGCCCCATTCCTGTCCTGTGTAGAAGTCGTAGTATTTCTTTCTGTTCTTGTCGATGGACTTAATCTGCTTCTCAAGTTCCTTGTCGGTGAGAGTCTCCGCATCTTGAGATTTCTCCCTGCAACGTTTGATTTTCTCGCTCATATCGGCATAGACGAATATTCTAAGAGGATTGAAATCTCTCAAAATATAGTCAGCGCATCTTCCGACGATGATGCAGTCCGATTTTTCCGCCATCTCCTTGATTATCGCAGTCTGCTCCTGACAGACCTTGTTCGTCTGGTCCATCATGGGTGACATTACAGGATGAAATGACCTTACTACATGTATAGGGTAACTTGCGACAGGGGAATGTTCGACGATAGCCCTGACGTAGCTTTCGCTCAGCTGTGTGCGGGCGGCAATCTCCCTCAGAATCTCCTGGTCATAATAAGCGTAGCCCAAATCTTCACTGAGACGGCGGGCAAGTTCCCTTCCTCCTGAGCCGAATTCACGACCGATTGTTATAATTCTATTCATATCTGCCTCCAGAAATATTGTACAACACTTACTTTCAAAGCGTTCAACTTTTTAAAAAATTTAAACCAAAAAAAGGGGAAATGAAAGAAAAATTTTTTGAAAAATCAATATAATCATTTCGCATTGTTGCCTTTTTTCTACCTTATGTGCTAAAAGTTATGTAGTTCAAAGCACAGGAGGAAAGTTGATGATAGATAGAAAAACAAACGTGGAATACTACTTTCTTTCTGTTAATCCACGCGTATAAAGATTCCCGACCATTTTTATTAATTAATTAAGGCAGTCTTCTGTCGTTTTCCTTGGAGGGAAAAGTGAAAAAAATCAAGTTATCGCATTATGCGCTTAGAAATATTAAATTATATGTCATATCGCTCTCGTGCCTTGTTGTGGCAACGGCGCTGAGGGTGCTCGCCCCGACACTGCTATCGAGAATAATCGATGAGGTTATAGGAAACAGAAATTATTCGGTTTTCTATTCTCTTTTAATCCAGGCTGCACTATGCTATGCCGGTATCGGAATTTTCGGCTATGTGCAGGAACTAGCGTCCGATACGATAGCAAAACGGGTTGCTTCGGATTTACGAAGTGATGTCTTTTCTTCGATATCGCTCAAGGACGGGGAGTTCTTCCAGGAGCGAACGCCTGCAGATCTTATGAGCCGCACCACATCAGATACCGACTCAATCGGCTTCATGTTCGGCTTCTGCGGTATATTCCTCCTCGAGATTATCGTACTTGTGATATCACAATTTACGGCGCTTATGGTTGTAAGCCCACGCTGTGCCCTTGTTCCTATTGTTTGTCTTCCAATCATTGCTTTTCTTGCCGTCAAAAGCGAGAAAAAGGGCGATAAGCTCAGTGACGCCATCTCTGATAAGCGCGCGGATTTAAACGCTGCCGCAAGCGAAGCCATAATGGGAATAAGGACAGTCAAGTCATTCGGGTGCGAAAGAAAGGAAGTGGACCGCTTTAAAAGGGAAGCGGGAATTTTCCGTAACCTTTCCCGTTCCTTTGATTATCTATGGGTTCATTGGTGTACCCCCGAGAGCATGATTGCTCTTATGATGGTCCCTCTCACAATACTTCTAGGCGGTATTGAAGTTGTGAACGGGAGAATGACACTGGGAACCCTTACTTCAGCAATACAGTACACAAACGAGCTCAGCTGGCCGATGATGGAGATAGGATGGCTCTTCGTGGAGGTCTCCTCTGCTCGTGCCGGATGGCGTAAGGTTAAGGCTATTTTATATGACGAGCCCAAAATCAAGGACGGCGAAATCGAGATGGAGACGAAAGGAAAGACTATGAAGTTCGAGCACGTTTCGTTCTCGTCGAAGGGAAGGGACCTCGTAAAGGATGTGTCGTTTACAATAGAGCCGGGAAAAACTGTCGCAGTGATGGGGGCCTCGGGGTCGGGTAAATCGCTTATCACATCCCTTGCCGTGAGGTTTATTGACCCCACTGCTGGCAGGGTTACAATCGACGGTGTCGATATGCGTGATTTGACGCTCTCGTCAGCCCGTGGTTTTTCCTCCATTGTCACCCAGGATGTCTTTCTCTTTTCAGATACAGTTAAAAACAACATAGCACTCGGAAGTCGCAGCGACTACAGTGAAAGAGACGTGAAGGATGCTGCAGAGAATGCCGAGGCGTCCCAGTTTATTGAAAAACTCGAGAACGGCTGGGACACGATAATAGGAGAGCGCGGAGTGGGACTCTCCGGCGGGCAGAAGCAGAGACTCAGTATTGCTCGAGCTTTCATGCGTAAGGCCGAACTATTGATCCTTGACGACGCAACCTCCGCTCTCGATATGGAAACCGAGCGCGAGATAGAGAGAACAATAAAAAAGGAAGGTAAGCGCAGTCTCTTGATAACCGCCCATAGAATAAGTGCAGTCAAGAGTGCAGATGAAATACTTGTGCTCGAAAACGGATCCGTCAAGGAAAGGGGAACTCACGAAGAACTTTTAAAGAAGAAAGGACTCTACTGGGAGACCTACCTCAGCCAGTATCCTGACGGGGAGGTGGCACTATGAGACAGAACTACAAGAAAGACGAGAAAAACGCATCGGTGGGGAAGAGAGAGACGATAGCGCGTATACTCCATTATTGCGGAGGGTATAAAAAACAGGTTGTTGTGATATCTATCCTTGCCGTCTTCAGCTCTTTTAGTAAAACGCTCATTCCTATTCTGACTGAAAAGGCTGTCGATAAAGATATTGCATCCGGCGATATAAAAGCGCTCCTGGTGACAACACTTACGGCACTGCTTCTTGCTCTTTTCTGGGGAGTAACGAGCATAATAAGGGATAGAATAACCAACAGGATGGCGAACGATGTGGTCTACAGGGCCAGAACCGAGACCTATGAGAATATACTCTCCCTTCCATTAGGTTTCTTCGACTCAAGGCCGTCGGGGAGGATAATAACACGTGTCATCAACGACTCCGATAAACTCAAGGAGATAACAAAGAGCCTCACGAGTACCCTCATTCCTTCCATCGTTTTCCTCATCTCCATAATGGTCATAATGGCTTTTATGAATCCAATTCTTGCACTATCGACCTTTATTGTGATTCCACTTCTTGTAATCTCGACATATCTTATCGTCATCAGGGGATACCATAACTGGGAAAACCACCGAAAGAAGGAGAGCAACTTCACATCCTTTGTCCACGAGGACTACTCGGGAATAAGGGCTATACAGTCATTCAGAGCGGAGGAGGAGACAGAGAAGGAGTGTGACAGGCTTCTTGATGAGACGAAGTCCTCCTGGGTCAAGGCAGTCAGGCGCTCCGACGGCTTTGGAATAATCATTTCACTCTCCCAGGCCTTGGGCTACGTGTTGCTTTTCTTATGTGCAGTTAAGTGGATGAAAGAGGGGGCGTGTACGGTGGGTGAGATTCTTGCCTTCATTACTTATATAGGATATTTCTGGCAGCCCATCAGAACGCTAGCAAGTATCTACAACACGCTAATTAACAACCTTTCGGCAGCTGCGAGGGTATTCGAGATGATGGACGAGAAGAGTGACATAGTTGAAGACAAAAACAAGATAGAGCTCAAGGTCGATAAAGGCGATGTCGAGTTCAGAAATGTCACATTCAGCTATCCCGATGACGATAGCGTCAACATACTCGAGAATCTTTCCTTTAAGACAAAGGGTGGAGAGACTATCGCGCTCGTCGGTCCAACAGGCGCAGGAAAGACTACGATAATCAACCTTCTTGCGCGCTTCTACGACCCCGTTGAAGGCGAAGTTCTGATAGACGGCCAGGATATAAGAAAGGCATCGTTCGAGAGTCTCAGAAAGGCAGTTGTTGTAATGCCTCAGGACTCAGTTCTCTTCAGCGGTACGATAAGAGAAAACCTTTTATATGGCAGGAATGTATCGGACGAAGAGATGGAGAAGAGAATAGAGGAGCTCAATCTGACATCTCTTATTTCCTCACTTCCTTCCGGTTACGACACCCTTATAAAGGACGCATCCCTATCCTCTGGACAGAAACAGCTGATTGCACTTGCCCGCACTCTCATTGCATCTCCGAAGGTGCTGGTGCTCGACGAAGCTACAAGCAATGTCGACACACGTACCGAGATGATGGTCCAGGAGGGGCTCAAGATATTGATGAAGGATAGAACATCCTTTATTGTTGCACATAGACTCAGTACAATCAGAAATGCGGATGAAATCTTTGTTGTCGGCAATAAGACGATAATGGAGAAGGGAACACATGAGAGTTTGATGAAAATAGAGAACGGTGAGTACAGGAAATTGTACCTCAGCCAGTTCAAGGGCCTGGAGGACTGAAATGGGAGAGAAAAGATGGTGTCCGCTTTACGGCAGGTGTGGTGGATGTGAATACATTAACAACAGCTACAGCTATGAACTCGAGATGAAAGAGGCTCTTGTGGAGAAGTTCACATCACGCTTTTCCCGCGTCAATGAGATTGTCCCGTCTCCCTCTCTCACTCACTTCAGAACAAAGATTCAGGCTGTATGCGGCCTCGACAGGGACGGTAAGTTCATAACGGGGCAGTACAGAAAAAACTCCCATGCACTCATACCAATCAGAAATTGCGTTCTTGAAAACGGAAAGGCTACAGCCGTTTTACAGACAGTGCGTCAGATGGCTTCGCGCTTTGGAATAAGAGCATATGATGAGGACAGAAAGACGGGAGATTTGAGGCATATCCTCATAAGAGTGAGCAGGAGTACAGGAGAGACCCTCGTTGCCCTTGTCACAGCTAAAAAGGACTTTCCTCATAAGGCTGATTTTGTCTCGGCGCTACATCAGAAGAACGAAAGTGTCACAACTGTTGTACAGATTATCAACAATAGTGATACAAGCATGGTCATCGAA
This sequence comes from Ruminococcus intestinalis, assembly GCA_963648635.1. Classification (GTDB taxonomy): domain Bacteria; phylum Spirochaetota; class Spirochaetia; order Sphaerochaetales; family Sphaerochaetaceae; genus Ornithospirochaeta. Next base: position 16,099 of record CAVJEL010000003.1, read on the forward strand.
GACGACAGCGAAGAGATTCTGCTCTACGGCAAGGGGTATATAACAGAAGAAATCTGCGGCTTGAAGTTCAATATAAGCGCAAAAAGCTTTTTCCAGACAAACCCGGAGATGGCAGAAATCATATATAAAAAGGCAGTTGCGCTCGCGCGCCTCCGCCCCGGCGACAGGGTGCTCGATGCATACTCGGGAACCGGAACGATAGCGCTCATCGCAGCTTCCTCATCGGGCTCTGATGTTGTCGCCGTCGAGAACAACCCTCGTGCTGTAAAGGATGCAGAGAATAATGCGGAAATGAACGGGATATCGAACGTGACGTTTATAAATGACGATGCTGCAAAATACCTCAAGGAAGCAAAGAGAAAAGGCGAGAAGTTCGATGTTATCTTTCTTGACCCACCCAGGGGAGGATCGTGCGAGGAGTTCCTTGCCGCTGCGAGCAAGGTTGATGCCGATGGGATTGTTTATATTTCCTGCAACCCTGAGACGCTTGGTCGTGACTTGAGATACATGACTCACTTTACTCCCTACAGAGTCCTAGAGATACAACCCTTTGATATGTTCCCGGGTTCCGGACACGTCGAGACGGTAGTGTTGATGTCAAGGGTATGAACACACTCGAGTTTATTGCGTCTATTTAAGAATTTCCCAAATAGGAGTTTGTTTTGCTCCTTTTCGCTCTATAAATCCTTTTTCCCTTAGTGAATCTAAGGCCCTTTGTACCGTTCGTACCGTTTTGGCTATTTTTTCTGCGATTTCATCCCTAGATGAATCTGGTTTTTGTTTTAATATTGCAAGTACTGCCCTTTCTGTACCATTCAAAGTGACATCCAAAGTGACATCCAAAGTGACATCAAGTATGTCACTTTGCACTTGAGGACGATAAATTATAAATTTAAAACCATTTGCGGTGTTTTCATATGAATACTTAATTTTAGCATCATTACATAAACTGTTAACACGCTTAAAGCCACTACCAAATTGTTCTATTGATTTGTTTAGATACAATATCTTGGCTATCTTTTCATTTCTAATCTCGGATTCAAGGTTTTCTTCTATGTATTCTTGAGGTGTATGTTTACTTGCATATTCACCCGGACTATAGATTGTAATTTTATTTGGATGAATACATATTTCATGGCTTGTCCTGCTGTTGTAGACAGCATGCGCAAAGCTGTTTGCAAGAACTTCTCTAATTACCGCTATGGGTATTTCAGGAATTTCAGTTCTTTCAAGATTGGTTATTTCACTTCTCCATCGTATGTTCTTTAAAATGTAACCTTCGGCAATCTTCAGTAAATTATAGATATTGTCCTCGTACATTTTCATATCCAAAATGGTAAGCTTTTCTTCTGTTGCGAATATTCCAGCTTTCAAGGTAACAGGTTTTGTAGATCCAAAAAGAACCTCTCCTGCATTTGTTAAATAATCGCCTGAAACAAGGCCATATTTTTTCAATATGATGAGACATGTATATCTTCCCTCTGGCATCCTCCCGACAGAAACCGATTTTTGCCAGAACTCCTTTATGGATTGTCTGTCAATTTGTTTCAAAGTAGCCGTTGATTTATCCTTCTCCCATTTTCCTCGGTAACGATTTGCTTCAAAGAACTCTTTTAATTCTTCAGGAGTAACTTCTCTGTCTTCATCTGCTGTTCTGAGATAATATCTTCCAAAAGCAGAATATGGGGCATTTTCTCCCGTAAATTCAACTTTAATCAAATGTTGTTGTTCTAATGCTATTTCCTCAATAGCTGGGTAAATTTGAGGTTTGATACTCTCATAAATTGTCCTGGAAACATCTCTGAGAGAGCTCTCTGATATATCTTGGCCAACGACCTCACCATTTGGCTTTACTCCAAAGTATAGAGTCCCAACACCATGTTTGTTTAGAATAGATGAAATTGAAATCATTGCAGACTTCAACTCTCCCGTTGTTTTCTTAAATTCCAGTGTCTCAGTTTCTTTGCCAAGGTTCATAGTGTCAAAATCCTTCTAAGTGACATTATTGTATACCAAAGTGACATTTTTGTCTCTAGCAATGCTGATAAAATGTCTATCTCTTTTTTTGTATGTTTATGCACTATCAAACGATAGCAAAATTTGATATAAACGATAGGTGTGCACTATCAAGGCTATCGTTTGAACGTGCTGAAAATAGGCTTGGCGTACATGCTGTCGTCTCAAGCCATGTTGAGACTGTCGTATTGATGTCGAGGGTATGAACACAGTCAATAGTAACATTTTTGCATAGAAAAACTTAATTTCAGGCTATCGTTTGAAAGTTTAAGGGAGACAAACAAACTCTCTCTCCTTGTAAGTTCACGGATAGAAGTCAATACGCTTATCGTTTAGAAGTGCACACCCCTTCATACGATAGCGGTGCACTTTAGATAGTGTGCACACACCTCTGGAGGAATTGTATAAAAATACAATTCAAAGGAATATTTGGGATTTCATGTACTTCGACAACATACAATAAGTTGGGAGAATGGTAGTCTTAAAAGAGATGTCGGTAAGGAAATTAGCAAATGACAAGAGAAGAATTAAAAGAATTAATTGAGTGTGGTGACGAGATTGAATTTAATTATTCAGGAAAACGATTCTCGATTACTTATAACGAGTCGAATGGACATCGAGTCATTTCATTCTGCGAATATTACAAAGAGATAACAGATGTTGATAACTTCAAAGACTTATGTGAAGTTAAGCGATATGGTGTAAAGGTTATTGATATGCTTGAATCAATTCCCGATGACGATATTGATATATATTAAGAATAAGAAAACATATTGAGAATTGTTGTCAGCAATCTTCAATGCGAGCAGGACATATTTGATTTCCCACGTGGTTGTTTGTCATGTGTCATTGAACCCCATATCATCCATCAGCTGCTCGATATCGACAGTTTTGCGCAGAACAGTTTTTCCGCTATATCTGGTATTCTTGCGAGAGGCTGTTCCGTCTTCATTGATGGATATGTTGCTGCGCATTTCTCCTTGGTGCTGAACAACATCAAAGATACTGCGTTCAATAATTGCCGGGTGATGATTACTGCATAGATAGGTGCCTCCTCCTGTGTTGATGGTCGAATCACCGGCATATTTATGGTTGTGCAGCATCTTCTCGATATAATGTTTATTCCACTTTTCATTCCCTGATGATGACTCTATTCTCCTTCTCTTGAGTTCTTTGATAATGCTCAGAATGCTGTGTCCCAGGGAGATATTAAAGTGCGAGTGATCCAAAAAAGTGTACATTGGAGCTTGGAAAGTGGACATTGGGTCCCGAAAAGTGGACATTCATCTTGGAAAAGTGTACATTCATCTTGGAAAAGTGTGCATTAACGTTTAGGTCAATTATTAAACTCGGAGATGCGTTTTAGATTTGTTAAGAGTTTGAACAGGGGGAAAGTATGACAGATCCTTTTAATGAATATCTGAAGGAAAACGAACCGGATACACAATACAGGTACTATACCTGGAGTACGGCTGTCGGATTGCAGAAAGTTGATAACTTGACGCCGTCGCAGTATCTGATGGATGTGGCGAAAAAAAACATCGAGGGTGAGATAAGTCTGGAAGAAGTGAACAGCCTTATTGAACGTTATTATCGGGAAAAACCTGTGCATACGGCAGAGGATGACCGTACCCATGAGGCCGACATGGTTTCTCTCCGTATTGCAGAACTACTTTCAGAGGATGCCTTTATTTTCTCTCCAAATGAATACATATCGATTCACAGGCGGTTGTTTCAGGACATATATAATTTTGCGGGGAAAATCAGGGATTACAATATTACAAAAAGGGAATGGGTGCTTGACGGGGCAACTGTGATGTATGGCAGTGCTTCAGAATTGAAAGCAACACTTGAATATGATTTCTCTGTTGAAAGGGACTTCAGTTACAAGGGACTCTCGATGGATGAAATTATCCATCATCTTGCTGTGTTCATATCGAGATTGTGGCAAATCCATGTTTTTGGAGAGGGTAACACTAGGACAACTGCAGTGTTCTTCATAAAGTATTTAAGGACTCTTGGATTCTCTGCAACCAATGGTATTTTTGCACAGAATGCCTGGTATTTCCGCAATGCCCTTGTCCGGGCCAATTATTCAAATTTGCGGAAGGATATTCATGCAACAACTGTATATCTTGAGAGGTTTCTTGATAATCTTCTCATTGAGAAGAATTATGAACTTCATAACAGGGATATGCACGTGAGCGGGCTTCTGGCAGAGAAAGAGAATGAAGACGGAACAGCAGATGAAAATATCAGACTTCTGAAGGTTCCTGACGAATTTTCCGTGAAGACTTCAGTACATGTCTATCGTCTTTTCGAGAGATATGGTTTTGAAGGTGTCTTTGGGAGAAGTAATGTTATGAGTATTCTTGATCTACAGTCTTCTGGGGCATCAAAACTGATTTCAATTATGCTGAAGAGTGATGTAATTGCTTCTGTAGCAGGACATGGTAAGGGTAAATACAGATTCGTAGCGAGGATGTGAAATACCATTAGTGGTGGATATTGCGCCGGAGGCACTCTATGAAGATAGTTATGCTATTTCAGGTAAATAAGGATGAGTAAACTTTTTGAAATCTTTGTCAAAGCTAACTATTTTTGAAATCTTTCCGCTACTCGAAAGTGAGATGCTCATTATCAGAAAGATGACCGATGACGATGTAGACTCATTGGGTGAGATTACAAATAATGACAACGTCTATAGATATATCCCTCCGTTCTTGTATAAGAAAAGTCGGGGGAACCTACTGGCAGCCATTCGTAATCTTGGAGGAAGGGATTTCGAGAAAAAGAGAATGATTGTCGCGGGAATATGCCTCAGAAGAGAGCCGGAGAGGGTTATAGGACTTGTCGAGATCTTCGATTACAAGAAAAAACTCAATCAAGTGACAATCGGCTACCGTATCAACGAGAATTACTGGCATATGATATGGGTATGGCGACGGAGACGGTCAGGCTCTTAGTTGACTACCTTTCTGACGATATGGATATCAAGACAATCAAAGCCTATGTGATGCCGAAAAACGTGTACTCTGAATGAAGACTTGGATACAATGGATTTGACGCCAATTTCTTCAGTGCGTTTCCCCATTTTCTATAAACTTCCTCTTCTTTTTTACCGTTTGTTCCATTCCGGTGACCGTCAACAAGCCTGCTCCATGCCTCTTCCATCTCAGGAATTCCTATTCTTATGTTGAACATCAGCCTGCTCCATTTTAGAAGTCGGATAAATCGATTGGCAGAGAAACCTTGCCCATCCTAAAATTGCTGATTACCTTGTCCATGTCACTTAAGGTAGCTTTTGATATAGTCTCAGGAACCTTCAGCTCCCTCGGTTCTAACATAATGCAGCCATTATCAAATTCTTTTATGTTATAGTACTGGTATAAAGCTCCTCGTAGTGTAACTCTTTTCTTGTTGTCAACATGAACCGTATAATCTCTTATTGCTGTCATAATCAACGCCTCCTTGATATATCTAAGTGGGATATCCCACTTACTAATAAGATATACTCTATCCTTTCATTCGTCAATGTTTTTCAGCTGAAGAAGCCAGACGGCAGGAATGTTCTGGATTAATTTCATCTTTACGGTTTAACTCTCTAACGTTTACAATTTGCAACGGGCTGAAATGTCTACCGTATAGATAAAAAAAGATGAGTAGCCTAAAATACAAAAGGAGGTCTGCATACAAGATGAAGGCAGAAGAACATCAGTGTGGTAGTAGAGAATTAGAATTTGCTATTTTCTGTATTGAAAATGTAGCATCCAAGCTAAATGTTGATGCACAGAAAGTGTATGCTGCCTTGACAGAACAAATGGATATTTTGAATGAATATATCATTCCAGAGTATGAGGTGCTGCATACCCAGAGTAAAGATTATATTGTGGATGATATTATTGCTGTCATGAGGGAAAGGGGTGTGCAGTTATGATATTATATCATGGATCCTTTATGGTAGTGGATAAGCCGGATCTGAAACACTCCAGACCAAATGTTGATTTTGGCAAAGGATTTTACACAACACCGATTTACAAACAAGCTGAAAAGTGGTGTGGCCGTTTTAAACGACGTGGCAAAGATGGCATTATCGCAAGCTACGAATTTGATGAAACAGCATATGAAGCATTGAAGGTGCTTAAGTTTGATGATTATTCCGAAGAATGGCTGGATTTTATTCTGAACTGCCGCAGGGGGAATGATAACACGGATTATGATCTTGTTATCGGAGGTGTAGCAAATGATAAAGTATTTAATATAGTGGAACTTTATTTTGACGGCCTAATCGATAAGAAGGAAGCAATCAACAGATTACGATATGAAAAGCCCAATCTCCAGGTATCTTTTCGGACGGAGAAGGCACTTTCTTACTTGAGGTTTGAAGGGAGTGTGAAGCTATGAATGCAAATCCTATTCTCTTACAAAAAAAATATGCTCGTGTGGTAGAGCTTTTTGCAAATCATAATGGCCTTACATTGGAGAAGGCGCTGGATATATTCTATCGTTCGGAATTGTATAAGCTGATGAGGGATGGGGTTTCCGACATGCATTGCATGAGTGATGAATACCTTGTACAGGAACTGGAAGAAGAGCAGAAAAGCTAAAATAGTCTACTTTTGCAAATGTTCCACACCTCATCTGACGCAGGACGAAATCAAACAGTATTTCATCAAGGCGGTCAATCATTAGCTTTCTGAACGGGATATACTGGTAAAAAAAGTTCAGACGATTCTGGAAGTGTTGCCATATACCACATAGCTGGGAAGGCAGCTTGATGAATCCGCAGTCAAGATGAAAGATGAAAAGCGTTACAGTATAAATAACAGATAGAAGAATGCTCCAATGAAAGAACATACAGTTACACGTTGAGACGGTAGTGTTGATGTCGAGGGTATTGAGAATATTATGACTGAGATTACATATTGTGGCATAGTGATTAGTATCATGAAGGAATAGAAGATATCTTTCTTTTGACAAGCAAAATTTCAATACAAGTAAATATGCCGCAGGTATTATATTTATTTGCGTTGAAAGATATTTTACATTAAACTGAAAGTGTAGAAGATGTTTTTTTTCATCGGGAGGAGTATAAGTGCCTGAACTGAGTCGTTTTGCGGGTATGGTCATATATTTGTTATTCAAAGATAATAAACAGCATAATAAACCTCATGTACATGTGTATTACGGGGAGTATGAAGCTGCTGTTTCTATAGATGGTGAACTTCTCGCTGGATCTCTTCCATTGAAACAATTCCGGATGGTAACAGGATGGCTTGCATTCCATGAGGAGGAAGCATATAAGGCATGGAATCAGGCTGTGAAAGGGGAACATTTCGATAAGATTAAGCCGATGTAATTTAGAGGAACGAAAATGTATATCAAAGATGGAATATGTTATGCGGGAGAAATGAAAAATGGTATCAAAGTGGTCGATTGTAAGCCGCTTAGAGGTATGATGATGCTTGTGACATTCTCGACGGGGGAAAAACGACTCTTTGATGCTTCTCTTTTAACCGGTGGAGCATTCGAATCTCTGAAGGATGAAAAAGTATTCTCGTCCCCCGTACTTTTTCATGGTGTCATTACCTGGAAGGACGGGGAGATAGATATTGCTCCTGAGACAGTCTATGAAGATAGTTATGCCTATTCAGATAAATAAGGATATTTAAACTCTTTGAAACCTTTCCCTAGTAAGAGTATGTTGTGAAGGATGGTCGTACCGGGGAATTTAAACTTAAGGTATCGTTGCCAAAGTGTGGCAGAATTAGTGAGGAGAACGAAGTTGAATATATGCGGTAGAATGTTCCGGGAACCTTTGTAGACGAGGAGAAATAAAGACGGATGAAAGGGTCAGAATGCAAATTTGTTAAATATATGGAGGGCTCTGATAAACGGTTTGTCATTCCGGTTTACCAGAGAAATTATGACTGGAAGACCGAGAACTGCAAACAGCTGTATGATGACCTTATAAAGATTATCAAGGGACACCGGAAGAGTCACTTTTTTGGAAGTATCGTTTCCGTCTATAACCCGGATGGCCAAAATGAGGAGTTTCTGATTATTGATGGTCAGCAACGACTTACGACAGTTTCGTTGTTGTTTCTTTCAATGTATAATTTGATTGATAATGGTGTCGTTGTGCCAGAATCTGCTAGTCTGAAGCAACGGATTTTTGAGGAATATCTCGTGGACAAGTGGAAGCCGGAAGATACCCGTATCAAGCTCAAACCGGTAAAGAATGACCAGATGGCTTTTGGAAAGTTATTTTCCGACCCAACGGAGCATATTCGTGAATCCAACCTGACCGTAAACTACAATTATTTTTATGACCGGATTCAAAAACAGGAAATCACTATCGACCAGCTTTACAATGCGATTTGTTGTCTAGAAATTATAAACATTCGTTTGGATATGGATGATAATCCGCAACTCATTTTTGAGAGTCTTAATTCAACCGGTCTTGATCTCAGCGAGGGAGACAAGATTAGAAACTTTATTCTGATGGGACTACCTTCTAAAGAGCAGGAGGTTTTTTATGAGAGATACTGGAATAAGATTGAAGTATGCACGAAGTATGATGTAAGTGCTTTTATTAGAGATTATCTGAGTGTGAAGCAGCAGGCTATTCCGCAACAGAAGAAAATCTACATTAATTTCAAGGACTATGCTGAGCTTGAAAGAATCGAAACGGAACCACTCCTTATCGAGATGCTTGCCTATGCTAAGAGGTATCAAATTCTCCTTGATGGTAATTCCGGAAGTGTTGATCTTGATGCCTGCATTGATCGGTTGAATCGTCTGGAAACTACGGTAACAAGGCCGTACTTCCTCGAAGTACTGCGCTTATATAATGAAAACAAACTGACCTTGACGCAGGTTGCGAAGATTTTCTTGACGACAGAAAATTACCTGTTTCGCAGGACGATGTGTGATTTACCGACAAATTCCCTAAATAAAATTTTCCTCATGCTGCACCGAGAAATCATCCGATACGATGGTACCGATGATAACTATGTCGAAAAGTTCAAGTATGCACTTCTTTCAAAGAAGGAGCGTGCCCGTTTCCCTGGTGATGAGGAATTTAAAGCAGCATTTGAAGCACGTCCAGTTTATCTTATGAACAGCAAGAATAAGATTTATATGCTTGAACGTTTCGAAAACTTCGGCACTTTGGAAGATAAGGATGTATATCGTCACTGTGATGATGGCACCTATTCGATTGAGCATATTATGCCTCAACACCTCACGCCGGCCTGGCAGAAAGAGCTAGGTGAGGATTATGAAAAGATATACGAGCTATGGTTGCATCGTATAGCAAACCTTACGTTGACGGCCTATAACTCGAAGTACAGCAATAGCTCTTTCACTGAAAAAAAGACTATGCAAAATGGTTTCAATGACAGCGGTATCCGTATGAATACCTGGATTGCCAAGAAGGATAAGTGGACGCTGGCAGAGATGAAGGAGCGTAGCGAATACCTCATGGGTAGAGCCCTTTCAATCTGGGCAGCCCCTATCACAGATTATAAGCCAAAAGAAAAACAACTTGACAGCTATACACTTGAGGATGAGGGTGAGTTGACCGGGCGCTTGATTGCAAAATTCACCTTTAAGAACACTGAGCAACCTGTAACGAGTTGGGTTGAGATGTTTGAGAAGGTTATCCAAATTCTATATGCCGAGGACAAGGCCATCATCACAAAACTGGCTATGTCTGAGGAGGAGAATATTGCCCTTCAATTCAACACAAATCCTGATGAATTCACAAAGTCTGTGGAAATAGGTGATGGCATCTATGTGTGGACAAATACAAGCACTCAGAGCAAACTGTCTGTCCTGAGTCGCCTCTTTAAACTGTATAATGAAGATCCTGCAGATTTAGTATTTTATCTGCGTGATGAAAATGAGACTAATGAAGATGAGCCTGGTAGTCGATATGAGCTCCGGAGAAAATACTGGACATATGCGCTTCCGGTTATCCGAAAGGTACATGGCGATGGAGGCTCCTTCTCAAATGTTAATCCATCAAGGGATAACTGGATTTGTGGTTTCTTCGGAATAGGTGGCTTCTATCTTTGTTGTGTAGCAAATTTTGATTCAACACGGACAGAGGTCGTGTTTAGCAAAGGCAATAAACATGAAAATAAGGCTGCTTTTGATAGTTTGTACACACATAAACTTGAAATAGAATCAGCACTAGGTACGGCGCTTCATTGGAACCGAGGAGACGATATTAAATCATCCAAAGTTTTCATTCAGCTAAATAACGTCAGCATTGAGAACGAGACCGACTGGCTCCAGATGGCGAACTTTCATGCTGAATGGACGAAGAAATTTTACGATGTGATTATACCGTATATTCGACATGCAGAATAATCAGGTCAAAATTGTGAATAGACATCGGTGTTCATAATTGACCTTATGACAAAGTAAGGAGACTCTTTAATTGGCAAAGAAAAAAGATGAAATAACCATTCGTTCCAGTGCAGCTGAATATCTGACGTATGTTGCCTCAGTCGGGGAGCAGGGTGACAGCATTGAAATGCGTTATGAGGATGAGAATATATGGTTGACGCAGAAGATGATGGCTGTGCTGTATGATGTGGATGTTCGGACAATTAACGAGCATATTAAGAAAATATATTCGGATTCAGAACTTGAGGAAGCTTCAACTATCCGGAATTTCCGGATAGTTCAAGCTGAAGGCTCTAGGTTAGTTAATCGTGATACAAAGCATTATAATCTCCAAATGATTGTTGCTGTTGGTTTTAAAGTTAATAATAATAGAGCTGTACAATTCCGCAAATGGGCCAATGCTATTGTTAAAGACTACACAATCAAGGGTTGGGTATTGGATAAAGAACGATTGAAGAATAGTGGCTCCATACTTACAACAGAATACTTTGATCATCTACTTGAAGAGTTAAGAGAAATCCGTATTTCCGAGCGGAGATTCTATCAGAAGATAACTGACATCTACGCCACTGCACTTGATTATGACCGCACGGCAAAGGCCACGAAGGAGTTTTTTGCCAAGGTGCAGAACAAGATGCATTATGCAGTACATGGCCATACTGCTGCGGAATTGATATATGAGCGTGCGGATGCAGAAAAGCCTCATATGGGACTTACCACGTGGAAGGCAGCACCTGATGGTAAAATAGTAAAAAGCGATGTCGTCATTGCCAAAAACTACCTGAGCGAGGATGAAATGCGGTCGCTTGAACGAATTGTATCGGCTTATCTTGATCTGGCGGAAGACCGTGCGTCACGCCACATTCCGATGACGATGGAGGACTGGACACGGAGGCTGGATTTGTTCCTGAATGCAGATGACAGAGAAATACTACAGGATGCGGGAAAGATTACGGCAGAGATTGCGAAAGCAAAAGCTGAGACGGAATTTGAGAAATATCGCATTGTTCAGGATATATTGTTTATGTCCGATTACGATAAATATCTACTTGAATTAGAAAAAGAAACTAAGATTTAGGTAGAAGCATACGGATGTGTTTAAGGGTAGGAGAATGCTTATCAAACATGCAAGGCGGGGGAAATAAGAGAGGGTGGCAAAGTGGTAGATTGTAAGCCGCTGAAGGGGATGATGATGCTTGTGACTTTCTCGACGGGATAAAACGCCTCTTTGATGCTTCTCCATCACTTGTAGATATCTCGTCTGTGCCCAATCTTAAGCACAAGTATCGTCACTTGTTCTTCTTCAATACTGCATATAATGCGATAGTCTCCAACTCTGTATCGCCAGAGTCCTTTCAAGTTTTGTTCTAGTGCCTTCCCTCTGCTTTTTGGGTCTTCAAGGCTTTCGATTTCAAATAAGTATTTGAGAATTCTGTTTCTATTGAATGAATCAATCTTCTTGAGCTGTTTTCTGGACGAGTCGGTGAACTCAACCTTCATAACCCAGCTCCTTTGCTACACTTTCGAGAGAATATGTTTTTTCTTTTCCAGCTTTGACTTTCTCCCTTACATCTATTGCATCGTAAATGTCCTCAAGTTCGTCCAGGTGTTCTTCAAGAAGTATATTATAGAAAAATGCCGCGCTACGTCTGGTTTTTTTTGCAAGTTCCTCCACTCTCGCCTTATTCTCTGTGCTTGTTCTGAATGTTACGGTTGTGGTCATAGAAAATCTCCTTGTACACAATGTATTACAATGTACACATATGATAATCATCGATTGCAATATAGTCAATGAAAAGAACGCTTAGCTTAATCTATGGTTCCAAAGTATGGACGACATATACAAATATGGCGTGAATTTATTTGATGACAGTAGATTATCCGAGAGGCCGGCTATTAAGAAAAACTTAATAGTTCAAGATGAACGCGAATGAAAAGTAAATCGTGAAGTGGGATATCACAATCCACAAAGATATGTCAGTTGTAATAGGGGGCAATAATTAGGGGGCTTAAGTTCGCTGATGGGTGCTGATAAATGCTCCCCACAAAATGTTTCTCTGATCTGACATCCTCAAAATGGAACACATGCACCGAGTTCCGAATTAAGCTAAACGCAATTTCTTGTTGATGAAAGAAGTCAGTGTGGAGTTACCGACTGCCGGAGAGGGAGGATCAAACTTCTTTAAAGCTGTAGATTCAAATCTTATGATGTGCCTCTAAACCTTCTCTTTATAAAAGGTTGTTTTGTGCCTCAGGGGACATACTTGAAATTTTATGTGTAATTGTTGTAGTTTTACGGAGTTTGGTAATAACGAACTATATAAGAGGGAAACTAAATGTTCTTCAAAAACAAGAAAGCAAGACGTTCAAATGTACAGAACAGGGGCGCATATGATGTTATCTTCCTGATGGCGCTCGTAATCCTCCTTCTTGTATTTAGTGCAATTGCTGCAAATATTGACTTCTCTAGTGATAAGAAGAGCAGTGAAAGTGAAGAAACAGTAACTGTATCAACTCCTGTCAATACAGCAGATGCAACAAAAAAGGATAGTGAAGAATCTTCAGAAAAAGATACGACTACCCCCCCCCCAGGCACTAAATACTGATGAGGTAAGTAATTATACTTCACAACAATCAGAAGTAATCACTCCGGTAGCTGTAGAGCAGGATAACAGCAGAGTAGAAGTAATAGAGGTCGAAGAGTCCTCAGAAGAACCCGTTAGTGCAGTAGTAGTTGAAGAGGAAAAGGCAGAAGTTATATCAGAACCGGTTTCCATCCCTGAGACGGAATTGACTGTGCCTGATAACAAAACATCTGAAACAGCAGAAGAATATGTCCTTGTGGATACGACTGTAGCTCTTGAGGATAAAGAAACCATAGCTGACGAAAGTGCTCTGCCAGAAGCGGAAGAGACTCAAAGCATAGAGGAAGAGCCTCTTGAAGCCATGGTCTGGTACCTCACATATCCTCTCGACATCAAAGCATATAGAGCACACGCATATATAACCTATCCTGATTTCATCACAAAAGAGGAAGTTCTTAACGCGTGTGCTTCGGCTTATAATAAGTATTCAGAATACCTTGACGGTGTTTCTGTCTCAGTCATTGAAGACGGCCTGGCGGAATTGACATACCCCGACAGCCTTACTTCTTCCGACTTTGAGGTAGCACTCGCCGTTCTTGACGAGGAGCTTACGCCATATGTCGACAGGGTCATAGCTTCATACAACAATACTCAGGATGTTGTTATTGTTGATGAGCTCTGTATAGCCGACATTACCGAAGAACAGCAAAATAGTGAGGGCACAATGGTTGTCGCCACTATAAAAGAACCGGAAGTGGCCACTTCAATAACAGCCTCGAGTACAGCTGTCGCTGAAGAAGAGATGCTCGATGAAAGTAAGGAAAGCGTAGAAGACTCCGGCAAGACAGCCCCGGCAGTAGAGAGCACAACTTCAACTGAGATCGTCAACAATGTTGCTGTTGTCCACGATGAAGAGAATAAAAAGAATAACGTAGTCGATTATCTTTCTTACGGCAGGGAAAGTGTCTCTGTGTGGGGAACAGGCTACGGCATGGCTGAAAAGGTTGCTGAGGGTAAATCTTTCAACGCCAAGAGATTTACCCGGTCCTACATTTACGCATTCAACGTTGAATACGACTACAGATTGACGAAGCTTTTCAATGTTGGAGTCAAAACAGGGTATGAAGGTGTTATCTTCCACGTCGGAGGCTATGATAGTCAGATTCCGCTTATTCTGACAGTGGGAATGGTTCCGTACGAAAGAAAGCATTCAAAACTTGCATTCGACCTCGGCGTAGGAATCGACGTAGTGCAGTCTGCTCTTAAGAAGGGTTTCTCCCTTATCGGGGATTTCTCCCTCTCTTACAGCTATAAGCTCGGCGGGCATTTTGCTCTCGGTGTCGCAACTGACATAAGGTGGAGCTACACGTTCTCCGATGGCGAATTCCGCCTTGAATTCATGCCCGTTTTATTGGGTGCGTCGTTTACATTCTGATTAATCGTAGCTTAATGCGATATTTGTGTTGATTAGGGATATTGGAAAAATGAGAAAGAATATATTTGGGTTGTTGGTATTATTGTTTATAGTGCTTTTATCTTCCTGTTCTATGGTTGCAGAGCATGAGTGGAGTCCATGGACTATTACAAAACAGCCGACCTGTATGGAAGAGGGTGAGAGGGTTTCCACATGTGTCCTCTGTGACGAGACAAAGACTGAGAAGGTTGCAAAAATCAGCCATAAGCTTGATGAAAATAACAAGTGCTCTATGTGCGGCTCCTACTATGTGCTTTCTTCTTCAGGCACCGGGGAGACACTGGTAGATAAACTCAAGAATGCGCTCGACGGTATTAACTCCTCAAGTGCAGAGAGCAAAGTGTTGTACCTTGAGAGTGGGGAGTATGACTTATCTCAAATCGACGACCTTGTTATTTCAGCATCGGGTCTGATGATACATGGCGCATCAAGCACTGACGGCACCAAGACAACTTTCCTTGTTTCGTCTTCAAATGGCCTCAAGGTAACAGGTGATTCCTTCGCCCTCGATAACGTAGCCTTCACCCTCACCGGTGATACGTCCTCCTCGACAGAACCTGTCCTCTCCTTAACCGGTAACAATGCTACAGTCAAGAATACTTCTTTTGAGCTCGGCTCATATACCAACCCGGCAATAGGCAGCATTTCTGAAGGACAAACTGTTACTTTGGATAGTGTAACCATCTCTGGCGGTGGAACACTCAACACTGAAGGCACACTCGTAATAACAGATTCCAATATAAAGACTACATCCTCTACTGCCATCAATGGAGTAAAGGGTAACATAACAATCAAGTCAAGCACGATTGAGGGCTCTCTTTCAACAGGCGAAAAGTTGAACAGCCTCACCATAGAAGGAAGCACCCTCACTGGCGGCAAGGGAGAAATAAAAGGTACAAACGTAACCATAAAGGATTCCACCCTTGATGACTGGAACCTAAGTGTAGAAGCAGAGACTACAACTGTAACAAACAGTACCATCAACTCCGAGAGCATAAAGATTACAGGAGCTACTGACAGCAGTGCGACAGTCGAGAACTCAAGCCTCTCGGCAACAAGTGTTGTAATCTCCGCGGAGAGTAACACCATAACAGGCTCGAATATAAATAAAGGTCTTAAAGACAACAGTCTTACCATCGGCGGAAAGACAGCAGAAATAGCTTCTACTACTCTCGACGGCAAAGTAACAATCAATACAACAGGAAAAACAGACATAAAGGAAAATTGTTCAATAAACGCTTCTGATACGAAATCATCCGGTAAGTTTGTTGTGACGGATGGGGAAGTTACGATATCGGGTTCGAAACTCAGCGGAGACATAACATTCAAGACAGGAACAACCAGGGCCACAATTGAGAACTCCTCTGTAGATACCTCCACTGACAATAACGCAATAACAACGGGGACTGACCTTGAAATAAAGGATTCAACAATAACAAAGGGCTCGGGACTTTATGTTACGAAGGACGCAAAGAACATCGACATCGAGATAACGGATTCCTTGGTTTCCGATGGCAGCAACGTGGTGGATATAACAAGTGATAATGTCACATCTGATGTCTTTACAAAAGAGATTCCTGACGACAAGAAGAGCTCCGTCATGGGATTTTCGGACAGCCAATCCTCAGCTAGCCTCAAGGTCGGCACTGATTACACTTCGGTACCCTTTACTTTCAAGGATTCAAACAATAATGAAATAAGGGTGAATATCGGGAAGAAGGGAAGTACCGTAAATCTCAGTGAATTCTTCGAGAAGAACGTCAAAGACTATGTAAATCCCAAATTCTACACAGACTCAACTTGCAGTAACGAGATAAGTGATTCAAAGATTACAGTAGTCGATGCTGATAAATACAAAGTCGGGGACACGGTCTACGATTCCATCTATGTGAAGTGGGAATATCGTGTGGCATATACAGATGGAGAAGGAAATGAGAAGACGGAGTACACTCAGGAAGGAGGGAAGTTTACTATCTCCACTCCAACAAAGAACGGATATGTATTTGACGGTTGGAAAGATAGAAATGGAGACACCCTTAAGCCGACAGAGACTGACGGAAAAGTAACGGTAACCCTTACTTCTCCTTCCACCCTTGAGCCGATATGGGTTAAGACTTATGTAGTAACATTTGATGTCAACGGCGGCAATGCGCTCACTGGAAATTCCATCGTGGTAAGGACAGGCGAGAAGATTCCGGAAGCCAAAATGCCGACAAATCCTACGCACAAACAATACACATTTGATAATTGGTATACCTCCGAAGATTACACGACAGTATTCAACTGCAACGAGGTTACTATCGAGAAAGATATGACACTTTATGCAAAGTGGAAGATAGTCGTGACAGTAAACGGAAAAACTTATTCTTCGGACGATACGAAAAACGGAATTAAACTGGATACACTGGACAAAGGGACCCCGACCGGCTGTGAATTCAAGGGGTGGTATACTGATGAGGCTTTGACAAAAAAGGCCGGAGATCAGATTACGACGAGCATGACGCTTTATCCTGCCTATGAATGCGAGATTAGAATTTCGGCTGTTACTGATGAGAAACATTCAGAGAAATTAAATAATCTTAAGGTTGATTACGGTAAAACAATTACTAAAGCCGTTGCTGATGGTTTCTTTGTCGAAGGTAAGAAGGGGACAGAAAATAAGTATATATCAAAGAAAGTTGACGGTAACGAGAGGTATTTCGCTGGATGGTATACAAAGAATGCGGATGGAACTGAGAATAAAGTTACAGAAAACACAACAATAACGACAGGAATGACTCTATATGCCAAGTGGAATGTCAGCTATGTAATTAACAGTGAGACGGACGAGACTTTGATATCTGAAGGAAGTACAATTGATACAAGAAAGCTGACAGCAGACAGGACAGATAAGAGAGGTTGGGTGAAATCTGTTAAATGGTACAGTGATGGTGTTAATATAACAACAGATACTGTTGATATAACTAAAACAGGTCAGAAGTTGACATATGAGGAAGAGTATTATCTGCCGAAAGAGATTAAAACAAGCACGGAAGGAATTAATTTCACGACAACAAACGCTTCTGTAAATCCTGAAACAGGTGCTCTCACGCTTCCTGAATATACTGTGTCGGACAATTATGAATTCGTAGGCTGGTACAAAGAGGATGGAGCAGAGTTCTCTACTGGAGGCTACACGGTGACCTCGGATACAGCTGACCTCTCTCTAACTCCAGTATCGTCAAGAAAATTCACGATAACCTATAAGCTTGATAGTATCGGCGAAAATATAAAAACAAACTGGACAAAGAATACCGAAACAGATACATACACGCGATATTACGGCCTTGATAGTTTGAATAAAGATAAAGAACTTAAAACTAAAACAGATTTAACGTGTGGTACTGATTATGCCTATGAGCTGGAAGGCTGGAAAAATACTGATTCTTCTGATAAGACAAGTGTTATAACAAAGATTTCTGCTGCCACCAAAGCAGATATCACACTGGTTTCTTCCTGGAAAGTGGCCCCTACTAAGACAGGCATGATGGTTCTCGCTGGAGATATAAATGGAGTGCCATTGGAATGGTATATCATCAAAATTGAAAAAGGACGAATGCTAGTGTTAAGTAGGTATGCGCTTGTGGCTAAAGGACTCGATGTGGATACTGCAAGGCAAGATGGGAAGCCCGATAGATATTATAAGTGGAGCACCTCCACTCTTAGGTTGTGGTTGAGACAAGTAGATTCATCCGATGTAGATAAAACATCATATTTTATGAATATATATGGTTTGGCCAAAGGGGAGTTCAAAGTCTCTATCGATGCAGTGACTAATGAAACAATTGCGTACGTTTATGATACTACACAGCAAAAAGTTGTCGCTGGTACTTCAGATGATGATAAGGACAGTCCTACTGGAAATGATACTAAAAACTATCTGTTCCTTTTGTCATATGAGGAATATTGTGATTATGTGAAAGATGAGGATTATCGGAATGCAACCTGGATAGATGCAACAGATGCGGATAGCAAAAAGACGGTCTCATGGTGGCTGAGAACACCAATACACTCTTATAAAAACTCAAGTGGAGGTGCGACCTCGACAAGTTATTCAGCCATGTCTGTTATAGGGGATTATATATACAATGATAATAATTATACTGAAGTAGATATTAATGATTTGCCAAATAAGGATTCAACCGGAACTGTGAATACAGGTGATCTTGCTACTTATAGGAACGACAGGTTCATACGTCCGGCATTCTGGTATAAGTATGAATAAGATAAAGCCATACCAGTTTCCGGATGTCCGGGTTTTACTCTCTGGGGAATTTATAACTTTGTAGACACAGTGAGTAGTAGCCGTTTCTGATTAACTTTTCGGGAACGGCTTTGCAATTATAAGCTTTCAGATGGGGGATTGTAGATGAGGGTAAGTCATGTTTGCAGGGCTATAATGCGACGTAAGTTCGGTAGTTGTTGGAGCGTATGGCTATACCGCGCTGTAGATATCTTCTATCGATATCAGCTTAATCCTCTCTGACTCAAGTTTCCTCATTTCATATGTAAACCCGTTCTTTGAAAAGAAATAGAATATTGCGTTGTTTATGGGTGTGAGGTTTTTCGAGTAGTCACACATCAGATTGTATTCCTCGATATCCACAGGATGGTTGGTGTATTTACATGAACCGATTATCACATCAGCATTTGTTGCCGAGTGCGCGACGATATCTATTTCTATGGATTTCTTCTTTTCATTATCTGTTCCCCACCATGACCCTATGTCTTTGAGGGGGAAGGGAAGATGTGCTTTATACAAGAGGTATTCCTTTGCTATCCTTTTAAAGACCTTTCCCATGTAATCGTTGATAAGAGGAGTAATGAGCTTTTCATAGTTCTCCTCCATAAGGTCCTGATCGATTATCGTCATGTACCTCTGGACAAAGAAATACCAGAAGTTGAGGTACAAGTCCTTTATAGAATAGAAACCTTTTTTAGAGCTTTCTTTTTCTCCGACGGGAACGTTTTTCTCGACAAACCCCAGTTCTTTGAGGAAGTTGAGAATCTTCAGTACAAAGCCGGGATTGATTCCTGTATAGTCGCAGATTTCGTTGTACTTCGTTTTTCCGCTAGCAATTGCATTGAGGATGGCATTGTAGGATTTTATGTCACTTATCTCCTGGCGGAGAATGAATTCCTGCTCGTAGAGGAGAATTGAATTCGGCCTGAAAAATGTACGTATAAGGTTATCTTTAATAGGTAGGGACGGGTCCATACAGCTCAGATACATAGGAATACCGTTTGTTGCTCCATATAGGAGGGCCTTCTCCTCGGGAGTATAACCGTCAAACCATTCGGCTGTTTCATAATACCGAAGAGGAAGGAGCTTCATGATAAGCTTTGCCCTTCCGTAGAGCGGATTGGAAGCGGAAAGGACTTCGTTTTTCATGAAGGAAAAAGACGAGCCCGCGAGAATAATCATCAAGCGCGAATTTATTAGTGATGTGTCGATAAAGTTCTGCAAAATTGATGAGATTTTCTTTCCGGCGCTTTTCACAAGGTAAGGGTATTCATCAATGAAGAGAATTATCTTTTCCTTCTCTGCTTCATCCGCTATATAACTCAAAGCCTCGTTGAATGTTGTAAATACGGGATAATGCTTTTTGTCCTGTCCTGCAATAGCGTGCGAGAGCTCGATGAGATTGCTCCTTTCGTCTCCTTCCTGGGCGGAGAAGAATATCGTCCTCTTGTGTTTTGTAAACTCCTGGATAAGGCGGGTTTTGCCCACCCTGCGCCGACCGTAAAGTATGCATAGGGAGCTTTCATCTCTTTTGTAGAGATCTTCAAACGCCTCTAGTTCTTTTGTCCTTCCGATAAACATCTCAGCTACTCCTGTTAATAATACTTTCTCAAGAGAAACTTTCTTGTTGGAAACTTTCTATACAGTAAGTTTATTATTAACATGACATATTGTCCAGAGTTTTTTACCTTGTGTGTTGGTAAATCAAAAAGGCGTGAATGAGCTATGTTGTCACGTTCCCGATCTCAATGGCAGGTAAGCATAATCCATAAGGAATTTGGCTATACCTTCTTCATTGTCTGTTTCATAGTAATCTACAAGTATTTTCTTATATTCGCTGACTTTCTCTGCAGGTATGACAATTAACCCTTTCCCGTGTGATATTAGAATGTGATTGGCAAACAATACTGCAGTTCTTTTGTTTCCGTCGAGGAATAATTGTTTCTTCATTATGAAAAGTAATGCTTTGATAGCGCGTTGAACTATATTCTCGATTTTCAATATCTCTTCCAACTGTTCTTTAACTGCAGATTCAATCGGAAATGGAGGAATATAAGATGAGCCTCCTATGGTAACTTGTACTGTACGGAGTCTACCGGCAGTTATTGAGAAGCCTTCTTCTACTAAAGAGTTTATCTGGCAGAGCAATAGATAGTTTGATGGATACTGCACGACCCCCTTGTTTGTTATGAATTCCCAGGAGTGTTTCAAGTTGATTACTTTGCTGATGTCGCTTAGTGTCATGTCGTTTACTTTGCCGCCGTTCAGCAAGGTTTCAGTATCTGAATAGGTAGTTGCAACGCCTTCCAGCATGGCCTGCTTATAAATGGAATCAACAATATTTCTGATTGCGAAGGCCCTGTTCAGTTCTACCTCATTGGATAATTCCTTCTCAATATAGCTACTCTTGGCAAGTTCTTTGTTAACAGCAGAAAGTCTTTTTTTTAAATCCTTTGCCAGTCTGTTGTTTTCCAAGATGAGATTATACAGCTCATTGGAAAACACCCCGGCATATCTTGTCCTTAGAACACCATCATCACGATAGTGGGTGTATATGAATTTCTTATCGCCGTTTTCCCTGATTTCTATTGACCCGTATAGAAGGTTTTCAAGCCTTTTAGTTAAAGAAGATTTTTCTTCAATTAGAGAAGCAATTGTAATCATAGAAACTCCATGTGAAACAAACTATGCAATAATGTTACCTAAAAAAAGGAGAAAGTCAAGTTTATGTGTAACAAAAAATGTGAATTTGTTTCACATGAATTGTAATGACTTCAAATGTTCAATGTTAACCCGCTTAAATGTGTTAGGTATATGTAGTCGGTCTGATGTTGTTGTCTGGCGGTAAGTTCTTGTGTAGAGCGGGATGTTAATATTTGCTTGATAAGCCTTTTTACATCTTTTGTCGGTAGCATTTTACAATTGAGTGTTTGAGTAAAATTAAATAAAACGTTTTATTTAATGAAGTTGTTTATTTTCAAATAAAAAATTGAGATTTATATAACTTTTACTCGTAAAGATTTGGAAAAACTGATAAAATAATATCAAATTCAATTAGATATCCAAAATATATGCTTTTGAAGTAATGGAGAAAACAGTGAATATGGGCAGAAACGGCGCAAAAATCCTTGCTGTTGCCGGTAAGGGGGGAGTCGGCAAGACCTCGCTTTCGGCAGTCATGGTCAAACTTCTTGTCAAGGCTTTTCCCGATAAGCGTATTCTTGCCATAGATGCAGACCCCGCAGTTGGGCTTTCCACGGCGTTGGGTGTGGACGTGAAGCTTACGATTGATGACATACGTAAAGAGGTGATTACAAACGCAGAAGAGGGCAAAACTGATGCTGCGATTGAACTCCTGGGGGAAGCGAGATCACGAATATTCGATGCGCTAGTCGAGATGGACGGTTTTTCCTTTATTGCAATCGGGCGCCCGGAGGCTGCAGGATGTTATTGCAAAATCAACAGCTATCTCAAAGAAGTCATCGGAATGCTCTCACAGAATTTTGATTATATCGTAATCGACGGTGAGGCGGGGATTGAGCAGATCAACCGTCGTGTCATGGAAAAGGTTACACACCTCCTCATAGTCACTGACTCTTCGAAGAAGGGATGTCAGGTTGTTCAGACAATCAAAAAGGTGGCAGATGAACTTGTGATGTATGACAAGGTCGGTGTGATTCTGAATCGTCTTCCGTCCCTCAATGTAATAAAGTATATGGACTTGGGGGGATTAGAGGTGCTTTCCTCAATATTGTCTGATTCAGCCCTCGCGGAGTTCGACCTCAAGGGGGAGAGTGTATTCTATCTCGATGATAATTCGACCATCGTAAAGGGAGTAAGAGAAGCCCTTATAAATATAGGTATCCTGTAAAGAAAGGGAGGCGGGTTTGAAAGACTTAAAACATTTATATTACTTTGAAAAATTATTGGATGATGCCAATAACGAACTTGTACGTGAAGCCCAGAGCGAGGGGATGAAGTGTATTGCAACAACATGCGAAAATGTTCCCGAGCCGCTTTTGAATCTTCCCGGAGCCTTTTCCGTGAGGCTTCGTGCTCCCCGTACCGGTTCCATGGAAATGGCTACCTACTATATGACAAGCTTCCTATGTGAATACAGCAGGGCACTACTCGAGAGGGCGATTGAAGGGGGATACAACTTCGTCGACGGCGTTGTGACTCCCGACGGCTGCTCGATGATGAACCGCTGTGTCGAGAACATGGAACTCTTGAAGACCATGGGAGAGGGCAAGGATGGATTCTTCTGGGAATATATGGAAATTCCACAGAAAAACGATGAGAATGCCCTTAATCTTTATACTCTTCAGTGCCGCAATCATATCTTGAAGCCACTGGCGGAGAAGTACGGTATCGACACATCTGATGAAGCAATCAGAAAGGCTGTGGAAGAGCACAATGAGGTATGCAGACTCATAAGGGAAATTGGTAACTTCAGAAAAGACGAGAGGCCGCGTATAACAGGATATGAGTACCATATAATAACAATGGTAAGCTATGTAGTTCCGAAGCATCTTATAATCGATGCGCTTAAAGAGACGCTCGAGGAAATCAAAACGAGGGAGCCTGACGAAAAGGAGAGATACCGCGCGCGCGTTGTCTTTGTCGGCTCGGAAGTCGACGATGTCGATGTTATTAAACTTGTCGAGGAATCAGGGGCGTATGTATGTGCTGATCGTTTCTGCTACGGCTCACTTCCGGGGCGTGATGAGATTGTTCTCAACGACGAAGAAGATATCGTGAGACAGGTCTGCCGTCAGGTGCAGGAAAGAGCACAGTGCCCGCGCTATTGGGATATGGCGAAGATGGTGGGAAGGCGAGACTATGTTGCACATCTTGCAAAGGAATACAACGCCGACGGCATAATCTACGAGCAGATGAAATTCTGTGACCCGTGGGCTTATGAGCGCATGGTGGGAACGATAGTACTGAGGGAAGAATACGGCTATCCTGTTCTTGCTGTCGACAGGCCCTATACAATCGGCTCGTCGGGGCAGATGCGTACACGTGTTCAGGCGTTTGTCGAGAGTATCGAGATAAAGAAAATCCAGGGAGGTAAGAAATAATGGCTAAAGAGATAGGCGCAGAGGCGCTTGGTAGATTTTTTACCGATGGAAAAGTAAGAAAGAGACGCGAGTGGCGCGGCCTCAAGGACACATTCTACGATTACACACGCTGGCTTTATATAATGAAGCAGCTGGCCGGGTTTATCATGAAGCCCAGGAACATCAAAGCCATGTTTCGCTACCGCTGGATGGCGAACTACCTCGCTGTCCCCATGATGGTCGATAAGCATACGCAGGGGCTCAGGGGGCCGTACCTGAGGATGTGCCACCTCGAGCAGGACCTCGTTGTATATGATGTCGCAAAACTTCTCGACAATATCTTCCGTGGCGACAGACGCATCGGGAACGATAAGAAGTTCTCGAAGAAGGTTGTTCTTGTGGACGAGAACGAAATGACTGCCGTATTGATGGGTTTCCCGACACTCAAGGGCCTCTCGAGAGAGACTCCCTCGACTTATGTACCTGTTCTTTTGAATCAGACTGCAGCGCTTCATTACATCGACGTTGCCCAGGAATTTGGTCTTGCGGGGGACGTCTGTCCTATGCCGGAAGCAGAACTTGGTGTTTCCATTGACGATGATGCCCCGGTACTCGGTGCGTGTGCCGTACAGTGCAATACAACATGTGACGGTTCCCTTATGGGTAACGGCGCAATAGCAAAGAGACTCGAGCTCGAGGACGGTATTCCTATTTTTCAGCTTGCTGCACCGCTTAGACACAGAGAGGACGATGTACAGGAATATGCTGCACAGGAAATCAGAAACTGTATTGCATTCATAGAAGAGAAGACAGGCGAGAAATGGGACTGGTCCTACTACTTCGAGTGTGCAAAGCGTGTCAACGAGTCAACTCGTCACCGTATGGAATGGCTCGATATGAACAAAACCGATTACCCCCAGGTATTCGGCTCAAACCTTGCACTCTATACAGAGACAAACTATATGGCAATATGTGGTAAGGTTCCGGCGTTTGTTGAAGTCGACCGTAAGCTTACAGCCCTTGCGAACAAGGCTTACAAAGAGAAGAAGATGATGGCGAGAGAGTATCGTCACCGTGCAATCGTATGGGGTGTCCAGTCACACTTCTATATGGACTTTTTACTCTGGATTCTCAATTGCTGGGGAATTGTTCCTCTTACTGATATGCTTTCAATGGTCAATACAGATATGATTGCCGAGGAAGATACACCTGAAAACCGTGAAAAGGCCTATTACGACATGGCATGGCTGACGGAGAACATGATTATGAGAAACCGCACACACGGCGGCTATAAGGTGCTTCTTGATGAACTCTGGGAGTATTGCGAAGAGTTCAATGCAGATATGGTCATCCTCTGGGAGCATATGGCATGTAAGGCTCTTGACGGTATGCACGGACAGTTTGAGGAGAAGGCAAGAGAAAAGGGCATCCACCTTGTCTGGGTTACACACGATCTCTTCGACCCGAGAATCGTCTCTCGTCAGGGAGTTAGAGACCAGCTCAACCGTTATATGAGAACTGTGTTCAAGGAAGAACCGCTTGACCCGTCACTTGAAGTGTTAAGCGACGAGCATTCATGGTAAAAAAGGAGAAGAAATATGAAATATTACGGCGGATGTGATTCCGGATCAACTTATACAAAGTGTGTTATTGTCGACGAGACGGGGAGAATGGTGGCGGATGT
>CAVJEL010000003.1:41936-50231 GCA_963648635.1 Ruminococcus intestinalis
CGCTTCTTCGAGGCTATGGCAAAGGCATTCGAGATGGACCTCTCGGAGTTTTCGAAGCTTTCCCTGAAGGCTAAGAATGTAATCCCGATTACCTCACAGTGTACAGTATTTGCAGAGTCTGAGGTTATCTCACTTGTAGGAGAGGGTAAGCCCATGGACGAGATTGCGGCGGGAATCGAGCTCTCGGTTGCCAAGAGATGCTTTGTCATGGCAAAGAAGGCTGGAGCAGTAGACTCAATTGCACTCACCGGAGGATGCGCAAAGAACGACGGCTTGAAGAAGGCGATTGAAAAGGTGTTGAACCTCCGTGTAATCGAACTCCCGATTGACCCGCAGCTGATGGGCGCACTGGGAGCAGCTGAGTTTGCACGTCAGAAGGGAATAGCAAAGGAAAGAAGAGGTTAGTATGGCAATATTTCTTCACATATTGATTATCGTTTTAATTGTACTAGCGGCACTCTTTGTTTTGAGCTTCATCGTTTATTTCTTTAATCTCGATATGAAGCTTACAGCTCTGATAGAGCCCTTGTTGCAGAAGCACTACGATAAGATAAAAAGAGATACTCATCTATGAGACTTTACGACGATGTCATCGCCTCCACTCTCTCATCTCTGGAAGGTAGAAGTATAAAGAAGCTTCCAGTGAAGAAGGAAAGCATATGGCCTGACGAAGGAAGAGCGATGATGATTCTCCGCTCCGACATGGCATATGAGCTCGGAGGCGGCACTTTACCTGCCGTTGGTAATACACTCCTCACGACAGACGAGAGGTTTGTCAATGACGATGAGATTATCCTCCTTGGAAAGGACCTCGGGGATATAAAAAAAGATACGCCATATGGCAGAATTGCAATAGTGCGTGTCAAAGAAGATAGTATCGGAACTGGAAATAAGCTCTATAACACAATTCAGAGTATCGGATATTTCCGCTACCACATTTATCCCTCGGGCTTCATGCTTCGTGTCTCTTCCTCCACAGAGAGGGAAAGTGTGAGGGTTGCTAAGGATGCACTCGAGAAAGGCCTCGATTTCACTGCCGTCGGTAATGCCATGATAACGGCACTACATAAGCATAAGGAAGTGGAGAAGGTGAAAATCATCTTCATTACCGATGAGGAGTTTGATTACGATAAACTCAAGGAAGGGCTTAAGAAGACCAAGGAAATCACGGCGGCGATTGACCATATGCTGAAGGATGTCAATATGGACTGCACGTCCTGTGGCTTACAGGAAATATGCGATGAAGTCGAGGAATTGAGGGAAATGCATTTTAAAATGGGTGAATGACGCACATAAAAGTAGACAAATGTCGGTATGTGCGGTGAAAATAGAAAGGTAAACACAATAGGAGAAAGGAAGGTATATATATGGATATGGATAAGTACAACCAGTGGCCGGCGAATCACAAAGGCGACAAGAATCCGAGCCCTAAGATCATTGCTTTGGGAAAGAAGATAACAGATGTTGCCGCACATATGATAGGCGGAGTTAAAGTTGAGGACCCGGAATACTGGGGACTTGCGGAAATCATCACCGAGGAGATGGCGGAAGTAGGACTCACGATGAAGAAGCGTGTGCACTACACATTCGACGAACTCTGTGAGATGAATAAGGAAAAGGTTGCAGAGAAGGGTAGAGACGGCTTCCAGAAGCTTCTCGACGAAATGTCATATGTCGGACTTTTGGAGTACGATTACGGCTATCATTACGACCACAACGGACGCACCGCTCCGCCGTCGGAAAGAAGATATACACTTCCTATGTTCGTCCCGGGATCAGCTGAGCTCTTCAATATGGAAGAGGTTCCAGGAGATTTGAACAAGAACCCGAGACTTGAAAAACACCCCGATGTCGCAGCATTCTTCGAACGTATGACATATATCCCGCTTGAGGGAATTACACAGATGGTACCACCCGGAGGAGCAGGGGTTGGTATGCACGTTATCCCTGTGGAGAAGGCAATCAGCATGAAGAGCGAGGCAGTCGACCTCGAGAAACTCTCTTATTGGCTTAGTAAGTACGAGGGGCATATCGGAGTCGGACGCTGTTCATGCCGCGCTTCCCGCAAGGCTATAGGCGAGGGAGTTGCTGATGACGACGCTGAATGGTGTATAGGAGTTGGTGACTTTGCTGACTATTGCCGTGAGACAGGAAAGGGCCACGATATTACAAAAGAGGAAGCTCTTGCCATTTTAAAGAAAGCTGAGGACAACGGCTTTGTCCATCAGATTACGAATATCGACGGCGAGAACAAGATTTTCGGTATCTGTAACTGTAACGTGAATATCTGTAACGCACTCCGTACATCGCAGCTATTCAATACCCCGAATATGTCGCGCTCTGCTTATGTTGCACATGTCGATAAGGACAAGTGTGTGGCATGTGGACGCTGTGTCGAGTATTGCCCGGCAGGTGCTACGAGACTCGGGCAGAAGCTCTGTAAGAAAGACGGCACAGAAGTTAAGTACCCCAAGCAGATTCTTCCAGATAAGGTAAAGTGGGGAAAAGAGTACTATGACTTTGACTACAGAGATAACAACCGTATTAATACCCATAAGACTGGAACTGCGCCATGTAAGACAGCGTGCCCGGCTCATATTGCAGTTCAGGGCTACCTCAAGAAGGCTGCACAGGGTAAGTACACAGAGGCACTTGCT
This sequence comes from Ruminococcus intestinalis, assembly GCA_963648635.1. GTDB lineage: Bacteria > Spirochaetota > Spirochaetia > Sphaerochaetales > Sphaerochaetaceae > Ornithospirochaeta. The sequence continues at coordinate 44,594 of CAVJEL010000003.1, forward strand.
CTCATCAAGAAGCAGAACCCGTTCCCGGCTGTATGTGGGCGCGTATGTAACAGACGCTGTGAGGATGCATGTACAAGAGGAACAATTGACGAACCGATTGCAATTGACAGTGTAAAGCGCTTCATTGCTGAGCAGGACCTCAAAGCTGAGACAAGATATATCCCACCTGTAGTCGTTGCCGGAAGTATTCACAAGAACGGATGGGATGAGAAGATTGCCATCATCGGCGCAGGCCCGGCAGGTCTATCGTGTGCATATTACCTAGCCGAGAGAGGATATAAGCCTACAGTCTTCGAAAAGAACGAGAAGGCTGGCGGTATGCTTAGGTACGGTATTCCTTCCTATAAGCTTGAAAAAGATGTAATCGAAGCTGAAATCGACGTCATCAGAGAGCTGGGTGTTGAAATCAAGACAGGCGTGGAAGTCGGTAAGGATGTTACACTTGATGAACTGAGAGCTCAGGGCTATAAGGCATTCTATATCGCAATCGGATGTAACGGCGGTCGCCGCCCCGGAATCCCGGGCGAAAATGCCGAAGAGACATTCACAGCCATCGATTACCTGAGAGAGGCTAATTGCGGAGGAAAAGAGTTTACCGGTAAGGTTGTTGTCGTCGGTGGTGGAAACGTCTCGATGGACGCTTCTCGTGTCAGCGCAAGAAACGGAGCAAAGGAAGTTATCCAATTCTGTCTCGAGAGCGAGAAGGAAATGCCGGCAAGTGTAGAGGAGATACAGGAAGCTGAAGAAGACGGCGTTTCTATCAAGTGCGGATGGGGCCCGAAAGAGGTACTCGTCAAAGACGGAAAGGTCAGCGGTATTATCTTCAAGAAGTGTGTTTCCGTATTCGAAACTGTCGACGGCCGTAAGAAGTTCTCCCCGAAGTACGATGAGAGCGTAACACTTACAGTTGATTGTGACCGTGTTATCTTTGCTATCGGACAGCAGTCTATCTGGGGAGATCTCCTCAAGAACGAGAAGGTCGAATTCAAGGGCCCGGCTCTTCAGGCGGATGGACTTACGTATCAGGTGAAGGGTGCACCGGACCTATTTATGGGCGGCGACGTCATGACAGGCCCCAAGTTCGCAATCGACGCAATTGCAGCAGGTCACTGGGCTTCAGAATCCTTACACAGGTACGTACAGCACGGCCATATGACAATCGGACGCAACAAGTGGGAATTCATCGAGCTCAATAAGGACGATATCCTCGTCGAGAATTATGATAACTCTTCTCGTCAGAGAGAAGGTATCGACGAAAAGGTCGGTGCTAAGTCATTCAAGGACAACCACATTGCACTTACAGAGGAGCAGGTGAAGATTGAAACTTCGCGCTGTCTCGGCTGCGGTGCTACAATCGTTGACCCGAATAAGTGTATCGGCTGCGGTGTATGTACGACAAAGTGTGAATTCGACGCTATTACTCTCCACCGTGACCATCCTGAGTGCACAACAATGATAAAAGCGGAAGATAAGTTTAAAGCTATCCTCCCGTATCAGCTCAAGCGTGCAGTCAAGATTGTATTTGCTCCGAAAACAAAAGAAGAAAAGGAGCAGATCAAGGCTCATAAGGAAGCAGCTCAGAATAAGTAGTTACTACTCTTCTGTTGAAGAATGTATTTTAAATGAATAATTGCCAATAGACTTCACCGTTTATTGGCAAGGTTTTTGAGTAACCGGGGTCGTTGATAATATTGAGAGAAAAATTTGGTAAGTATAAGAAAATAACATGCATAAGAATGAGAAGAACATTGGCTCTGCTTCTTCTCATACTCCTTTGTCTCGTTTTCTCATCATGCAGAAAGACAACAGATGTAGAGAGGAATAAGGACAGCGTAATAATTGCAATCTCTTCCGAACCCGAGACTCTTGATCCGACTCAGGGATGGGGACACGGCTTTTCGCCCATTGTCCAGAGTACTCTCATAAAATATAATTCCGACCTCAGTTTTGAAAACGACCTTGCTGTAGAGTATGATCTCTCTCCGGATGGACTCGTGTGGCGATTCACCATCAGGGATGACGCATACTTCACAGACGGCGTGAAGGTGACGGCTGGAGATGTTGCTTTCACCCTCGAGACAGCGAAAAAAGCACAGGGCTCCGTAGACTTGACATATATGGAGAGCGCTCGTGCACTCGACGAAACAACGCTTGAGATAACACTTTCGACCCCGACGTCCATCTTCCTTAACACCCTCGCATCCATCGGCATTGTCCCCGAGCACGCTTACGGCCCCGACTACGGCAGAAATCCAATCGGCTCCGGGCCGTATAAGTTTGTTGAATGGAGAAGTCAGGAGCAGATTATCTTTACCCGGAACGACGACTATTACGGTGAACTCCCTTCCATAAAGGATGTAACGGTAGTCTTCATGACGGAGGATGCAGCTCTTGTTGCAGTTCAGGCTGGAAAGGTTGATGTTGCAGCTTCAAATGCGACACTCGGGAAAGTAGAGGTCTCCGGCTACCATATAGAAGCAATTACTTCTTGCGATAACCGTGGTTTTACTCTCCCTATGTCTTCTAATGAGGGTAAAACAACTGAAAGCGGTGCTCTGATTGGGAATGATGTTACATGTAACATAGAAATAAGAAAGGCCATAGCATATGCTATCGACCGCGACGAAATAGTAAGCGTTGTACTCAACGGCTTCGGGAGACCCGCATATTCAGAAAACGACAGTATGCCGTGGAATAATCCACTTGTTGAAATTGAAACCGACATCGACTATGCAAAGACTCTTCTTAGCGACTGTGGCTGGGTCGATAGTGACGGTGACTCAATCGTCGAGAAGAACGGTGTTAAGGCCGAGTTCAGGCTTTTGTATCCCTCAGGGGATTCTGTTCGTCAGGCTGTGGCAATGGCTGCAAGCGAGCAGGTCGGAAAAATCGGAATTAAGATGAATGTTGAGGGAAAGAGCTGGGATGAGATATCTTCTCTTATGTTCTCTGAAGCTGTTGTCATGGGATGGGGGTCGGCGAATCCGAATGAAACATACTATCTCTATCGCTCGGAGGGTGCATACCTTGACGATTACTACAATCCCGAGGGTTATATCAGAGAAGTGACCGACAACTATCTCGAGAAGGCGATGACAGCTCTCAATGCAGAGGATGCCAACGAGTATTGGAAGAAAGTTCAATGGGACGGTACTACCGGGACAGCCATGTTTGCTGAGTGCCCGTGGGTCTGGATTGTAAACCTCAGTCATGTAACATTTGTCCGCGACGGATTATCTATCGGAGTGCAGCCGATTCACGGCCACGGCCACGGACTAGCCTTAATACAGAACTTGAGCCAGTGGCAGTGGATTGAGTGAGATATAGATTGAGTGCAGAAAGATGAGTGAGAGAGTGTGGCGTTTATTTCGTTTAACTGGGAGATATGTCATTAGGACAATATCTCTCCTTCTTGCCGTGAGCATCATCTCCTTTCTTTTGGTGACGCTGTCGCCGCTTGATCCCGTGCAGCAATATATAACAGGACTTGGAACAGCGGTATCTCCCGAGCAGAGAGCAGAAATTGAAGAGTATTGGGGTGTTGATTCTCCTCCAATAGAAAGGTATTTATCGTGGCTGTGCAACCTTCTTAAAGGAGATTTAGGCGAGTCTCTTGTCTACCGTCGTCCTGTTGTCGATGTTATTGCCGAGCGCTTTATCTCTTCCCTTGCCTTGATGTTTTCGTCCTGGCTCCTTAGCGGCATAATCGGCTTTATATTGGGCTCTCTTATGGCCGAGTATAAAGATAGATGGCCCGACAGGGTGCTTAAAAGGATTTGTTATATCTTAACTTCCATCCCGACCTTCTGGCTGGGACTCGTGTTTCTCCTTCTCTTCAGCGTGCGACTGGGCTGGTTCCCCATCGGTTTTTCCTCTCCAATCGGTGTTTTAAGCGCTAACGTTACTCTTGGCGAGAAGATATACCACCTTATTCTACCGTCATTCACGCTGAGTTTGATGAGCTTTAGCGAAATAGCGCTACACACAAGGCAGAAACTAATTGATGTACTCAACAGCGACTACGTTCTCTTTGCAAAAGCAAGGGGGGAGGGTAAGTGGACAATACTTTGCCGTCACGGGGTGAGGAATATCTTAATTCCTATTCTTACACTCCAGTTCTCATCATTTGCTGAACTATTTGGAGGATCAGTACTCGCAGAGAATGTCTTCAGTTATCCGGGGCTCGGGAGCGCCGTCACATCTGCGGGACTCAACGGGGATGTACCTCTACTTCTCGGCATAACTGTCTTTTCTGCGCTTTTTGTATCAACAGGGAATCTCATTGCAAACCTTTTATGCACTGCAATAGACCCTGCAATAAGGGGGAAGGAATGAGAGTGCTGAACTATAGAAAGAAGGTAATCATCCTTTCTTCCCTTATATTTATCCTACTCGTCATCATTTATATATGCGGTCTATCAATTAAGGAAGAAGATATAGCAGGAAGTTTTCTCAATGCTGGAAAGAGTCCGAGTCCGTCACATCTATTCGGAACCGATCACCTCGGTCGCGATTTGTTTCTCCGTACGATAAAGGGACTATCCGTCAGTATTACTGTAGGGCTATCGGCATCGCTTATCAGCGCAATGATTGCCGCCCTTGTGGGTATTTGTGTGGCAACAGGCTCCAAAAGGGTCGATAGAGTAATAAACTGGATTATCGACCTTGTGATGAGTGTTCCCCATATAATTTTGATAATCCTTATATCCTTTGTCGTCGGACGCGGTATGAAGGGCCTTATTCTCGGTATTGCCGCAACGCATTGGTGCAGCCTCGCGAGACTCGTCAGGAGTGAAGTGCTACAGCTTTCAAAAGAGCACTATGTAGCCTTTTCACGTCGTAATGGTAAGTCTACAGCCTGGATTACCGTCAACCACTTACTTCCGCACCTAGCTCCACAGTTCTTTGTCAGTTTAATATTGATGTTTCCCCATGCAATACTACATGAGGCATCGGTATCGTTTCTGGGCTTCGGTCTGTCGCCGGAGGAGTCGTCAATCGGGATAATCCTCTCGGAGAGTATGCGCTACCTTTCAACAGGTATGTGGTGGGCTGCAGTACTTCCGGGGTTGATGCTTGTAGCAGTTGTACTTCTTTTCGACAGACTTGGAAATTATCTACTCCTTTTACTTGATCCGGTAAGTGCAGAGAAGTAGGGAGGGAATATGGAACAGAAGAAAGAAACAATACTTGAAATACATAATCTCTCCGTTTCCTTTACTATGTATGACCATGGACTGGAAAGAAAGAAGCTGAAGGTTATATCTGATTTGTACCTTGATGTGAAGCCGGGCGAGATAGTTGCAGTCGCGGGATCTTCGGGGTCAGGAAAAAGCCTTCTCTCCGAGGCAATTCTTGGAATACTACCGGATAATGCCACAGTCGAGGGCCACCTTCATTATAAGGGTGAGGAGCTTACAAAGAAGAGGCAGAAAGAGCTCTGCGGGAAGGAGATTGCTCTTGTCCCACAGTCGGTGGATTATCTAGACCCGTTGATGAAGGTCGGAAAGCAGGTTGACGGAAACCATAAACCCTCCCCTACGGAGAAAAGACGGAAGTTGTTCAAGCGCTTCGGACTCGAGGAGAAGACAGAAAACCTCTATCCATTCCAGCTTTCGGGTGGTATGGCGAGAAGAGT
>CAVJEL010000003.1:51142-52405 GCA_963648635.1 Ruminococcus intestinalis
ATGCTTGACACTATCACACAGGCCCAGATATGGAATGTAGTCCTTTCTGAAGCGGAAAGGCGTAATATGGGAATAATCGCCGTTACACACAACAGAATGCTCGCCGAGAGGGTTTGTAATCGTATAATCGATTTCTCGAGCGGTGAATGAAAGCTCTCAAAGTTCCTTTTTGAGTGCTGTCGCATCGAGCATATTGAGTTTCCCTGCAGTGAAGGCACTCGCCGTTTGTAGGCATGTGAGGTTGTTTGCTGTCATTATGAAGTCCATGACAGAGTTCAACGCAACAGCGATTGCAACGGCTTCAACGGGAATTGATAGCTGGGTGAACATTACCGTGTAACACGTGAGTGCACCTCCGGGAATCGGGGGAGCCGCCATACTTAAGAGTGCCGTGATAAGAGCCATTGTTACAAACCATACAGGAGTTATGCTGACAGAGTACATCCTCGCCATTGATACAGAGATGAGTGAAAATCCCACAACAGCCGATGGCTTGAAAATAACTTGAGAGAGGGGAATTGTGAAGTGCGTGAGTTTTGTCTCTATTCCCAGCTTCTTTTCACATGTTTCCATGTTCGTTGCAAATGCTGCTGCAGAGGATGCTGTAGTAAGCCCTATGACATACGTCGGTAACAGCTTCTTCAATAGGAGTAGAAAACTCACCTTATACTTGAGGGAAAGCACAAGAATAAAGAAAAGCGTAATTATTGTTGATATAACAAACGTGAATAAAACTACGCTTAAAATGCCCAGTATTTCACTTGAGAAATCAGAACCCATGAGAGAGTAAAGCGAAAGAAATACAAAGAGCGGGATTACCTTTGAGAGCGCAGTCATTATGAGGCCGACAACTTCGTTCATCTGCTCGATAACAGCCCTTGTATTCGCCACCCTCTCTCCGAGAACAAGTAGCGCAATGCCTACAACAACGCCGAGGAATATGACCTGGAGCGTGTTGCCTTTCAGAAACGGTGAGATGATGTCGGACGGGACTATGTCGAGTATCATCTGATAGACGGCCATAAGGCTTCCGCTCGAATCGGATGCATTTGATGTAATGGGGGAGAAACACATAAGAATCAGCGTCATCAGTAATGCAATCGAGAATGTGGTTATGACGATATTGCTGATTACCTTTTTCCCGACCTTCCCCAGTGTCGTAATGTCCCCGATACTGAATATACCCCAGGTGATTGCAAGAAAAATCATAGGTGATGATATTGCCGTCAACGCATTGAGTATGAGGGAGAAAATCGGATTGAG
>CAVJEL010000004.1:0-48289 GCA_963648635.1 Ruminococcus intestinalis
GTTGAGGAAGTTCCTGTTGTAGTTGAGGAAGTTCCTGTTGTAGTTGAGGAAGTTTCTGCTGTAATTGAAGAAGTTCCTGTTAAGGAAGAAAAAATACAGAGCGTTGAAACATCCGGGGAGAAGGAAGCGATGATGGAAGCGCCGGAAAGAGAAGGAATCAGTTTCCCCACTTCCGATGCTATCGAAGATGGGGTTACCAATGTAACAAATTATTTTGCCGACCTTCCTGAAGATGAGGTATATATAACAATTTACTCCCACAATGGAGTTAAGCTCGCAGGTGCATTTACAAAGAATGAGGCTGTAATAATTGTTCCGAGGGGAATTGTACCTGAATCTGTTTCTACCTTTACTTCTTACCTCTCTGATTCCGTTCCCGAGTTTAGCGATGTTGTTTTCTCGAGTGAGATAGATAAACTTGTTCTTACTTATCCTGATAAAACAATGGACGAAATTGTCTCCTTCTGCGGTCTTCTCACAAGTGAAGCCGAGAAGTTTATCGATAGAATAGCTCTAAGACGCACTGAGTCGTCTTCTGCTCTTATTACTGAAGTAAAAGATTCTACTCTGGAAGATACAGCTGTTATAAAGGTAGAAGCTGCGAATGTTGATGTTAAGGGTGGCGCTCCTGGAAATGAACCAACTACTATACCTCTAGGCTTGGGGGAGGAGAATGAAGTTGGTGATTTTACTATCTTTGATGATGTTGTTATTGAACTTGCTACTAATCAGACGGATGTATATGAAGTTGAATTTGCCCATAATGGTGTTAAGACACGTGGTGCATTTACAAAGAATAAGGCTGTATTGATGATTCCGAGAGGAATAACGGGCGAGTCGATTGATGAGTTTGCTAAATACCTCTTGGAGAATTATCCGGTCTTTGGAGATGTTTATTTCTCGGGAGACTTCGATAAATTAATTCTAACCTATCCTGATAAAAGCATGGACGAGATAATTGCTTTCTCCGACCTTCTCTTCAGTGAAGCCGAAAAGTTTATCGATAGTATAGCTCTCAGTCGCACTTCTTCCTCTGCTGCTGTTATTTCTACTTCCTCTGAAAGTACAGAGACTGCTAAGGTTGTTGAAGTTGTTGAGGCTCCGGTTGCTCCAGTTGCACCTGTTGCGGAAGAAAAGAAAAACAGTATATTCACTTTCTCGGCAGGATTTAACATCGGACTTCAGGGCCTCTTCACATCTGATAAGAATGCCGTCAGATTCTTCCCGACAATAGGCGGAGACATGAGACTCTATGCATGGAAGTTCATCTTTGCTGAAGGTGGCGGAGATATGATGATTTACAAGAATTCGAGTAAGCTCATCATAAACGGCGCTCTCCGAGCTGTCGGAGGACTATCGTTGATGGGAAGCAATTTCGGTGTTGTTGCATACGGCGGAGCGATGTATCTCTTTACATCGAAGAACTCTGTATTCACTAACGGCTTCAGTGTTATTTACGGTGTCGGACTTGAGTTTGATTTTGCCGGTCACATTTCACTTAAGGCCGCATATGAACATTATGACAATAAGAACCTTTATAATGTTTCCATCGGATACAGGTTCTAATTGAGTATATCAGCCCTTCGGGGCTGAATTTGAATATGGACACTATAAAATTTGCAGTATTGATTGACGCCGAAAACGTTTCGTATAGGTATGTCGATATTATAATGGATGAACTTGCCAAGGAAGGCACTATTACCTACCGTAGGATTTACGGTGACTTCTCGTCGTCGCTTACAAAGGGTTGGAAGGACACTCTACTCGAGAATTCAATTATACCTATACAGTCCTTTCCTTATACAAGCGGTAAGAACAGTACCGATACAACGATGGTTATCGACGCCATGGATATCCTCTATACGGGAAAGGTTGACGGCTTCTGTCTTGTCTCATCCGATTGTGATTTTACCAGGCTTGCATCAAGGCTCAAAGAGGCAGGGATGAGGGTTATAGGAATGGGGGAGCAGAAGACACCCGCGGCGTTTGTTGCGGCATGCAGTGAATTCAAGTACCTTGATCTTCTTCTTTCCGAATCCCAGAAGGACGATAAGACCCAGAAGGGTGATACCCGTATCGCATCCGAGAAGACCATCGCGCGCTTTATAAGGGCCCTTGTCGACGAGTCGGAGAATGACACGATAAACTGTGCAACAATTGGTAGTGCACTGAAAAACAAGTACTCTGATTTCGACTGCCGTAACTACGGCTACAAGAAGCTCTCTGCTTTTCTACAGCACCTGGGATATACAGTGAAGCGCAATAAACTTTACGTTGAATGACTGTTTTGTTTGGTACAAATATTGAGAATTATCTCAATTTGCATGGCCTTAAACAATGTATAGCGGATGTTTTTTTATTAGCTGTGGTATTGCATGCGTGGAATTTTTAAGGCACAATAAAGATAGATAGTTTCAGTATTTATAAGGAGGTGCCTCAATGGCTACATGTAGTATTTTTGATAAGATAGTTATCAACAATCCAAAGTTTCTGGAAGAGTACTTAGAGCACATGGAAGCAGTGGACGGCACTTACAAGTGGAAAAGACTGGGAAATGCCGAGATAAAGATTGCTACTCCTGAAGACTGTGATGAGTTTTGGAAACATTATAAAAGTAAAAAAGTAACTGCTAAATGAATTATTTGATTCAGAATATTTTGGATGTTATTCAGAGGATTGGAGAGGATGGGCTATGCTCCATTCTTTCAACCTTTTCTTGTCAGGCAAATAAAGATGTACAGGATTTTCTTCAGCTGAAAGCAGTTGATTTTGCAAAGAAAAGAATTTCTATTACTTATATTGTATTTGATACAAATACTCATGATATATTGGGATTCTTCACCCTTGCACACAAGGTACTGTACGTTCCGGCTGACGGTATGAGTAACACAGGGAAGCGACGCCTTGCGAGATTCGGTAGCTTTGACAAAGATACAAATTCTTACCTTATGTCAGCATTTCTTCTTGCTCAGTTAGGAAAGAATTATGCTCTCGGGAATAATGATCGTATAAGTGGCTCAGATTTGATGGACTGTGTTGATTCCATCTTGACGAAAATACAGTTTCAGGTAGGTGGAGGAGTTGTATATCTTGATTCTCTCAATAATGAACATCTCTCTCATTTCTATTCAGATGTCTGTGGTTATAGAAAAATAAGTGAACGAGTCTCCGATACCAATGATATTAGATATCTGCAATATTTGAAGTTCATCTGTTAGCTCTTGTGCTAATAAAACGTGTTGCTTTTTGCTTGATATCGATGTTTAGATGTGTATAGAAAAATAGGGTGTTACTTTGGTCTATTGGACTTTTGTAACACCCTAATTCAATTAGAAGTTTCTGCCACAGCAGTTTTTATACTTTTTCCCGCTTCCGCATGGGCACGGGTCGTTGCGTCCGACTTTCGGAGCATCACGCCTTATTGTCGTATTTGTTGCCTGTGCCTGGGATGCAACGGCTGTCTCTCTTTTCTGCATACTTAGTCCAGGGCTTTCCATATGGACAGTTGTCAACTTTCTTTCTCTTTCGTTTCTCGTGGGAACTGTCTTCTGGAAGCGAACAAGAAGGGCAGTTCTTACTACAGCCTCGGTAATGCTATTCAGCATCTCATCAAATGCATCGGATGCCGTATTCTTGTACTCGACAAGCGGGTTCTTCTGGGCATAGCTCATAAGAGAGGATGCATCCCTCAGCTCATCAAGTGCATCAAGGTGGTCAATCCATCTCTTGTCGATATTCCTCAGGTATACATATCTCAGGTATTCGTTGAAATTCTCTTCCCCGATGAAGTTCTTCTTGTTCTCGAGATCAAGCTTAATTTTATTCTTGAAGCTCTCCTTGTCAGCAATATCTTCAGGGTTGAAGGAGACAGAGTAGAGGCGCTGCAATAGTTCGTTTGTCTTATTCTCTTCTCCCTTCGACTCATCATATATTTCGTCGATAAGGTCCATTGTGTTGTCAACAACACGATTGAAGAGGTCTTTCGAGACGAGAATTTCGTCACGCTGGGAGTAGATGTAATTACGCTGCTCGTTGAGAACGTTATCGTACTCGAGAAGTCTCTTTCTTATCGCGAAGTTCCTTTCTTCAACCTTCTTCTGTGCGTTCTCTATTGCAGAGTCGAGCATTTTGTGGTGGATTGGCTCTCCGGTGTTGAGACCAAGACGCCCTAGCATCTCCTTCATACCGTCACGTGCGAAAAGTCTCATGAGCGTGTCATCGAGTGAGATATAGAACTGGGAAGTACCCGGATCTCCCTGACGGCCACTGCGTCCCCTGAGCTGGTTATCTATACGCCTTGACTCATGTCTTTCCGATCCGATGATATATAAGCCTCCGAGTGCTTTCACTTCCTCGTATGCCTTCTTATATTCACCCATAATCTCTTCTTTGGCTTTCTTCAGCTCTTCAGGTGTAGCATCCGTTCCGACTTTCTTCATTGCAAGATGGTCGGGTGAGCCTCCAAGTTTAATATCTGTACCACGCCCTGCCATGTTGGTTGCAATTGTAACTGCGCCCTTTACTCCGGCTTCTCCGATGATATAAGCTTCCCGGGCATGGTTCTTGGCATTGAGTACCTCGTGCCTTATTCCCGCCCTCATCAATAGTGACGAGAGCTTCTCGCTTTTCTCAATCGATGTTGTTCCGATTAATATAGGTTGCCCCGTTGCGTGTATTCTCTTTACATCCTCGACAATTGCATTGAACTTAAATTCCTCACTATAGAATGTAAGGTCCGAGAGATCCTTTCTCTGGACGGGAAGGTGAGTGGGGATGACAACGACATCGGTGTTGTAAATTTCCTTGAACTCAACTGCCTCTGTATCTGCAGTTCCTGTCATACCGCTTATCTTATCATACATACGGAAGAAGTTCTGGAAGGTGATTGTTGCAAAGGTTTTACTTTGTCCCATGACCTTTACGTTTTCCTTTGCTTCTATTGCCTGATGCAGTCCGTCCGAATACCTTCTTCCCGGAAGGACTCTTCCTGTAAATTCATCGACTATCTGAACTTCACCGTCCTTAACTAGGTAATCGACATCTTTTTTATAGAGGTGCTGAGCTCTCAGTGCCTGTGTAACATAGTGAACAAGGTCGAAGTTGTTTTCGTCATAGAGGGAGTAGACAGTAGCACCGTTTTCGTCCTTTCCGGGCACTAATGCTCCTGCTTTCTTTAAGAGCTCCTCCATCTTCGTCATACCCTGCTTTGTGACAGTTATGTTCTTGTTCTTCTCGTCAATCTTGTAGTCGCCCCTCTCATCGAATTGAGAATAGAGCTCCCTGTCCATCTTTTCTATCTGACTCAGTTCATAGTAGTCGCCAGTCTCGGGGTCCTTCTCACATTCCTTGAAGTAGGGGACTATAGACTTAGCAACCTTTACTTTCGGCGAGTCGTCCTCCGCCTGACCCGATATTATAAGCGGGGTCCTTGCTTCATCTATGAGGATGGAGTCTATTTCGTCGATTATGCAGTAGTGGTGTTTCGGCTGTATCTTATGGCTCATAGACTGTTTCATGTTGTCCCTAAGATAATCGAAGCCGAATTCATTGTTTGTACCGTATGTTATATCTGAAGAGTAGGCTATTCTTTTCTGGTTTTCGTCCTGCCCGGGAATTACTACACCGACAGTGAGTCCGAGGTAGCGGTAAATCTGTCCCATCCACTCGCTGTCACGTTGAGCTAGGTAATCGTTGACTGTGACAATATGAACGCCTTCTCCCGTGAGTGCATTGAGGTATGCAGCAGGAACCGATGTGAGGGTCTTTCCTTCTCCTGTCTTCATCTCGAGGATCGACCCTTGATGGAGAACTATTGCGCCCATGATCTGCTCGTCGTAGTGCCTCTCGCCGATTGTCCTCCAGCTTGCTTCGCGCGCTAGTGCAAATGCCTTCGGGAGTATCTCATCGAGGCTTTTTCCATTCTTCACTTCCTCTTTCCACTCTGCAGTAAGTCGAGGAAAGTCCTCTTCTTTAAGGCTTTCTGCCCAACTGTATTCGTTTTTGACGCTTTCAACTATGGGCTTAAGCCTCTTTATATCTTTTTCCTGTTTAGTTCCACCGAATAATTTTGTAAAAAAATTTGCCATATCGAGATAATAATCCAAAAGAGGGATATCGACCAGGCATTAAGATGTTTTTGATATAGAAATAAAGGACTTGTTGGGTTAAAATGACACTATGAGCTGGACTTTTACTATAGGTAATCTATCTTTCGGCATATTTGACCTTGTTCTTTTAGGCATTGTCCTAATAAGTGGAATAAGTGGCTTTGTCACAGGCTTTTCGAATTTCGCATTCAAGATTCTGGGCTACGTTCTTACATTTCCGCTCTCTCTTCTCTTTGTCTCGAGCCTCTCGTCATTTTTGTCAACCAAAATCAATATAGCGCCGTTTTGGATTTCACTTATATCATACGTAATTCTATGCCTTGTCATCTTTTCTCTATTTAAGCTTATCGGAGTTCTGCTCTCGACAGCGCTATCGGGCCTGTCGCTGGGCTGGTTTGACAGCTTCCTGGGGCTTATCGTATCGGGAGCGATAGCTTTATTCCTTACATTCATTATATTGGAGCTAGCGTCTCTCCAGCCATTTGTTTCCCTCCTTCCCCTGAAGGAGAATAGTTTTTTCTACATGAATGTCTATCTTCCTCTCTTTCCTTCAATAGAGAAGGCTTTCAAGGGGGCGCTCATTGGTCTTTGATAATCTCTATAAATCCCAGCCGTCGGTGGCGGGAGACCTTGAGGGGAACCTCAAGAACAATCTTCTTCCTCAGTCTCTTCTTTTCTCCGGCCCGAGGGGATCTTCGAGGCTTACGGGTGCGCTTGATTTAGCATGTCACCTTACATCTACGCGCCGTGATATTCTCCGCACTCAGAATATAATTTTCTTTCCTTACCGTGATTTGTATCATACATTAAGGTGTGCACTGAACCTCTTTAGTACGGAACGAACAGAAAAGAGTAGACTCTTCTTAATCGAGACGCTGAGACTTGTCAACATGCAATATAATTCGGTGCTATTGGGGGCATATACGACAGCGACGGGAAAGCTATTTGAAACGGCGGGGAAGGTTGATGAATTTTTGACCTCTATCGAGGACAAAAAGGACATAACCGATAAGGATATAAAAGAGCTGGAGAGCCTGAAGCTTCAGAATAATATAAAATATCTTTATGCCGGAAAGTCTTCCCCTACGAGTGTCTCAATCGATCAGATGAGGGCAATCAAGGACTGGTCGGCATCGGGAAGCGAAGAGAAGGTCGTTATCATTGAGAATATCGAGAGCTCGACAGAGGGGGCGAAGAACTCCATACTCAAAATGCTCGAGGAGCCTGTGGAGCACCTCAATATAATCCTCATCTCATCCGAGAGTCAGAAGATAATGGAGACAATACTCTCAAGGGTAAGGAAGTTTAATTTTCCTCCACTTTCGAAGGAAACTGTCGACAGGATAATCAAGGATAAATTCAATACATACGAGAGTTACTCGTCATTCAATACCTTCTTCTTTACGCGCGGTAATGACAGTGCGAGCGTGAAAAAGTGTGAGGATGAGATATCGTCATTTGTCTCGCTTATAACGGAGAAAAAAGGAATCAGCGCAGAAAGAGAAGACGAGATGGTGAATATGCTCGACACTATGAATGCTTACACATATTTCATGGAGCGTGTTGTAGAGAAAATCGAGAAAATGACAAAAGAGGGCAAACTCGAAGCATATAGGGCGAAAAAAATCCTCTCCGTCATAGCATATTGGAGAGAGTGTGTCGGGATATATAATCTCTCGGGAAGAAGTAGTATCGACTGCATTTTAAGGGAGTGCAATTGTGTCTAATAAATTACTCAAAAAGGTTGTTACAGATTTGCCGTCATGTCCGGTGGACGAATTGGAGAAACTTGTTAATAAGGCAATCGAGGAGGAAGATATCCTCTATTCCCTCTTCGATAATCTCGAGGACGGACATTTGATTATCAACGAGAAGTGCATTGTCGTATTTGCAAACCAGAAGGCGAAGAGCAGCATTCCATATAAACGCAACTCAAATTCCCTCGAAGGTCTTCATATTGATGAGTGCCTTATCGACAGGGATATGAATGAATATATTTCGTCGGTACTCAAAGGCGAAGTGAAGGGGGATGAAAAGGACTTTTCGCTCCAGAGTGGGAGTGAAGTAAGGGTTTACAGGGTAAGCTTTTCCAAAATTGAAAGCAACAAGAGACTATTTGTCGATGTATGTATCAAAGAAATAACGGAGTCTATAAGAAAAGAAGCGAGATTAAGGCGTAGCGAAAGCCTTGCGAGCATGACGACTATGGCTGCGGGAGTTGCACACGAGATAAAGAATCCCCTTGCCGCAATGACTATCCATATTCAGCTCCTGAGGAAGATGTTCCAGAAAAAGGGAAGTCTCTCGATTGAGGACGCAGATAAGTTTCTTCTAGTGCTAGAGGAGGAGATTGAACACCTTAATAAGATTGCAGTCGATTTTCTCTATGCCGTTAAGCCCATGAATGTCGAGCTAAAGAAAGACAATATCAACTCGATAATTAGTGAAATCTTCTCTTTCCTTGAGCCGGAAGCTGAAGAAAAGCATATAGAGCTGGTATCAACATTGTCGCAATTTGTTCCGAATATTGAGATAGACTCGAGGCTCGTAAAACAGGCGCTGTTGAATATTATTCAGAATGCGTTTGCAGCAATGGAGGGGGGCGGAAAGCTTACCGTCAGCACAAAGAACAACGGTAACTTTGTCTCCGTGAGGGTCTCCGATACGGGTTGCGGAATCGACGAAGAGAAGATGCAGAAGATTTTCGAGCCCTACTACACGACGAAAGCGAGCGGGACGGGACTGGGACTGACACTTGTCTATAAGATAATGAAGGAACACCATGGTGATATCCACGTAACGAGCAAGAAGGGTATCGGAACAACATTCACACTCGATTTCCCGATTCCCACGAGTGAGCGCAAGGCTCTTGGAGAGACGAAAGTATGAGTACTGTTTTAATTGCCGACGACGAAAAAAACATCCTCTCGGGATTAGTCATGACATTCGAAAGCGAAGGCTACACTGTCCTCAGTGCCGAAAACGGCAAGGAAGCGTGGGAGAAAGTCAGAAAGAATGATGTGGACCTTGTCATTACGGACCTTAGGATGCCGGAAATGACGGGCGAGGAGCTTATAGAGAAAATAAGGTCCTCATACCCGAAGCTTCCGATTATTGTCCTTACGGGACACGGCACAATCGAGAACGCAGTAGAAATAATGAAGTGGGGAACAATTGACTTCTACACAAAACCTGTCGACATAGATAAGTTATTACTCGTTGCAAAGAAGAGCATATCTAACTCATACCTCGAGGCACAGAATCAGAAACTGACAGAGGAAATCGAGAGACTCAAGAAGCAACAGAAATATTCCAAGATTATCGGACGCAGCGCCAAGCTCGAGAAGATGATGGAGACTATAAACCAGGTTGCACCTACGCGCTCGACAGTCCTTATAGAGGGTGAGTCGGGAACAGGAAAGGAACTTGTTGCAGATGCTGTACAGGCACTATCGAAGAGGGCGGATAAACCCTTTATAAAGATTAACTGTGCTTCCCTTTCCCCCTCGCTTCTCGAGAGCGAACTCTTCGGACACGAAAAGGGGGCGTTTACGGGTGCTGTCAGTCAGACGAAGGGGCGATTCGAACTCGCCGACGGAGGGACGATTTTCCTCGATGAAATAGGGGAAGTAGATGAGGCTACACAGGTCAAGCTCTTAAGGGTACTTGAAAACCGTGAAATAACACGCGTCGGGGGCGAGAAGACGATATCTGTCGATGTCAGAGTTATAGCTGCCACAAACAAAAACCTCAAAGAAATGGTAAAGGAAGGTAAGTTCCGTGAAGATTTTTACTTCCGTCTTGCCGTTGTCGAAATCGAGGTACCGCCGTTGAGGGAAAGAAAGGAAGATATCGAGCTCCTTGCGCTCTCGTTTGTCAAAACATTCAGCGAGGAGAACAACAAGAAAATCGACGGCATAAGTCTTAGCGCGAGAAAGGCGCTCTACAGCTACTCATGGCCGGGAAACATAAGGGAACTCAAGAATGCCATGGAAGCAGCATCGGTAATGGCGAAGGGAAAGATGATTGAGTACGATGATCTACCCCAATACGTCAGGGGAGGAGTCGATAAGGCTAAGTCATCGTTGACTATGGAACTTCCGATTACAATGGAAGAAGCCGAGAAGAAGATAATATTCGAGACTATTGAGTATTGCGGCGGTAACAAGAGTAAGGCTAGTGAAGTTCTCGGCATCGGACGAAAAACCCTTCACCGTAAACTCAGCGAATACAAGGACGGAAACTGCGATGACGAGTGAGGATTTCTTCTCGCCATTCGGATTACTCAAGAAGGAGTTTCCTTCCTTTTCATACAGGGAAGGGCAGGAGGAGATGGCAAAGAAGGTCGAAAAGGCCTTCAGAGAAAATAGAGGATGCATAATTGAGGCCGGTACCGGAATCGGAAAGTCATTTGCTTACCTTGTTCCTGCTCTCTTACTCACACTTGATGATG
This sequence comes from Ruminococcus intestinalis, assembly GCA_963648635.1. Classification (GTDB taxonomy): domain Bacteria; phylum Spirochaetota; class Spirochaetia; order Sphaerochaetales; family Sphaerochaetaceae; genus Ornithospirochaeta. Next base: position 10,561 of record CAVJEL010000004.1, read on the forward strand.
TAGACGCGAAGGTCGTAATCGCGACAAGTACCATTACGCTCCAGAAGCAGCTCTATGAAAAGGATTTACCATTTCTTTTAAATCTTATAGGGATAGAGAATAAATCATCAATTCTTTACGGCAGAAGCAACTACGTCTGCAAGACCAAACTCGATAACTACATTTCATCCATCGGTATTCTCACACTCGACCCAGATTCAATCGAGGGACGGGTTGTCAAATGGAGTAATACAACTTCAACTGGAAGTCGTATTGATGTATGTGACCGTAATATTAGCGAGGCGCTTTCGTCGCTACTATGCGACGAAGAGACATGCCTTGGTAAGCGCTGCAGCCACTACGGGGACTGCTATATGTACTCTGCACGTCGTAAGGCACAGCAGAGTAGAATAATTGTTACTAATCATCATCTTGTACTCGTGGATGCTGAGCTCAGGTGGGAGAACAAGGAGGATTTTTCGTCCCCCGTGATTCTTCCAGGATACACACACCTTGTTCTTGATGAGGCTCATCATATAGAGAATGAGGCAACGTCACTCTTTTCAGATAAGGTCTCGCTCGAGGCCATTTATACAGCACTCGACAGCGCATCTTTTAAGCGCGGGGAGCTCGGGAGTATGAGCCTTGTTGAATTTCTCTCCCCCGTTGATATATCGAAAAACCGTTTCTTCTCCTCGTCATTTGATTCAGTACAGAAGAAAATTAGAACCGATTCCAGGCTTTATTTTACAACACTTAAAGGTATATTCTCTCGCTACTCAGCGGAGAGGAGCATACTCCTAGATGAGAATTTCTACTCCTCCTACCGTGATGCACTCTCCTCGGGCGAAGTGCTATGTGACGAGATAAAAAACCTTTCGATAGATATAAGGGAGTATATAAAGTCAGATGATGAGAAGTTCCAGGTTTTCATAGAGCGCCTCTATAAAATTGCCGACTCGCTCTATTACTTATCGGACACTCTCAGAACTTTCATACGCTTTAATGGGTTTTCGTCTCTCATCTCTTATACCAACCTCCTAGATGACGGGGACTATGAGATTGTGCTTTCTCCGCTTCTGGCAGGTCCTATGATAAAAGAGAGACTTCTCGATAATCTATCGTCTTACCTTTTTTCATCCGCTACTCTCTCTATCGGTGGCAACTTCAACTATTTCAAGTCACGTATGGGCCTTGAGAGTGCGAAGGATTTAGAGGAGGGCATATACTTTTCTCCGTTCAACTATGAGAAAAACCTTATGTATCTTATCCCTCAGGATGGACGGAGCTTCGTCAACAGAGATCCGGAGTACATAACCTATTCGGCTTCTCTCATTTCAAAGGCAATTCTATCGTCATCAGGCGGCGCGCTTGTACTCTTTACCTCTTTCGATATGATGAGAAAGGTCTATAAAATTGTAAATGATGAAATTGGAGACAAGATGGAGCTCCTCATTCAGGATAACAGGACGAGCAGGTCTCATCTGTTATCGCAATTCAAGAGCAACAGGGACTCCTCGCTCTTTGCAACTTCCTCTTTCTGGGAGGGAATTGATGCTCCAGGTGACACTCTGCGTCTTCTTGTCATAACAAAGCTTCCTTTCGATGTTCCAACGGATCCAGTCAATAAGGCCCGTTCCGATTATATCAACAAGACATGTGATAAGGGCTCCTTTCTTTCCCTTACACTTCCTAATGCGATGATCAAGATGAAGCAGGGGGTTGGAAGAGTCATAAGAACGGAAGAGGACAGGGGAGTTGTGCTTATCCTCGACGGTAGGATTACAAAAAAGTTCTATTCGCGCCTTTTATTTGCATCTATTCCTCCAGGGTATTTTCCTGAGGATACGATGTGCGAAAACATTCCTGACAAGATTGAATCTTTTCTGTTCTGAGGTTTGAGTATGGAAAATAGAATCGATGTAGATTTAAACGGATTTCATGCTATCAGAGAAAACTGGCCACAATATCATAAAAGTGTTTTCATGAACAAAACCGAAATTGTGACGGACAGGGAAGGAACGATAATCGGGGTGACGAATCCGGAAAAACTGTTATGGGCGAAGATACCTCCCGAGAATGGCGACGTGCAGATACTCGAAGTTGGGAAAAAGGCATTCTCCGAGTGTTCGAGACTGAGGGAGATAACCTTTTCAGATAACCTTGAGAAAATAGGAGAGGAGGCATTCAAGAACTGCTCTCTTCTATCTTTCATTAAGATGCCAGATACACTATATGAAATAGGAGAGGGTGTTTTCGAGAAAACATCCCTTCGCTCTTTTATCTTTCCTTCGGCCGTAGAAAATGTCCCTTCACGCTGTTTTATGGACGATGAAAATCTTGAGAGTGTGGAGATGGGGGATAATATATCCGCACTTGGCGTGCTGTCATTTGCAGGGTGCGTGAAAATGAGGAGTATAACAATTCCCAGACGCGTCAAGGTTATTCCAGAAGGATGCTTTATGCGTAGCGGCCTCAGAACTGTATATCTGCCGCGTGCAATTGAGTATATAGGAGCGTCGGCTTTTGCTTCCTGCTACTACCTTGAAAAAATATTCTATGACGGAAAAGAGAATGACTTCAGAAAAATCCATTTCGGAGCAAACTGGAATAGAGGAATGAATAAGGATGCCTCTCTCTTTCTCAAGGATGATAAGGGATGCTGGTACAATGCGTTTTCAAAAGATAAAAAGGCAGTACACGAAGAGGATAATATAAAGGAGGCCCTTAAAATCTTCGGGCTCGAGAGTATTCCGACGAAGAAGGAACTGGGGGAGTTATTCCGGAAGAAGGCATTTTCCTTCCACCCAGATAGACTCAGTGGCCTTAATCTTGATGAGGAGTATACTCGCTTTGCATCTGAAAAGTTCAGAGAATACAAAGGCGCTTATGATACCATCCTTCCGTATGCAAAAAAATAAGGGGAGCAATTACGCACCCCTTGGATGTAAGAACTATTATTCTTACTCGACGACAGCCAGGATATCACCGGAGTTGACGATTAGATAATCAACGCCGTTGTCTTTAATCTGTGTGCCGGCATACTTGTCGTGAAGTACTGTCTGTCCGACCTTTACTTTGATGTTTTCATCGTCGCCGATTGCAACAACTTCTGCAAACTGTGTCTTTTCCTGAGCTGTCTGAGGAATAAAGAGACCGCCAGCTGTCTTCTTTTCTGCTTCCTTAGCTTTAAGTAATACTCTTTCTCCGAGTGGAATAATCTTCATATTTCTACCTCTTTATATTAATTGTAGGGTGAACAAGTCACACTTATTGAATATAAGAAAAGTGATGATAATCGACAAGGGGAAATAAAGACAAATCGGATTTTTCTTTGTTTTAAATATCACGAAAGGAAACCGTATCCCCAGATAATCTATCTCCTTCGTCGTTATGAAAAATGTATGATTTTATGTCGAAAATTGTGCCTCCATAAACTACAGAATTAATTATTCCTTTTGATAACAATAGATACGTCAGATAGAATAAAGTCTAAAAATAAAGTTGACTATACCCCCCCCCGGTATAAAATTTTACGTATAAAAAAGTTAGGGGATAACATATGAATTCAGTAAAAAGATTGTTAATCGCCGCCCTGGCGATATCGTTACTCGTATTTGTCTTTTCATGTGAAAACAAGGCACCTCATGTGCATACATTCAGTGAAAACTGGACAAGCGACAGCACCCATCACTGGCACATTCCAACCTGTGATGACACTAAGGAAGTAGATGGAAAAGCGGAGCATAAATTCGGAGAAGGGAAGGTAACAAAAGAAGCTACTGTGGACGCAGAGGGAGAGTGTACGTATACGTGTTCTGTCTGCGGTTACGAGAAGAAAGAGGTAATTGAAAAACATAAGCATGTCTTCTCTACTGAATGGACTTCTGATGATAATCACCACTGGCATGCAACAGAGTGCGGTCATACTGATGCCGAAGAGAAGATAAAACATACATATGATGAAGGCGTTGTATCGAAAGAAGCAACTGCAACTGAAGAAGGCGAGAAGACTTATACTTGTACCGCTTGTGGAAAGAAAAATATTGTTAAAACGGGAACATCTGATCATGTTCACACTTATGAAAAGGAATTATCTTCTGACGAAACTTACCATTGGTATAAACCTACATGTGAACATACAACCGAGATCAAGGGCAAAACTAAGCATAGTTATGGGAACGGTGTGACTACTGATGCAACCTGTACAGAGGACGGAAAGACAACATACAAATGCACATCATGTGATTATTCCTATTCTGTGACTATCCCGAAGAAAGGTCATTCGTTTGCTAACAGTTGGTCTTCGGACGATGAATACCACTGGCATGATGCTACATGCGGGCACTCAGATGCAGAGACTAAGGAAAAGCACACTAATAAAGTAACTATCAATACTCCAGCAACATGCGTTAAAGGAGGTGATGCAACATCTACCTGTTCAATATGTAACAAGAGTGTAGAGACGACTATCGATAAGAATGCGAACAATCATCCTGAAGAGAGTTTGTCGTGGAGATATGACTCATACCTCACAAAGAAAAGTTACAAAGCACAATTCTGCTCGGCATGCAATAAATTTACCGGTAAAACAGAATACGCAGAAGAAGGTGTTGAGCCACTTACAGGATATTGGATAAGTGAGGAATTTGAAACATACGGTTACAAGTGTATTGAAACATTATCATTTGATGAATCAGCTGGGACTGCTATTCTTGAAGTATATACAATACATGATGGCAAATTTGTTTTGGAAGGACAGCAGGAATTTAAATTTAAATTAAAATTTACCGATGCAGAATCTGAATTAGCATCAATAATACTTACTTATACATATACGTATATGGAAGATAGCACTGAGATATCTGTAGAAGAAACAACTGAAATGAATGTTTTGGATGGAGATGCTTATAATGTTATAGTAGCTTCATTTACAAATCCGGATACTGGGGTGAAATACAACATTAAACACACTAAAGTATCCAATAATGTTCATACTACGCATAAAATGAAATCTATTGATTCTTCTGGATATTTAAATATTGATGTATATACAAGTTGTCATTATGTTCCGACAAATTGTGATGAGGATTTGCATATGGAGTTCTATATACCTGAAGAACACACAACGGAATATTATTCTAGAAATGAGAATGACACCTGTACATGTACGAAGTGCAAAAGAGTTAGACCTTTAGTTATATTTTTCCATGCTTTCGAGTACAATAAAGAAGGGGCCATTGACTCTTTGGATAACTATTACAAAGAAATAGAGAGAAAAACAGAAACACAATATTTTGAAGGCACAGGTGATACATTTACTGTAACTGGAAGGGACGGCAAGACATACAAGTTCGAAGGAATAAATGTCTGGAATGTTACTCTCAACAATGAAAATTTGAAAGGCAAAAAAATAGAATTGAAGGATTTTATGGAAATTAATCTTTATTATACTACTTTGAAAATAGAATAAAGGTTGAAAATAAGAAACAACTGCAATCAAGGCCTTAAGGGTCAAGGTTGCAGTTTTTTTGTAAGAAAATATGAGAGAAAGGATATTTTCCCCTTGTCGATTTCTATGTTGTTGTTATCTTAATGTGTAGATTAGGTGAATGGAATTATGGAAAACGGAAGAAGAGATGTGTATGTAAGTGCACTGAAGGCAGTAAAGGCAAACAGGCTTAAGGAGGCTTTTGAACTTTATTGCTCGATATTCACTCCGCTCGGCCATAAGACAAAGGAATTTCTTGCTTTCTACCGCTATCAACTAGCAACTTACCTTGTTGAGAAAAGGAATTATCAACTGGGACTGGGGGAAGGCGATATGGTTTCCGACCTGATTGAGAGTGTCTACGATGAGACTGTGAAAGATATCGAAGACTCGGAAATCCCAATATCAAGGGATGGAAGAATCAACATCCTGGAATCTGTTGAGATAGTCTTTCCGTGTCAAAATGAAACAGAAAGAAGCGAAAAGAAGAGCTGTGTAGCAAAATGACTCTAATTGAGTGACTTTTGGGCTTGGTGTATCAAATAGACACAAAATTAATCTTATCTTTATAAAGTATATTTAATGTTAATTATTTATTGTATAATGAAATGAATTAGTTTGGCACAGTCCTTGCATTATTGTAATCAGCAAGGAGAAAGCAATGAAAAAGTCCAATTCAATGTACACATCAGATAACGAGGTCCTCTCCTCATATCTTGAGGCAATCGATAAAATTCCACTTCTGAGCTATGAAGAAGAGTATGAACTTGCCGTACGTGCAAAGAATGGCGACAAGAAGGCAAGGGATAAAATCGTATCGAGCAACCTTCGCTTTGTTGTCAGCGTTGCAAAGAAATACCGCGGTCAGGGACTCGCTCTCGAGGACTTGATTGATGAGGGAAACATCGGCCTCATGACAGCTGTTGATAAGTATGAACCCGAGAAGGGATATCACTTTATAAGCTATGCTGTATGGTGGATCAGACAGTCCATACTCAAGGCACTTGCCGAGCAGTCAAGACCTGTTCGCCTTCCGTTGAATCGTTCGAACGAGCTCATCACAATCATGAAGGCTAAGAATGAATTAATTGCGAAGGGTAATTCTTTTCCTCGTCCGGAAGAAATTGCAGCTGAGAGTGGCATCGACGTCGATACAGTTAAGAATCTTCTTGATATTACAAAGGAAATGGTTAGTCTCGATTCTCCTTTGAAGAGTAGCGATAACGGCGACGACGATTCGTCCCTTGAGCTCTTCATCTCCGACGAAGGCGAAAACCCTGAAGGCATGATGATCAACCATATGATGAGTAAGGATGTCGAAAGCCTTTTGAGTGTTCTGAGTGACAAGGAAAGAGATATCATCGAAAAGCGTTTCGGCTTCAACTCTCAGGACCCGATGAGCCTCAGTCAAATAGGAAAGGAATATAACCTGACAAAGGAAAGAATCAGACAGATTGAGCGCAACGCACTCGAGAAATTGAGAAAGTCGGGCGAAGATATGGGGATTAAGTACTACAATGCAATTTAATCATATATAGAAAATAATAGGGGAGTGTTTTAATGTATAATTAATCACTCCTCATTTTTTTTGAGTTTTATCTCAAAAGTATTGGGTTTGCATTATTTGTGAAAACTGCGTTTTTACGATATCTTTTTCTTTGTATCAATTAAATTTATACTCCCTTTATTAAAATTTACATTGACCGATGAATGTTTTACTTGTAACATATTCTGGCATTTAAAAAATCAAAACTTATTGAATTAGGGAAATTATTATGGAAGAAAAAAAGTACGTGTATTTCTTCGGTGAAGGAAAAGCTGAAGGAAAGAGTGACATGAAGAATCTTCTGGGAGGAAAGGGAGCAAACCTTGCCGAAATGACATCAATCGGACTACCTGTGCCTCCTGGATTTACAATTACAACAGAAGCTTGTGACTTCTTCGATAAACACAATGGTTCATACCCCAACGGAATGAAGGATGAAGTACTTAATAACCTCAAGAGACTCGAAGAGCTGATGGGCGCTAAGCTCGGCGACAAGAAGAACCCGCTTCTCGTATCTGTACGTTCGGGAGCAGCTCAGTCAATGCCGGGTATGATGGACACTGTTCTCAATCTCGGGCTCAACCCCGACTCTCTTGAAGCACTTATCCAGAAGACAGGCAACGAGCGTTTTGCTTGGGATAGCTACCGCCGTTTCATCCAGATGTTCGGTGACGTCGTAATGGGTGTACCGCACGCAAAGTTCGAAGATGCACTTCAGTCAGTAAAGGACGAGAACGGAAAGACATTCGATACAGAGCTTGATGTTGCAAACCTTAAGGAAGTCATCAAGCGCTACAAGATTATCTACAAGAAGAACACAGGCGAGGAGTTCCCCGAAGACCCCGAGTACCAGCTTTTCAAGGCAATTGATGCCGTATTCAAGAGCTGGAACAACGAAAGAGCTATCAAGTACAGAATGATGAATGATATTCGTGGTCTACTTGGAACTGCTGTCAACGTCCAGGCCATGGTATTCGGTAACATGGGTGAGACAAGCGGCACAGGTGTTGCATTTACTCGTGACCCGTCCACAGGCGAGAACAGATTCTTCGGTGAGTATCTTATGAACGCACAGGGTGAGGATGTTGTTGCAGGTATCAGAACACCACAGCCGATTTCCACACTCGAGAAGGTTAATCCCGACGCTTACAAGGAACTTTGTGATATTAGAGACACACTCGAGAAGCACTATCACGATATGCAGGATCTGGAGTTCACAATCCAGGAAGGTAAGCTCTACATGCTTCAGACCCGTAACGGTAAAAGAAGTATCTTCAGCTGGATCAGAAGCCAGGTTGAAATGGTAGAAGCAGGACTCATCGACAAGAAAACAGCTGTCGAAAGAATTCCAGCTAGTGAATTCAATAAACTCTTTGCTCCTATTCTCGACAACAGGGTTATAAGAGACCAGGGCATTACACCAGACGCTAAGGGTCTCAATGCGTCACCCGGCGGAGCATGTGGTCAGATTTACTTCAATGCAAAGGATGCAGAGAGTGCAGCTAAAGAGGGTAAGGATGTTCTTCTTGTAAGAGTTGAGACAAGCCCTGAAGATATCGGGGGAATGGCTGTAAGTAAGGGTATCGTAACATGCCGTGGCGGTATGACAAGCCACGCTGCAGTTGTTGCTCGCGGTATGGGATGCCCGTGTGTATCAGGCTGCTCAGATATCACAGTAAACGAGCCCAAGAAGACGCTCACAGTCAATGGTAAGACACTCACAGAAGGTGATTACATGGCTATCGATGGCTTTACGGGTAACGTATACGCGCAGAAGATTGCCGTCAAACCAAGTGAAATCATGCAGGTTCTTGAAGGAAGCATGAATGAAAGCGAGTCACTTCTTTATCAGAACTACAAGAAGCTCATGGAGTATGTCAATGAAATAAAGACAATGAGCGTCAGAACCAATGCCGACACACCGAAGGATGCGAGACAGGCTATTGCACTTGGCGCCGAGGGTGTGGGACTTTGTAGAACAGAGCACATGTTCTTCGGGGGCGACCGTATCTTCTCGATGCGTAAGATGATTCTTGCAGATAACACAAGAGCAAGAGAGAGTGCACTCAACGAATTACTTCCTATGCAGAGAAGCGACTTCGAGGGTATTTTCGAGGCTATGAACGGACTACCGGTTGTAATCAGACTTCTCGACCCGCCGCTTCATGAATTCTTACCCAATGACCATACATCACGTCATGAGATGGCACTCAGGATGGGAATCAGCGCAGAGGAGATTGCCCGCAAGTGCAACGCACTCCACGAGTTCAACCCGATGCTCGGCTTCAGAGGCTGCAGACTCGCAGTTGTTTATCCTGAAATCTTGAGAATGCAGGTAAGGGCTATTATGGAAGCTGCAATCAACACAAAGAGAAAGGGCTTCAAGGTTCATCCTGAAATCATGATTCCGCTTGTAGGCATCTGGAAGGAATTCAACTATTGTAGGAAGAATGCAGTTGATGAAATTGAGAAGGTATTCGAGGAGCAGAACCTCGTTATTCCTTATCAGATTGGAACGATGATTGAGGTTCCGCGTGCAGCACTCACAGCTGATGAGATTGCAGGTAGCGCAGAGTTCTTCTCATTCGGTACAAACGACCTGACACAGATGACATGCGGTTTCTCGCGTGATGACTCGGCTTCCTTCCTTACTCACTACGTCAACGACCCCGACAAGCAGTTCTATGATTACGATCCGTTTGCAACAATTGATGCAGGAGGAGTCGGTAAGCTCCTGAAGATGGCTGTGGGACTCGGGCGCAGTGTAAGACCCGACATGAAGATGGGTATCTGCGGTGAGCATGGAGGAGACCCGAAGACTATCGAATTCTGCCAAGGCGCAGGACTTGATTACGTATCATGTTCTCCGTTCCGTGTGCCGGTAGCACGCCTTGCTGCTGCACAGGCTGCAATCAAAGTCAGTAAGTAAAAATACTTATTTGTAATTAATGCGGTGAGGATTTTTATCTTCGCCGTATTTTTTTTCGTCTTTCATCCGGTGTTATCTATCAATAGAATTTCATTTTCTATATACTCTTCACCCGGGGATTAACTCATCCTACCGCTCATGCGGTTTATTTATATTATTAACTGGAGTTTTTATATGGAAAATAACAAGAAGATTTTACTTCCTGATGCTCTTAAGTCTTATGTAGTTGGTGCGACAATGACAGTCCCGGGAGTCTCCGGTGGCTCGATGGCTATGATACTTGGTTTCTACGACCGTTTGATATCTGCAGTGCCAGAGCTTTTGACGAAGAACTTCAAGAAAGCATTCATCTACCTTCTTATCTGTGGCTCATGTGGTTTACTTGGAGCTGTATCTGCGTCTCCCTTGCTTTCATACCTATTGGAGAATTTCTACTCCATTGTCATGTTCTTCTTCATCGGTGCTGTTGTCGGCTCGATTCCTCTCATTGTCAGGAAAAGTGAAATAAATAAGAAGAACTGGCCGTGCCTTTTCTTTGCTGCTATAGGAATAGTATGTGTTCTTCTTATTGGCTACATTCCGAAAGATATGATAGCAATAGGGGAGAGTAATTACTTCTACCAGATACTTTGTGGCGTTCTTGTATCTATCGGCTTTGTCCTTCCCGGAATATCGACTACATATCTACTTGTCGTCCTGGGGCTCTATGAAGGCATAATCAATTGCCTCTCGACTTTGAAATTCTTGCCTCTTATTCCACTTGCAATCGGTGTTGTTATCGGAGTGTTCTTACTTACAGGATTACTCAAGAAGAGTATGGAGAAGGCCCCGAGTGTTACCTTCCCAATAATCCTGGGCTTCATGATTGGATCAGTTCCGGAGGTGTTTCCTCCTCTTGAGTCAGGTTGGAGACTTGTTCTTTCGATTATTACTTTTATTATGGGATTCTGCCTTGTCTTCTTTGTGTGCAAGGAGGAATGAGGGCGTAAAAAATGAGCCAGAAATGGGAGTCGAACCCATGACCTACACTTTACGAGGGTGTCGCTCTGCCAACTGAGCTATTCTGGCGCTAAGGAGAATATAACCCAAGAACAAAATTATGAACAGCACTAAAGAAAAGATTTTTCTTTATTAAAAGAGCAGAAGGTGAAAATTCCTTTTGCTCTTTTACTTAATTTGATTTTGGATTAATCTTTTATTATCTTCTCAATACTTGTGGAGGTATTATCTATGGAAGAGATTAAAATAGAAAACCTTGAGCAGAATGCGCTCAATTTAAATAATGCTTATTACTCTGATCTTGTAAAACGTTCGAAGGAAGGGGCCCTTGTCGGGATGCCGTGGAATGTGAAGGTGTATAACTACCTCTTTGAGAGCGGACTAACGCCTGAGGAGATAAATCTCATAATGAATGTCTCAGGTTTTTATGTTGTTGATGCATTAGAAGGTGACGAAATATGATTGTACTGGGTATTGAAACAAGCTGTGACGAATGCTCTGCAGCTGTTGTCAAAGACGGCAGGGAGATAATGAGTAATGTAATTGCAACGCAGATTGAGCTCCATAAACCCTATCAGGGGGTTGTGCCGGAGCTGGCTTCCCGCCTCCACACCGAGTGGATAGCACAGGTTGTTAAGGCTGCAATAATGCAAGCGGGACTCAAAAATGAAGATATTGACGCAGTTGCTGTAACATCACGCCCGGGACTCCTGGGGTCTCTTCTTGTCGGCGTCAACTTTGCCAAAGGCTTTGCCGAAGCTCTCGGCGTGCCGTATATAGGAATAGACCACATAAGGGCACATCTATATGCTTCTCAGATAGAGAATCCACTTGAATACCCGTATCTGGGTGTTCTTGTATCGGGAGGACACACCGTTATATGTCGTGTCGACTCATATAAGGATGTCGAGGTACTTGGGACAACGATTGACGACGCAATAGGCGAGGCTTTCGATAAGGTTGCCAAGTTTTATGAGATGGGATATCCCGGAGGAGTTGTCATCGATAGGCTTAGTAAAAGTGGCGACAGTAATGCTTTCCTCTTCCCCGGCCCGACACTCGACAGGGATAAACATCCCTACGATATGTCATACTCGGGACTTAAGACAGCAGTTATCAATCAGAAGGACCAGTTCAAGGCTGAGGGCGCTGAGGACACTATCGAGAACATTGCTGCATCCTTCCAGCGTCAGGCTGTCGGTATACTAATGAAGAGGGTGAAGCTTGCACTTAAAGATACGGGACTTAAGAGAGTTAGTGCAGGCGGAGGTGTTGCTGCAAACTCACTTTTAAGAAAGGAGCTCAAAGAACTCGAGAAGGGTGGCTATACAGTAACATTTCCATCCCTCAAGCTCTGTACAGACAACGGCGCGATGATTGCGGGACTTGGCTACAAATACCTTTCTGACGGCTATAGAGACACAGATACCCTCAGTGCATCGGCGCGTGTGAAGGCGTTCAAAAATTAGAGAAATTTCATAAAAGGTATTGCAACTTTATCTGATTTTCTTTATTGTCTTTCTTGTCGTTTATTGGGATGTGGTGTAATGGTAACACTGCAGATTCTGGTTCTGCCTTTAGGGGTTCGAATCCCTTCATCCCAGTGGAATTGGTCCCTTCGTCTAACGGTTAGGACGGGAGATTCTCAGTCTCTAAATAGCAGTTCGATTCTGCTAGGGACTAAACTTGGGCAACGTTTACGTTGCCTTTTTTCTTGTCGGAGGAAAATAGATAATGATTACAGCTTCCAATGTTTCTCTGTCTTACGGGACACAGGTTTTATTCAAAGAAGTCAATCTGAAGTTCACACCTGGAAACTGCTACGGGATTATAGGGGCAAACGGCGCCGGTAAATCTACATTTTTGAAGATATTAAGCGGAGAAATCGAACCTGATACCGGTGAAATCATCGTAACTCCCGGAGAGAGACTTGCAACCTTAAAGCAGGATCACTTCCAGTATAATGATTACAGGGTAATCGATACCGTTATCATGGGCTATAAGCACCTCTATGATGTAATGCAGGAGAGGGACGCAATCTACGCCAAGGAGGATTTCTCCGAGGAGGATGGAATAAGAGCTGCGGAGCTCGAGGGAGAGTTCAGTGAACTCGGGGGCTGGGAGGCTGAAGCAACGGCATCTCAGATGCTCGATGGACTTGGAATACCGGTTCCACTCCACGAGAAGAAGATGAGCGAAATTGAAGATAACCTCAAGGTAAGGGTACTTCTTGCACAGTCGCTTTTCGGTAACCCAGATATCCTTCTTCTCGATGAGCCTACAAACCACCTTGACCTTGAATCAATTCATTGGCTTGAAGATTACCTCGAGAATTTCAACAACACTGTCATTGTTGTCTCTCACGACAGACACTTTTTAAACACCGTATGTACCCACATTTGTGATATAGACTTCGGCCGCATCCAGCTATATGTCGGTAACTACGACTTCTGGTATATGTCATCACAGCTTGCAGCCAAGCAGATGAAGGACGAAAAGAAGAGAAGGGAGGAGAAGATTGCCGAGCTCAAGGAATTCATCCAGCGCTTCTCATCAAACGTTGCAAAGGCAAAACAGGCAACAAGCCGCAAAAAGCTTATCGACAAACTCACCATTGATGATATCAAACCGTCCTCTAGAAGGTTCCCGTATGTTGCATTCAAACCCAACAGGGAAATCGGAAAGAATGTTCTTGAGATTAAGAATATCTCGAAGACGATTGACGGCGAAAAGGTGCTCGATAATCTTTCGCTTATCATCAATCCCGGGGAGAAGGTTGCATTCGTCGGCCCCAACCACTATGCAAAAACAGTCCTTTTCCAGATTATCAGCGGGGAGATGGAGCCTGACGAGGGTAGCTACACATGGGGTGTTACTACATCTCTTTCATATTTCCCGAAAGATAACTCCCGCATGTTCGGCGAGGGTATTACGATGACGGAATACCTCCAGCAATACAGCAAGGAAGATGATGACAACTACGTCAGATCGTTCCTGGGTCGTATGCTCTTTACGGGAGACGAAGCATTGAAGGACTGCGGAGTACTCTCGGGTGGTGAGAGAGTCAGGGTAGTGCTAGCTAAGATGATGCTCGAAGGCGCTAATTGCATGATCTTCGACGAGCCCACATCACACCTCGATCTCGAGTCCATTCAGGCACTAAACAACGGCCTAATTGATTTCAAAGGCGTCCTCCTTTTTAATTCTCACGACCATCAGTTTGTTTCGAGCCTCGCTAATCGTATAATCGAGTTTACTCCCAAAGGAATCATCGACAAGATTGAAAACTTTGATGATTACCTTGTTGACGAGGACGTCAAGGCTAAGCGTGAAAAGGCTTACGAGGGTAGAAAAGAGGTGGTTGTAATCTAATGGTTGTTGCTGTAGATATAGGAAACACAAATATCGTAGTTGCTGCAGAAAAGGATGGGGTATTCACTAAGCCCTTCAGAATCTTTACAGATACAAAGAAGACGGGGGATGAATATTATGTAATATTCCTCTCCCTCTTCCATGAGGCGGGAATCGAGAAGAATGATGTTGATAAAATCATTATCAGCTCCGTCGTTCCTTTTCTTACGCGAAGTATTGAAAAGATAATGCATCGCCTTTTCGACATAAATCCCATAATGGTGAACCACGATGTTGAAACAGGGCTTATAAAAGAGTCCATTCCTTTGGAGCTCGGATCAGACCTTCTTTGTAACCTTGCCTACGCTCATTCTCATAAGAAAGAAGAGAATGTCATGGTTGTCGATTTCGGGACTGCACTTACTTTCTCGACAGTCAACAGTAAAGGCGAAATTCTCGGCGTCGCAATTGCCCCGGGTCTTGTTACTGCCGTCAACTCCCTCTTCGGGGCAACGGCACAGCTACCGCAAGTTGAACTTAAGCTTCCAGATACGGTTCTCGGGCGCGACAGTATGACAAGTATAAGAGCAGGAATTATGGAAGGGTATGCGGGACTCGTTGAGAGGATGATTGAAAAAACTGAGAAAGAGATAGGGGAGAAGCTCTATGTTATGGCAACAGGTGGTCTTAGTGCTACGATATCTAAAATAATTCCCCGAATAAACGAGCTCGATTCGTTAATCACCCTCAAGGGACTGGGGCTCATAGCATCGCTTAACTAAAACTCTTCGTTGATATAACCGTCCGTGTATAATTCAATTTCTTCATCGTCTTTTGTGAGCGCGCTGATGATAGTGCTCTCGTCTCCGATTGGGAGGGCGATGGAGACAATGGAGTCGACGGTCATTTCTTCGTTTTCCTCTTTCACTGCTTCACCCTTTGGGCCTCCAAGTGTGAGGGATACGGTTCGCATCCTATCGAGCTCGGGTATATATGTTAGTTCCTCCTGAGAGAGCGGGGTTGAATTTTCGCTTAATGTGAGCATGCTGACAAGGGAGGCATTCCGATCCTGCTCGAGGTATAAATCGAAGAACTCTTTTGTGAGTTTGTCCGCCCTTACATCCTTGAGTATTCCATCCTCATAGTAGAGTGAGAGATTTCTTATTTCACGACCCCATAGAACAACAGGGCGGGTGATGTTAATCCAGCCCGAGACACTCTTCGGGTCAATGAGACGGAATATGTCGGATGCGAAGATATAGGGAGAGAAAAACCTCTTTGTAAGTGTTGATGAATAGGATGAGTAGAACTTTGAAGAGGGAAGAAAAGAGAAGGTAATATCTGTCCCGTTGTCTCCTGTAATTCTACATTTCTTTATTTCAAGTTCATTTAAAACTTTTGTCTTATATAATAGATTCTCGTGCCTGACATCGTTTCTTTCGAGATAGTCCTCTTCCTCAAGGGATAATATGGAAGAAAGCAGTGCTCTCGACTCCTTCTCATCATCGAGAGAGAGCATCTTCTCGTCCCAGAGAGGGGACGGTAGGTATGATGTGACGAACGGGAGTGACGGGTCGGGATTACCGAGGGGGTCGCTTAATAGTCCGTAGTTTTGTAATTCCCTTGCTTCAAAGAGTGCTCTTTCCTTCAAGTCATCCTTTCTATTGAAATAGGTGAGGTGGAGAAAAAGAGTCGGTTTTTTCTCAAGCGGGAAGGGCGAGAGAATATCAAATTCTTCAATAATCCTTCCATTCTTAAGTAGTTGTATATAGCTTCCGTTACCCGTAATCGCTTTCGCTTTCTCGGCAATGAGACGTGCAAAGGCATAGTCTTCCTCTTCGGTGTTTATCGATAGGACATCACCCTCTTTGATTTTGAGGGCAGAGTAAAGAATTACATCTGCATAACGCGAGTAGAAGGAAGCTTTATCCATACTATTTTTTTAGCCTTTCGCTTCTCTTTGTTCCATGAACCTTGACGTAGTCGAGTGTCTTCTGGAATTCATTCAAAAACTCTCCAAGATCTTCCTGATAGACAATAACTGACTGCCTGAGGAACTTTCCCTCTACATCTGTAGGCCTAGACTCTACTATATTGAGATACAAATCTCCGTAGACATTTTCCTTTACATTGAAAAAGTAAGTTCTGTCGTTTTTGACAAGCTTAGTTGAAAAGACTTCTCCGCGCTCTCCCATCTTTGGGCCCTCCGTAATATTTGATTGTCTGATGATAATACTTAGTTCTATCATCTTCAAGATGGATGGTTTTCAGAGTAGCTTTAAAAATAATGAGCATATGAGAAAATTGAGCAATAATATTTAATGTATCGATAAAAATTAATAAATTTTACTTTGTTTTTCAAAAGAATTGTTGCATAGTAAGCGAACATGTGAGAAATTATTAATACATCAATTATCAAAGAGGTAGAAAAATGAAATACGGACGTACATTCAATTTCTCGGCAGGTCCTGCTATGATGCCGGAGCCGGTACTGGAAGAAATAAGGGATGAGATGATGAACTACCGCGGAAGCGGCATGTGTGTTATGGAGATGAGCCACCGCTCGAAGGTCTTCCAGGAAATTCTGGACAACGCTGAAAAAGACCTCAGGGCGCTTATGGGCATTCCGGAAAACTACAAAGTCCTCTTCATCCAGGGTGGTGCAACACTCCAGTTCTCAATGATTCCTATGAATCTCATGAAGAACGGCAAGGCTGTTTACATCGAAACAGGTGCATGGTCGAAGAAGGCAATCGCTGAAGCAAAGAAGTGCGGAGAAGTCATTGTCGCAGCATCAAGCAAGGACAAGAACTACACATATATTCCTGACTGCTCAGATTTGGATATCCCTGAAGATACAGACTATGTATATATCTGCGAGAACGAGACAATTCACGGTGTTACATGGAACAAGCTTCCGAATACAAAAGGACATATATTGGTATCTGACCAGTCCTCAATGTTCCTTTCCCGCCCGTGCAACGTTTCTGACTACGGCCTCATCTATGCAGGCGTACAGAAGAACGTCGGTCCTGCGGGCATGGTTGTCGTCATCATCAGAGAGGATTTAATTCGTGATGATCTTACCGACCTCCCGATTTATCTCCAGTACAAGACACATGCTGACAACGACAGTATGTACAACACACCTAACTGCTGGGCTATGTATTGCTGTGGCAAGGTATTCAAGTACCTGAGAGACCTCGGCGGATTGGAAGTCATGAACCAGATGAATATCGACAAAGCAAAGGTTATGTATGACTTCCTCGATTCCTCAAAGATGTTCAAGGGAACAGTTGAGAAGGAGTTCAGATCTCTCATGAACGTTCCGTTCGTCACAGAGTCTGCAGAGCTCGATGCTGAAGTCGTCGCTGCTACAAAGAAGGCAGGATACGATAACCTCAAGGGTCATAAGTCTGTCGGCGGCCTGAGGGCTAGCATCTACAACGCAATGCCGAAGGAAGGTGTTGTCGCTCTTGTTGACTTCTTGAAGAAGTTTGAAGCTGAACACACAAAATAATAAGTGGGCATAATTCTACTCGGGGAGACAGTTAATTCTGCCTCCCTTTTCTTTCTTTGACTAAAAAAAGGCAATAAAAAATGCTCCACTTAAGGAGCTAAGCGACCGACGAGAATCGAACCCGCATCTTCAGCTTGGAAGGCTGAGGTAATAGCCATTATACCACAGTCGCATGACAGAAAGAATGGTAGAAAAAGAGAAAATAAAAGTCAACTAGGATTTTCAAATTTCTCAAAAGAGAGTCGGCTCTGATTTTTCCTTCTTTTCCTTGTAGAGACGGAAGGACAAACGGTGTATGGGGCAGGGGCCGTATTTTTCTATTGCTGCGTAGTGCTCCTCCGTCGGATAGCCCTTATGGCGCTCAAAGCCGTATTCTGGCCACTTGAGGGAAGCCAGTTTCATGATTCTGTCCCTCTCTGTTTTAGCGAGAATACTTGCCGCCATAATCTCGTGGATTTTGCTGTCCCCCTTGACGACTGCTTCGACAGGGAATTGAACATTCGGGGTTTTGTTGCCGTCGCAGAGGAGAATTGAAAATGGGTGGGATGAGTATATTTCCTCCGCTGTGAGTTTCATTCCCAAAAGTGATGCGTTGAGGATGTTGATTTTATCAATAACGGTATGGGGAATCCTTTTAATTGAGTAGCAAATTGCCTTTTCTTTGATAACGACTTCAACTTCTTCTCGCTCTTTCTCGCTCATTTTCTTTGAGTCGTTGAGAAGGGAGAAGGGGAAGGAGGAAGGAAGGATGACCGATGCAACAACTACAGGCCCAGCAAGGGGGCCACGTCCCGCTTCATCGGTGCCGCAGATTACTGTATTTTCATTTTCCTCATAGTTAAAAAGTTCAACTTCCATAATGCCTCATTTTCTTATATACTTAGGCCGATTATTTTTCAAGGAGAGAGGATGTTTTTAAAGTCCCTTGAACTCAACGGCTTCAAGAGTTTTGCAGATAAGACACATATAGATTTCACCGACGGCATAACATCGCTTCTCGGCCCGAACGGTTGCGGTAAGTCGAATATAGTGGACTCCATCAAGTGGGTTCTTGGCGAGCAGTCAACAAAGACACTCAGGGCTTCCCGTATGGACGATGTCATCTTCTCTGGAACTGAAACCCGTAAGCCCAGTCAGATGGCCGAAGTCACACTCACAATCGACAACGAAAACAGAAGCCTACAGACTGATGTACCTGAAATAGTAATCAAGCGCCGCCTCTTCCGTAACGGAGAAGGGGAGTATTACCTCAACGGACAGAGGTGCTTGTTGAAGAATATAAAGGAACTCTTCATGGACACGGGAGTCGGTAAGAGCGCCTACTCAATCCTTGAACAGGGTAAGATTGACCAGATACTTTCAAATAAGCCTGAGGACAGGCGATATATCTTCGAGGAGGCTGCCGGGATATCACGCTTCAAGGTGAAGTGCAATGAGGCAAAGAATAGAATCGACAGGGCCGAAGAGAATATAAATCAACTCAATACTGTTCTGAGGGAAGTCAAACGCACCTACGATCGCACAAAGAGTCAGGCGGAGAAGGCCCTCAAGTGGCAGGAGTTGAAGGACAAGGCGTTCTACCTTGATGTCGATATGAAGCTTATCAGGGTCGATACCTTTCTTAAACTTAAAGATAAGTGGGAAAGTACCGAAGTTGAGTCCAACAGAAAGGCTGTGGAACTCAAGGAGAATCTTGGGGAATATGACACTCTTATCTCTTCATCTTCAAATGAACTGAGCGAGTACCAGGATAAATCGAAAAACCTCGAAATTGAAATCGGAAAGTGCGAGGCTAAAATCTCATCGGGAAGCGAGACTGTCTCGTTATTGAGGGAAAACTACAAGGAATACCTTGATAAATACGAGTCAAGTAAGAAAAGATGCTCCGATATGGAGGATGAGATAGCGCGAACAAAGGATGAGATGGAGTCTTATTCGGAGTCCCTTGAGTCACTTGAAGAAAGACTCGAGGAGAAGAACAGCCAGACAGAGTATGCTGAAAAGACCCTCGCTGACACTAGGCGTGAAATAGCTTCCCTCAACGAAACGATAAGAAAAGCCGAGGAGAGCTCGTCAAACCTCGACGATGAGCTTAAAGCGCTCAGTGAAGAGCTAAAAGCAGTTATAGAATCACTTATAAAGGAAGTTGATGAGAACACGGGAACCGAATACTCATCACGCCGTTATGAAGAGAGCGACAATAAGGTGAAGAAGGAACTCGAGAATATACTTTCTCTACTTTCCGACAGGTCTTCTTTCCTCTCCTCCCTCCCCGAGGGCGTTGATTACTCATCATCCATTGCTCTCAAGGACTATTCGAAACTTACGTCTGCAGTAAATCTTCTTTCGTCCCTTTACGAGGATTTCAAGCTCTCGATTCCTCCCGTCATACATACAATCCTTTCCCCGGAAGGACTTGTCAGCCGTAAGAGGGGAATCGTCGAGAGGGAGGACAGCGCAAGAGATATCATCATCAATAACCGTAAGACGATAGAGGGCGCAAGAGTCCAGATAACAAGCCGCGAAAACGACAGCACGACACTACAGGAAACGATTATATCACTCAGGGAAGTAAGTGCATCCCTCAAGGCTGCAATTGAGAACAACAAGGAAAACATCAAGAGACTCTCGGAGAGTATTCTTAAACGTGAACTTGACCTCGAGGACGAGAGAGACGGGGCCGAGATAGCAAATAAAAGGCTATATGAAGTTGCAGATAAAATTGAAGCAAAGAATGCAGAGATAGCTCAAAGCAAGAAAAACCTGACGTCTCTCAATGAAAAGCTGAGAGATATTAACAGCCTTGTAGGGGAGAAATTCCAGTCCCTCAACTCAAAGCGTGAGGAGAAGGAAAAACTCATAGAGAACATAAACAAAGCAGAAAGTGACGCATTACAGGCAAAGATGTACAAGGAAAAATGCCAGAGTGATATCGAGGCAATTTTCACGTCATTCTATGAAACATATGCCCGTAATCTCAATGAGTTCAAAGAGCGACTACTTCCAGAAATGCCAGAGGAGACTCAGCTCAAGAAGGAGTTCGACTCAATTAATAATGAAATAAGGTTACTGGGCAACATAAACCATGCCGCTAAGGATGAGTTTGATCAGGCGGAGGACCAGTACAAGTTCTACTCAAAGCAACTTGACGACTACAACAAGGCCAAGGAAGATATGGAGTCTGTTCTTGGTGAGATTCTCGATAAATCAAAGGAGATGTTCCTCAAGTCCTATAAGGAGATAAGCGACAATTTCCAGGCTATGTTCAAGCGCCTCTTCGGAGGAGGAAGGGCAGAGCTGAGCCTAACAGAGCCCGATGATGTACTCACAAGCGGAATCGAAATTCTTGCACAGCCCCCTGGAAAGAGCATGTCGACACTCTCTCTATTAAGTGGAGGAGAGCGCAGTATGACGGCCGTTGCACTTCTATTTGCAACTTACCAGGTTAAACCCTCGCCGTTCTGCATACTCGATGAGATAGATGCTGCTCTCGACGATAGGAATATCGGGTACTTTCTCGATGTTCTTCAGGATTTTGCACGCGACAGCCAGTTTATTATTATCACGCACAACACCCATACCGTTACGGGAGGCAATGCAATGCTTGGTGTCTCTCAGATGGAGGCCGGAGTCAGTACTGCTGTTTCTTATCGTATTGCATCAATCGAGGGTCAGCCGAGAATACTCAATGACGAGGGAAGCGAAGTCGAGTTCGATGAGGAAGGGCGAAAGAAATAAGCGCTCTTAATTGACCAATTGAAGAATAATAATGTATAAAAGACAGTTGAAAGAAGAAGTGTGGATTAAATATGTTTGACAGTATCAGCAGTAAGTTTACATCTATTGTGAAGACCCTATCAGGTAAGGGCAAAATCAGCGAAAAGAATATACGTGATGCCGTTGACGAGATTAAAGAAGCGCTTCTTGACGCCGACGTCAATTTGCGTGTCGTAAGGCGTTTCGTCAACTCGACAATTGAGGAATCCCTGGGCGAGAAGGTTCTCAACTCCGTAGACCCTGGACAGCAATTTACAAAGATTGTCTATGATAAGATGGTCGAGCTACTCGGCTCTAGCGAAGAAGAGACTAAACTGAAGCTCAAGGGAAAGGATGCTCTTTCAGTTATCCTTATGATGGGTCTCCAGGGCTCTGGTAAGACGACAGCGAGCCATAAGCTAGCATATCTATTAAAGAAAGACGGCAGGAAGGTAATGCTTGTTGCTGCAGACCTTGTTCGTCCCGCCGCAATTGAACAGCTATGTATTCTCGGTGAGAAGGCAGGTGTTGAGGTATTTACAATACCCGGCGAGAAAGATCCGACTGTTGTTGTAAGAAAGGCTATCGATAAGGCAAAGAGGGAACTCTTTGACACCATCATCATAGATACCTCCGGTCGTATGCACCTCGACGAAGAGCTCATGGACGAGATAGCTCGCATTGCGAAGGTCTCAAATCCTGATGAGAAGCTCTTTGTTGCCGACGCAATGACAGGGCAAAGTGCCGTCGACATCGCAAAAGAGTTTGAAGAGAAGGTTGGTATTACCGGTGTTATCCTCACCAAGTTCGATTCAGATACCCGTGGTGGTGCCGCACTATCACTAAGAAGTGTAGTCGGTAAGCCCATCAAGTTTATCGGAACTGGCGAAAAGATGGAGGATATCGAACCGTTCAGACCTGAGCGCATAGCATCGCGTATCCTCGGCATGGGCGATATCGTATCTCTTGTCGAGAAGGCTCAGGAGGCTTTCGATGAGAAGGAAGCTGAACGCCTAAGCCGTAAGATGGCCAAGAATACCTTTGACCTCGAGGACTATTTGACACAGCTTGAGAGCATGAAGAAGATGGGCTCTATTGATAAGCTTATCGAGATGATTCCCGGTGCCAAAGGCCAGATAAGCGAGGACGATATAAACCTCAAGGAAATCGAAATGGAGAAGGCTATTATTAGAAGCATGACTCCTTTCGAGAGAAGTAACTACCGTTTAATTGGACCCAGCAGACGTAAGCGTATTGCAAAGGGATCGGGAACGAGTGTAGGGGATGTAAACAGGTTACTTAAGAAATTTGAAAAGAGTAAGCTTCTGATGAAAAAGCTTGCATCAAATAAGAAATTACAGGCTCAGATGATGAATCAACTCGGAGTCTGAGTCTTCAAGTAGTATAAGGAGAAAACCAATGAGCACAACAATGAGACTCAAGAGAATGGGAACAAAGAAGAGACCATACTACAGAATCGTAGTTCAGGACAGCAGAATTGCTACTTCCTCAAAGACAATTGATGAGGTTGGAACTTACAGACCTGTAGAAGCTAACGACCAGCTTACCCTTAATGAAGATAAGGCAAAGGCTTGGATTGGTAAGGGTGTATTAGTATCACCGACGGTCAAAACTCTTCTCAACTCAAAGGGAATTACACTCGACAGAAAGCTTTCGTAAGCGGAGGTGTCGAGATGGAAAAGGAACTAGTTGAATTCATGGTCAAGAGCCTTGTTGATGTTCCTGAGGAAGTAAGCGTAAACGTGGTTGAAGGCAGTAAGTCTACAATCCTTGAACTTCGTGTTTCTCCCTCTGATGTCGGTAAGGTAATCGGTAAGCAGGGCCGTATCGCAAAAGCCATCAGGACAATCCTCTCGGCTAGTGCAACTCGTGACGGCAAGCGCGCCACACTGGAGATTCTTGACTGATGTTGGCTCTTCTCCTTGAAACCGCAACGATAGGTAAGACACACGGGACCGATGGGTTCTTGCGTGTCTATTCACTTTCGGGTGAATATTCGCACTTGAGGAAACTCAAGAGCGCAGTCGTTCGTCTTTTGAGTGGAGAAGAGCTTACTTTGGATATCGACTCTGTTCAAAGTAAGGGAGAACTTTTCTTAATGAGGTTTTCTGGCTACGAAACACCGGAGAAGGCAAGAGTTCTTTCTAAGGCGACTCTTCTCATCGAGAGGGACAAGGCCCCGAAGTTGAAGAAGGGCGAGTATTATACAGCCGACCTCTATAACATGGATGTTCTTGTCGACTCGAAAAAGGTCGGGGTAGTGGAATGCACTTTAGACGGCGGGCAGGCGGTGCTTCTTTCCGTAAGACGCATTGATAACGACAAGACTTACCTTGTGCCTAATCTTCCTGTATATATTAATAATGTAGATATCGAGAAAAATACGCTCGACTTAATCTATCCGGGTCTACTCGAACTATGAAAATCACAATACTCACGCTCTTTCCCGAAATGGTAGAGCCTTTTTTTACATCTTCAATAATGAAGAGGGCCGTAGAGAAGGGGATTATTGAGTATAGAATACTCAATTGGCGTGAGTGGGCCGAAGGAATACATAAAAAAACAGATGACGAGCCATTCGGTGGCGGTGCAGGAATGGTGTTGATGGCAGATCCTTTATATAAGGCCATCGAGAGTCTCTCGCTCGGGGGAAAAAGAATTGTTTTCCCCACTCCTTCAGGTAAGCTGTTCAATCAAAAGTATTCTGAGGAGCTTTCAAAGGAAGATGAGCTCGTGTTCATATGCGGGCACTACGAAGGCCTTGATCAGCGTGTTCTCGAGGAGTATGTGACTGATGAGATTTCAATCGGGGACTATGTGCTTTCCTCCGGAGAGACGGCAACACTAGTCATCATCGACTCTCTCTACAGATTGATTGACGGTGTCATAACAGATGTGAGCCTTGACGAGGAATCCTTTTCGAACGGTTTATTGGAATATCCTCAATATACGAGGCCTAGAGTGTATTGCAATAAATCAGTTCCTGATGTACTATTGTCCGGTAATCAAAGCCATATTACCGAATGGCGTAGATTCAAGGGGCTGGAAAAAACGCTGCTCAACCGGCCTGATCTGCTCTCGCATGCCTCTCTCAGCATAAAAGAGCGACAAGATTTATTAAAACTTTATAATAAAGAAGAGGAATGATATGGATATCATCAGAGCTATAGAAGCTAAGCAGATCAAGGAAAACGCTGAGAATTTCAACGTTGGTGACACAGTCAAGGTTTACTTCAAGATTGTTGAAGGAACAACAGAAAGAGTCCAGGCTTTCGAAGGAATCGTTATTGCAAAGAACAACAGCGGAATCAGAAAGACATTCACAGTCAGAAAGATTTCCTATGGCGTAGGTGTCGAGAGAATTTTCCCGATGCACTCACCCAGAATCGAGAAGGTTGAAGTTCTTAGAAGAGGCCGTGTCAGAAGAGCTAAGCTCTACTATCTCAGAGATAGAGTGGGTAAGGCTGCAAAGGTTCCTGAGCTTATCAAGAAGAACGCGTAAGCTTTGGATAACGCAAAGAATAATTTCCCTCTTCGTGAGGGATTTATTTTTGACAGGTTTTGTAACCTTTATAATCTTCTTGAGTTTTTAATTCAGACTTCACATAAAATACTTGAAATTATTAAAGGTAAATTCTTTTTTTTGCTTTTATAATTCCTGTTTTATGTGTAATAATTATCAAGAGGGTGATTTTTGAGTTTTTCTATTTTGAATGCTTTTAAATTGCACTATTTGAGAAGCTTGGTGGGATTTTCCCATGGATATATAGCTTGCCTGTGTTTAAGATGCAGGTTAATTGAGTAAATTATTCCGAAAAATCGGAAATAAGGATGGCGACATGATGAAAAGAAAGAGTTTCGGAAAGTTGGCAATTGTATCTTTACTTGCTGTTTTGATGCTTTTCGGTTTCGCTTCTTGTTCAAAGAAGGCTGAGACACCCAGCACAACAACTACAGCTAGCACAACTGCTACAACTACAACCACAACAACAACTACAACTACAACTCCAGCTGCTACTGCTACAGCTCCAGCTGCTACTACTACAGCTCCTGCTGCTACTACTACAACAACTACAACTACAACAGTTGTTGAAGAGAAAGCTCCAGTCGTAGAGGAAACAGTTGTTGAAGCACCTGTTGTTGAAGAGACAGTTGTTGAAACACCTGTTGTCGAAGAAACAGTTGTTGCTGAGGAAGAAGTTCCTGAAATCAGCACAGTTTTCTCATACAACGGAATCACAGCTGCAATTAACGCATACAACGATTATGCTACAGTCAGCGTTCCTGCTGGTGTAACAGAAGAAGATATCGACAATATCGCATCTCTTCTCCTTTCGGCTTATCCGGAAGCTGCAGAATGCACATATGAAGTCAAGGACGGCACTCTTTACCTAACATATCCTGAACAGGCTATGGAAACAGTACAGGCAGCAGTCGAGACACTCTCTGGTGAGGCAGTTGAATATATCTCTGCTATTGCAGATGCAGTCAGCGCAGCTCAGGAAGCAGTTGCTGCTGTTGAGGAAGTTGCAGATTCAGCAGAGCTCCAGATTCTTGATGACGGAACTATCGTCTGCACATATAACTACCATGACCTCGCAACAGCTAAGGTCGTAATCGAGGACGAGAAGACAACAATCGAGTATCCGGCTGAGTACATCTACAAGTCAGATATCGAAAGCTTCATCGCTGACCTCGTTGCAGAGTATCCTTCACTTGCTGACGCAATCACATATGATATTCCTGAGGATGGAACACTTGTTCTCTACTATCCTGAGGACTATGTTGGCGACACATCTTACGACAGACTTTATCTCATTGCTGAGTGCGATGACGACCTCACTTCTTATATCGACTCTCTCCTCGGCTATGTTGAAGTCGTGATTGCTGAAGAAGTTGTCGAGCCTGTTGCAGAAGAGGAAGATCTTCCTGTATTCTCATCAATCTTTACATACAACGGAATCACATCCAACATCGTTGCTTACAACGACTGTGCTGTTATCACACTTCCTGAGGGTGTTACAGAAGGTGATGTTGATGCTCTTGCTGCACTTCTCCTTGAGGCTTATCCGGAAGCAGAATATGTTTCTTACGAAATGGATGACGACTGCCTCTATCTCTACTATCCTGAGCAGTCCGATGCATTCGTACTTGCAGCAGTTTCTCAGCTCGAGAGTGACGCTAGATTCGTCATCGACAGCCTGACAGTTGCTGCAGTTGAGGAAGAAGAGACTGCAGTTGCAGTAGTTGCTCCAGTTGAGGAAGTTGCAGTCGTTGCTCCTGTTGAAAAAACTCCTGTTGAAGACGCTCCTGTCGCAGCACCTGTTGCTCCAGTTGCAGCACCTGTTGCAGTTGAGGAAAAGGGTAAGTTTATCAAGGGATTCAGTGTTGCAGTTACAGCTACACCGAAAGCAAGCCTCGAGAGTAAGAAGTTTGTCTGTGGTGTTGGACTCAGAGCTGAAGCTAAGTTGAACGACTATCTCTCAGTTGGTGCTAGATTCGATTTCGATATTGCCAAGAACAGAAAGTCTGTCGGTTTCGGTGGCTATGTACGCGGAACTTACTCCATCACAGATTCTGTTGATGTCTATGCACTCTTCGGAGTATCTGGTGTTTTCGGTGTTGGATACATTAAGGGAACTAATTCCTGTGCTCTTGACTTCGGTGTTGGTGCTGAGTACAAGTTCACAAAGAACATCTCTGCATTTGCTGAGTTCACAGGTAGATATGCATTCAACAATGCACTCAAGCTCGACCTCGGCGGAACAGTTGGTGTCAAGTACACATTCTAATCTATTTATGGACAAATATAGGCTATGGGAAACCATAGCCTATTGTTGTTTATAACCCTTTATTGACGAATTTTTAATTCATTTAATTCGATATTATTATTTATATGGAAAACAATAATAGTGTCGAATTTTGTTCTAATTATTCCTATCTTTGCGCTTGATAATTGTAATTAATCCCTACAACCCTTATTATTTGAGATGAGGATTTCTATGAATAATAAAAAAGTTAGATTTATATTGGTATTTGTTCTTGTTTGTTTGGTCTTATCGCTTTCGAGCTGTAAGAAGAATAATGGGGGTAATTCATTTGTTTCGTCCCTACTTTCAAGTAATAATTCTGATGTAGATCCGCTTGTAACTGTTGCAGATCCTAACGCTAAAAAGGAAACAGAATCAGCTAAAGTTGAGAGTATTTCGTCCGTTGAATCTTCTTCGTCATCATCATCTTCTTCTATCTCAACATCTACCTCCGAGGTGGCAGTAACTGAAGTATCAACTCAAGAGAGTGAAGAGGTAGAAACTGTAGTTGTTCCAGAAGTAACGACAGTTGCATTGGAAAATCAAGAATTATATGTTGTCGAGGATGAATTCGAGAATGCACTCCTTAGTGACGATGTTCCTCTTATCGAAACTGTTTTCTCCTATAAGGGAATTGAAGCTAGTCTTGATGTTTTCTCGACATTTACACGCATTATACTTCCCGAGGGTACGACGGATGATGATATCGCGCTATGTGCATCTCTTTTGTGCTCGGCTTATCCAACAGAGACAAGTTATGTAACTTATAAAAAGGTTGAAGGATGCCTTGTTCTTACTTACCCGAGATGTGACAAAGATTTCCTTTCCTCTATTCTTGATGTCCTAGTTGAAGAAGGTAAACTCTATATAGACAGATTGATTCCTACTCTTGAGGAAAGTGAGGATGAGGATATTTCCTACTCTGTGTCCTTTACAGTTTACGGCGACGTTGATGCAATTCTAAGATTAACGCCCACGACATTGGTTGTCACGACAAACAGGGCATTGACAACAGAAGAATTCAATGAAGCATCTAGTGCATCACTTTCAGCTATTCCCGAGCTTGAAACTATGGAATATGAACTCAGTGAAAAGGGAATATCATTCGCATTCGATAAAAAAGATGATGAATCCTTAAGCGATATGTACTCGAGAGTAATTAGTCTTCTAAATACTTATTGCTCGAATGTTGTCGAGATGAATAAAGTTACGTTGTCATCCGAGACAACAAATGTTGTAGCTCCTGATGATACCGTTGTAATTGCAGAGGAAAATGAGGCTGTATCTCCTGTTGCACCTGTCACAGAAAAGGGACGTAAGGTGTTGAGCTTTGAAGCAGGACTGAGTGGCAGTGTCTATTATGATATAAAGCACAATCAATTGAGAGCGACAGTCGACGGCAGATTCAGTTATCAAATTACAGAGAAGTTCTCAATCGGTGTAAAGGGTGGATATGACTGGGGTAACTATGTTTCTCTTATGGGATATATGGAGTACAACGTCTCGAAGAAGATTTATCTTTTTGCTGGTGCTGGTTATAGATTTGATTTGGACAGCAATACAAATTATTCGTCTTTTGTTCTTGAGGCAGGTGTCGGTTTTGAGCATAACATAGCATCTTCATTCTATGTATTCGGCGAAGTCGGCGTTAAGTATGCTCCTCAGAGCTACAGTAAAATTACTCCTTCTCTTTCTCTTGGCTTCAACTATAAGTTCTCGTTTTAAGGGTAGTAGATAAATGGAAAAGTCATATAGAAATAAAAGAAACAACAGCACAAAGGGGAAAAGCGCCAAGAGCAACTATTCACATGAGAAGGCTAAGAACAAGAAGAAGGGGAGGGCGCAGAAGGCTCCGATCAGCGGCTTCTCGACTCTCAGCCAGGTTTCAGGCGCTCCACTAAGGAAAAGTTTTCATTCCTCCCTTCCTGTTGTTATGCCCAAAGTTCTTGTCGAGCCTGACCAGAGATGTACGATATGCGGCGAAAAAATCGACAGTATTGCATCCTCGTTCTCATATGGTGATGGGGTTGCTCACTTCGATTGCGTTCTTGATAAACTAAAAGAGCAGGAACCTCTTAAAGAGGGAGAGACAATTTCTTATCTCGGGAGTGGTACTTTCGGGGTTTGCAAAAAGAATGAGAACGGCTCATATACAATCGAGAAGAGAATCGAACTCGAAAGCAAGGAGAAATATCAGAATTTCAAGAATTATGTGGAGAGCTTGAAGGAGTGAGGAAAGCTGTTTACCCCGGGTCCTTCGACCCATTCACAAACGGACACCTTGATATAGTGAAAAGGGCAGCGCGTATATTTGATTCTGTTACTGTCCTTGTTGCATCAAATAACTCGAAGTCCCATCTTTTTTCAGTTGAAGAAAGAGTTAGTATGATTAGAGAATCTCTATGCGATATCCCAAACGTTACGGTAGACTCCACGAGCGCGTTGATTGTTGAGTACCTCTCATCTCATGATTCTTCATTCATCATAAGAGGCCTGAGAAACAGTGTAGATTTTGAATATGAGTATACACTTGAGAATAATAATCTATTTCTTGATAGCACTATAGAGACAGTTTATCTAACAAGTAGAAAGGAAAATATCTTCCTCTCGTCATCTGCTGTGAGAGAGTATATGTCATACGGCGTCGATTGCTCGGCTCTTGTTCCTCCTCCTGTGCTCGAAAGACTCAAGGCTAAGTTTGAAAAGAAGTAATTATATTGAGCATAAATATTTATTCTTGTCGTCTTAATTATTTCTTTTATTTTTGAAAATGGTATTGACTAAAAGAGCCAATTACTTTTTAATACTAATGTTGTTTGGAGAGGTTCCCGAGCGGTCAAAGGGGGCAGACTGTAAATCTGTTGGCTAAGCCTTCGAAGGTCCGAATCCTTCTCTCTCCATTGTACCCTCCTGAGTGAGGGTATTTTTTGTGAGGTTATATGTTCTACAGGGATGGATTGAACTTTGAGTGTCAGAGATGTATGTACTGTTGCTCATCAGAGCCGGGGTATGTTTTTCTTTCAAAGAACGACCTTGAAAGACTCTCGTCATACCTCGGAGTTGATACCGACACATTCATAGATATTTACGGTCGCCTTGTGGACTACGGTACATATTACCTTGTTTCCCTTACCGAGAAGCAGAACTACGACTGCGAGTTTCTCTCGCCTCGGGGATGCACTGTCTATGGCGCACGCCCCGAGCAATGCCGAACTTATCCCTTCTGGAAGAGCGTTATGGAAAGTAGGAAAACTTGGGATATGGAGAGCTCTTTCTGTCCCGGAATAAACAAAGGCAGAAAGATAAGTAAAGAAGAAATAGATGAATGCCTCAAAAGGAATTTAGATAATCCCCCATATATCATAATGAAGGGGCAGGGAAAGAAAAAAATATAATATTTCTTTCACTTTTATATTTTTTTGCTTATATTTAATTCTGGAGTGCCTCTTTGCCGAGATTTAGTGATAGAACTATTGAGAGTATAAAAAACAAGATACGAATATCTGATGTTATGGAGAACTACGCCCATATCGAAACCAAAGGTGGTTCTAAGTGGGTGAAGTGTCCGTTTCACGGCGGAGGAAACGAAAAGACGGCATCGTGTAAGCTTGATGACGACAGGGGTACATTCTATTGCTTCGGCTGCCATGAGTCGGGAGACATATTTTCCCTTGTAATGAAGAAGGAAGGACTTGATTTTACCTCGGCTGTAGAGATGCTTGCAAAAAAAGCGGGTGTTGAACTCGAGGAAGGAAACTACTCATCGGGGGATGCGAAGAAAAGACGCGACGAGAAGGAGATGATGTACGACCTCTACGAGCGTGTCAATAAGTCATTTCATTATATATTAATGAATAAGGAGAATGCGAAAGAGGCAAGAGAATACCTCGAGAAGCGTAATGTCAGCGCGGAAATGATTGAGACTTTCTCCCTCGGCTTTGCCCCAAAAGACCCCTCCTGGCTCTATAGCTTTCTGCACTCTAAGGGTTTTTCCGATGAATTTTTAGCGCGCTCTGGTTTTTTCTCGCAGAAGAATTCACATTGGCCGTTATTTAGTAATAGGCTCATGTTTCCCATTCGTGATAGGCAAGGGCGTACAATTGCATTCAGCGGGCGTGACCTTTTTTTCTCCGATAAAGCTCCGAAATATATAAACTCTCCCGAGACTATTATTTACCAGAAGAAAGAAAATTTCTTCGGCCTTTATGAAGCTAAGAAGACCATTTCTGATAAAAAATATGATCCCATCCTCTGCGAAGGTAATTTCGATGTCATGGCAATGCATCAAGCGGGATATACATCGGCTGTGGCATCTCTTGGAACATCATTTACCTTTGAGCAATGCAGGAATATGAAAAGGTGGTTTCCCTCTGTCGAGTCATTTAATATGCTCTTCGACTCTGACGCTGCCGGCCAGAATTCGACTATCAGGGCAATCTATATCCTCAACGAGAATGGACTGGGACAGAAGGTACATAAACTTGCTACTGTCAAGGATGCCTCGGAGCTTCTCGAGAAGAAGGGCGTTGACGGCGTGAAGGAGGAGTTTGAAAGTTATTTAACCGGTTTTGACTACCTTGTGCAAACTGGCTTAACTCGTTATGATATAACGAATGCCCGAGGGAAATCCGCCCTTGTGAAGTGGCTCGGTGAATATCTTAACTCATGTCAGAGTGAAGTTGAGCGTGATAGTTACATACTCTCGCTCTCTACTTTACTAGGATTAGACGAAGATGCAATTAAGGAGGACTTGAAAAGAATAACGGTATCTGGACCATACATAGAGGGCAGAAATAAGGATAATGAGGAAGAAAAACAGAAGAGGGAGATAAAAGTTAATATCCCGCATGATTTATTCCTGATGCTTTATCTGTGTAACCACAGATCTCTATTCAGCACTTACCGTAACAAGATTAATTTCGGGGACCTGGCAGACCCCGATGCCCAGAAGTTATATATGGCACTGGAGAATGCCATGAGGGACGACTGCCAGAATGATTCTTTATTCCTAACCTACATCGACGATGAAGATTTGAAAAATTATGTCAGCTCCTCTTATGCACTTAAGGAATACACAGAGGATAGAAGTCTGGCTGTCAGTGAAGTAATAGATAGAATATCGATACGATCATTGGAAAGGAAAAGAGATACACTCTCGAAGCAGATTAAGATGGTTGCTTCGGACAAAAGCTCGTCGCTAGATGAACTTTTGGAAAAGAAAATTGAATTGGACAACAAGATTGCGGAGCTTAAGAAAAGAGTCAATAAGCTCTGATTTAGGAGAAGGATATAAATGTCAGAAGAAATTCTTGTAAGTGAATTATTTCTAAGCCTGGAGAAACTTGAGAAGGAGAAGGGGGTAGTATCTCTTCTGGACATCATTACGGCCAGGAAAAACTACGGGAAGTCATTCAGTAATGAGGACATTATAGAAGCTCTCAAGGTTAAAGATATCAAATACGTTGAGTCAGAGGATGAAGAGGAAGATTTCAACGGGGAACCGACAGAGGCTGACCTGGTGGAAAAAGACAGTGAGGATGAAATCCCCCTCACAGATGACTACGATGAATTTGATGATGTCGACCCGACAGTCGATGAACTGACACAGATAGAAAAGGAAGTCCAGGAAGAAGAAAACGGAAAGCCCGAGGAAAATAAGGAAAAGGACGACGAGGAAGAAGACGAGGACGAGGAAGACGAGGAAGAAGAGGAAGAAAGCGAAGAGGAATTCCCCGAAGACGGTATAAACGAGTGGAAAGATACCGACGAGGAGGCTGAGTCCAGCGAGCGCTTCATCGACATCTCATCTTTCAGTGACTCTACGAGTGAACACCGCCAGGGACATACGGCAACGGCAAAATATGACACAAGTCAGGATGACCCGATAAGACTCTATCTCAAGGAAATCGGGAACGAGAAGCTCCTTACAGGCGAGCAGGAAGTAGAACTTGCTAAGCAGATGGAAAAGGGCGCAATGATTGTCAACTCCGTTATAAGGGAAAGCGGCATTCTCATCTCCTTCTTCTCGAATGTCATCAAGCAGATTAACACTAAAATTGATGAAGAGAGCGAAGACTCGCTTTCTCCTGAAGATATCAAGGAATTCTTATCTGTTCAGAAGAGATATAATCTCAACTACAAGGATGCACTCGGAAAGGACTTTGCAAGGCAGATTAACGATTATAATGAAGCAAAGAGTAGAATTCTTCTCAGCGGTGACGAGGGTGAGAAGGATAAGGAATTGAGGAAGAAGCAGGAGGAACTCTTAGATAGGCTCGGTGGACACCCCAATGAAAAGTCTCCAATTTACGAGGGAAAGAAGCGCTCGGATTTTGCAACAAGGGAAGAATGGATTGAATTCTGCCGTGAAGCATCACGCCGTTATGCAATCAAAATGAATCGCCAAATCCAGGCTGAGACAAAGAAGGAAGAAGAGGAAAGGAACGAGGCTATCGTAAAACTCCTGAAGGAAAGGGATGCACAGTTCAGAGAAGAGCATCAGGACATGAAGAGCCAGGAGCTCGAGAATGCCATCCAGAAGATTCATAACGAGATAAAGAAGGAGAATGCCGGAATATCACAAGCACTGGCAAAGAAGTTTAAGGACGCTGAGAAGGAAATCGAGGTACTTGAAAGCAATAAATACATTCCTGTTACTGACTGGGTCGGGTCAATTGAACTCCAGAGCGAGGAAGTCGATGCACTTACCGATATGTTCATATCTGCAAAGGATACGATAATCGAATGCACCGAGAAGAAGCATAGAATTGAGGAGAAGCTGAGGATATCATCATCTCGTGAACTCAGGCAGCTCGGGCGTGATCTCGCAACAAGAAACAAGGCACAGGCTATCGAGGAATCGTTAGGGCTCTCAGCAGATGAAATCAAGGATTTAATCAAGGAGCTACAGCTAACTGAGAAGGAATTGAGGAATATCGAAAACGACTTCGAGTGTTCGACAGATAAGGTTATCGAGTGCGTCAAGAACATCCAGTACGGACAGGTAATTTTAAAGCAGGCGAAAGACAGGCTTATAAAGGCTAACCTCCGGCTTGTTGTTTCTATTGCGAAGAAGTACACCAACAGAGGTCTTCAGTTCTTTGATTTAGTACAGGAAGGTAATATCGGCCTAATAAAGGCTGTTGAAAAGTTCGAGTATGCAAAGGGCTTCAAGTTCAGTACCTATGCAACTTGGTGGATAAGGCAGGCAATTACGCGTAGTATTTCAGATCAGGCAAGAACAATCAGGGTACCTGTTCATATGATTGAGCAGATCAATAAAGTTGTACGTATTAGTCGTCAGCTTATGCAGACACTCGGCCGTGAGCCGACCGATAGGGAGATAGCAGATGCACTCGACTGGCCGGAGAGCAAGGTCAAGACAGTTAAGAGTGTTGCTCGTGAGCCTATCAGCCTCGAGACACCAGTTGGTGAAGAAGAGGATAGTGTCCTCAGCGATTTCATCGAAGACAAGGATGCGGAGAACCCTGCTAACCAGACAGCATATAAGCTACTCCAGGATAAGATAAGGGAACTGTTGTCAACACTTCCCGAGAGAGAGCAGGAAGTTTTGAGGATGCGTTTTGGTCTCGACGACGGCTATGCTCTTACCCTTGAGGAAGTCGGTCTTTACTTCGATGTCACTAGAGAGAGAATTAGACAGATTGAAGCTAAGGCCCTCAGGCGTCTCAGACACCCAAAGAGAAGCAGACAATTGAAGGACTGGAGTTGAAGAGGGTATAGAACATATTCCGAAAATCTTATATGATAATTTTTCGTTGGAGAAGGTAGATAAAAATGGCAGAGAACAAGAAGCTTGAAACATTAATCAGACTTCAGAGCGTTATAACAGAGAAGTTGAGTCTTGAGAATCAGAGAGAGTTGATTCCCCAGTCACTCAGAGAAGATGAGAGACAGCTCGAGAAGGCATCGTCGATTCTTTCTTCTTTGGAGGAAGATCTCAGACAGGCCGAGAGCGAAGAGAAGAGCCTCGATATTCAATATTCTGATGCAGACCATCAGTCCATAGAGTACCAGAAGGTCATCGAGACACTCTCTACAATGCGCGAACTCGAGGCTATGACAAAGCAGATAAACGAAGCTGAAGCGAGGGCTAAGACTCTTCTTACAGCCAGAAATTCCAAGATTGAGCAGATTAAGGAGCTCAAGAAGAAAATCGAGGATCAGAGTGCTGTTGTCGAGGCTTTGAATACAAAGGTCAATGACGCAAAGACTGTTGTTGAGTCCGAGCTTGGAGAGATTGACAGCAAAATCAACGCTCTTAACGATGAGTGTAACGATATAAAGGGAGATGTCATTTCAGAGGAGTTCTATAATAGATTCTACAACATCGCCAGAAAGAAGGACGGAGAAGGACTTGTTCCTGTGAAGGGTCAGGTTTGTATGGGATGTAACACAGTTCTTCCTATGCAGTTCGTCATCGACCTCAGGCTCAAGCAGCTTAAGGACGAAGTCGAGACATGTCCGTACTGCTCAAGGCTTATCTACTTTGATGACAATCTTCCGCCGGAAGAGGAGAAGAACTACATCTTTGATGATATCGAGATGATTAAGAATATCACAAAGGGTGGTGAGACTGTTGAAGAGAGTGGAGACGACGATAGCGATATCCTCGTTGCTGATGACTCCGATATGGATTTCTAATCTGGTTTTTTCCAGGCCGCAGAAGTAATCGCTTGAAATATAGAGGAAAGTCCGGGCTCCATAGAACACAGTGCTGGCTAACGGCCAGGAGCAGTAATGCTACAGATAGTGCAACAGAGAGCAGACCGCCGCAAGGTAAGGGTGAAAGGGTGGTGTAAGAGACCACCGCTTTCCTGGTGACAGGAAAGGCAGGGTAAACCTCACTGGGAGCAAGGTCAAGTATGTGAGTGGCTTGTTCGGCTATACTTACGGGTAGACCGCTTGAGATTTGGAGTAATCCAAACCCTAGATAGATGATTACATAAACAGAACTCGGCTTACCTGAGACCTGGTTTTAATAATTGAGCCCCTTCGTGGGGCTTTTGTTGACGGTAAATTCACGTGTTATTCTTTATTTTGAACAACAATTTGTGGGGTCGACATTCGTAATTCTGGATGAGAATACGGACAAAGTGCAAATACTTTGAAGACAACAAAATATCTTTTCATTTGTAGACATTAATTCTTTTATTATCTGTCCTTTCGTGCTATATTATTAGTAGATACAGTTGTGCATTAGGGCACGTGAAATTAAGGAGGCACAATATGGCAGATACAGTAAGATACGGTAAACCGTGTATGACAAATTTACCTCCCGAATTAGGGAGAGCAATCATCAAACAGATGCTGAATACTCCTAAACCTGATAGAGATGAGATTAAAGCAAGAGTCAGAAAGCTTGAAAAACAAATGTTTGAAGCGAGGGAACGTGAAAATGCTCAAAGCTTTGTTAAAGAATGAACTGTTCTGCTCTAACAATTTGAGCACTCCTTATATTCCCCTTTGTACTTTGTTATATCTACGTCCTCGACAATGCCTTCATCGGAATACCTTTTGGCATATATGAGGGAGAATAGACTCTGTTTTTTAATTTGTACTAATGATGTAAAATCTTTTACTATTTAAACTTTTTATGTTATATTACATGTAAAATCAAAAGAGCATTAAAGCACATAAAATAATTGAGGAGGCAACATATGGCAGATACAGTAAGATACGGTAAACCGTGTATGACAAATTTACCCCCTGACTTATGGGAATCAATCATAAACCAGATGCTGAATTCTCCCAAGCCGGATGAGGATGCACTTGAAGCTAGGGTTAGGAAACTTGAGAAAAAGATGCTTGAAGCGAGGAAACGTAAAGATGCTCAAAGGTCTGCTACAGAATGAACTATTCTATTGCAACCATTTAGGTGTTTCGGATAAAGACGAAGAAGACATAAGGAACTTCCGCACCAGAGATTCGAAAGGTATGGGTTTGGTTACCTATATTCGTCAACAATCTTTCATTGATGAAAGTTTGAATACTATGCGTACATACATTGTGAGGGATAATTCAACATCTGAAATGGTTGGATATTTCTCACTGAAAGCTGGTTTGATTTCTTGTAATGAACATGATGTTGCTGTTTGTGATAAAGAGACAGGAGAAAAGATAGTTGACAAAAAGACCGGGGATGTGAGGACGCGTCATGTGTTTGATACACTTCCCGGGGTTGAACTTGCAAATTTTGCTGTCAATCAGGCATATATTCGCCGTCATCCGGAGATGAAAGGTGTCGGTGAAGTTATTTATCGCAGATTTATACTTCCGATAGTTAAACGTGTTTCAGAAGCAATTG
>CAVJEL010000005.1:0-39191 GCA_963648635.1 Ruminococcus intestinalis
AAGGCTCGAATCCATAGCTGTTGTTGAAGATGATTTCACAGCCTTCTGCTGCGAGTTCTTCGTTGTTGTCTCTAGCGAGAGAAGACTCTGTTGTGTTCCTCTTGACGATGAGTTCAACGTTGTATCCGTCAGCTGCGAGCTTCTCGAGAGCGTTGTTCATACCGTTCATGAAGTTCCATGTGTATCCCTGGTCAGACTCGTCGTTGATTACAACAAAACCGACTTTTGTTGCTTCTTTTGCTGTTGAAGCTGTCTTCTCTGCGCTTCCGTTAGCGAAAAGAGAGAGAGTCATCAAAAGAGCAAGAGCTAGTGCTAATGTTTTTTTCATAAATTAATTCTCCTCTGAGGCATTTACGAAGAAGTACCTCACACTTCTAATGTTATTATGCCATTTTTGAGCTGTAAAGGATTATTTTTTATTTAATAGATAATCCCTTACATAGCACCAATTAAAAAGCATAAAAAATTAGGATATCCTAAAAATAAGATACCCTAAATTTATGTTTATGTAAATACCAATTATCTTTCTTCTCTGAAATAATTGACGCCAAGGGATGCAGGTGGCTGCTTATCGCGCACATTTTTCATGCTTGTGATGACAAGTACGATTACTGTTACCACATACGGCAGTATCTTGTAAAGCTCCGTCGGGAAGAAAGGAACGATTATTCTGAGGTACATAATCATAAGTGCACCGAATAGGACAGAACTCCATGTTGCATTGAGAGGTCTCCATGTGCAGAAGATTACAAGTGCAACTGCAAGCCATCCGGTACCTGAAAGGGATGCCTCAATCCATACACATCCGGCAGTCGTCATTGTATAGACCATGCCTCCGATAGCCGAGATTCCGCCACCGATCATTGATGCCAGGTACTTATACTTTGTAATGTTAATACCTGCAGCATCAGCTGTGACGGGAGACTCACCTACAGCCCTGAGATACATTCCTGTCTTTGTGCGGGAAAGGAAGAAGTGCATTGCAATGGCAAGGATTATTGCCATGTAGAAGAACTCCGACTGGTTGAAGAGTATCTTTCCGATTATCGGGATGTTCTTTAAAAAGTCCGGCATGAACTTGTTGTCGAATGCGAACTTAAGATCGTTGGAAAGTGTTACATAACCGCCGACCTCGAGTCTTCTGAGTTCACCTGCGAACTTTGCGACTCCCGTTCCGAATGTAGCCATAGCAAGACCTGTGACATTCTGGTTGGCACGAAGAGTTACAGTGATGAATGAGAAGAGTCCACCTGCAAGAGCACCGACAGCAAAGGATGCAAGGATAGCGAGCAGAATTGCCACGAATGCATTTGCATTACCTTCCCCTACTGCACTCTCGTAGAGATTGGGGGCGATGAGGCCGAATATACCTCCCATGTACATGATACCTTCGACACCGAGGTTCAGGTTACCTGACTTCTCAGTTAGAATTTCGCCCAGTGTGCCGAACATCAAGGCTGTGCCGTAAGCGCCGGCTGCTGCAAACAAAAGTACTAATGCGTTCATACCTTATCCTCCCCGTTTTTTCCGCCCTTTCTGAAGATCAGCTTGTAGTTGATGAAGAACTCGCAGCCGAGCATACAGAAGAGGAGTATACCAGAGACAATCTGGGCTACCGATGCAGGAACGCTGAGCTTTGTCTGAAGAGTAGCAGATCCTTTGTCGATAATAGCAAGAATAGATGCAATTATAATCATTGCAAATGAGTTGAGCTGGCTCAGCCATGCAACGGTGATAGATGTAAATCCGACACCGCCAGCAACGTCACTGTTGAGTGTACCATTAGCACCGCTGACGAGCATCCAGCCAACAAGACCTGAAATGGCCCCGCTGAAGAGCATTGTTCTCATCATGACCCAACCGACATCCATTCCGGCATAGCGCGCAGTATTGAGGGAGTCACCGATTACGGCAACTTCATATCCGTGCTTTGTGTAGTTCATGTAGATATGAACGACTACGACAAGAACAAGGACGATAATCCACCCACAATAGATTCCGAGTACGTTCGGTAGTCTTGCGTTGTCCTTGAACATCGGGATAATCTGTGTTCCCTGCCGTCCTTCCCACGGGCCACCCTGGAGCCAGCGTACAATACCGATAGCTATGTAGTTCATCATGAGGGTGAAAAGTGTTTCATTAGTGTTGTACTTTGCCTTGAAGAAGCCGGGGATGAATGCCCATATGGCACCGCCGAGTGCACCGGCGACCATCATAATCATGAGCATCAGGAACCTTGACTGGATTACACTCTGGAAGTGTATTGCAAAGTAGGTTGCCCATATAGCGCCCATTGTAATCTGACCTTCAGCTCCGATGTTCCAGAACTTCATCTTGAAACATGGTGCAATGGCAAGTGCACAGCCGAGAAGAGGAATCGCCTTCTTTACTGTCTGCCTTATATAGCCGGGCTTCGAAAGTGCGCCGGAAACCATAACACCGTAGGACTCGAAGGGGTTCTTTCCGGCAAGGAGGATAGGAATCATACCAAGAAGCAGGGCCACTATAATCGAGCCCACTCTGATAGCCCAGGCTTTTCTGCTGTCCATTCCGTCTCTTTTGGCGAGACGAATCAAAGGTGCTTTTTTCGCTTCCATTATTCTGCCTCCTTTCCGCCGACAGTAGTCATCATGAAGCCGATTTCTTCTTTTGTCGTATTACGTGCGTCTACGATACCGCTTACCTGGCCGTCGCAGAGAACGAGGATTCTGTCGCAGAGTTCGAGGAGGACATCGAGTTCCTCACCTACATATACAACAGCAACTCCCTTCATCTTCTGCTCGGTGAGAAGATTGTATATCGTATAGGATGTGTTGATGTCGAGACCGCGGACTGCGTAGGCTGTGAGGAGTACGTTAGGCTCGGATGCAATCTCTCTTCCGACGAGAACCTTCTGTATATTACCGCCGCTCATGCGCCTTACAGGAAATTCCGTTGAAGGTGTTACGACTTCCAAATCCTTCCAGATTCTGTCTGCAGTTGCCTGCGGAACCTTCTTATTGAAGAAAATCGACTTACCGCCTCTCCATGTGCGGAGCATCATGTTATTGGTCATACCCATTGACCCGACAAGGCCCATACCGAGTCTGTCTTCAGGAACAAATGCCATGCCGACCCCGATTTCCCTGATTTTCTTCGGGTGTAGGCCTACAAGCTCCTTCTCTGTCCCGTTCTCCGGGTCGATGTATTTGATGGAGCCTTCAGTCATCGGATAGAGTCCCGTCATACACTCCAAGAGTTCCTTCTGGCCAGAGCCTGCAACACCTGCTATACCGAGGATTTCGCCACCCAGTGCCTCGAAGGAAACCTTCTTGAGCTTCTCAACTCCCTCGTTATCCTTACAGGAGATGGAGTCAATAACAAGCCTCGGCTTGGGATTAGCATACCTGGGTCTATCTATATTAAGTACGACTGCGTGTCCGACCATCATGTCGGTAAGACTCTGCGGGCTTGATTCGCTGGTCTTTACAGTTCCGATGTACTTACCCTTTCTGAGGACTGCGACCTTATCGGAAATGGCCATAACTTCCGCAAGCTTATGTGTAATGATGACAATGGCCTTGCCGTCCCTCTTCATGTTCCTCAAAACATCGAAGAGCTTATCTGTCTCCTGAGGAGTAAGGACTGCGGTAGGTTCATCGAGAATCAATATCTCGGCGCCTCTATAGAGGACCTTTACAATTTCGACTGTCTGCTTCTGTGAAACCGACATATCGTAGACCTTCATCGCAGGGTCTATATCGAAGCCGTAACGGTCACAGATTTCCTTAACCTTCTGGTTGGTGGACTTTATGTCCATCTCTTCATCAAGGCCGAGGATGATGTTCTGAGCAGCCGTGAATACGTCTACAAGGTGGTAATGCTGGTGAATCATTCCGATTCCGAGATCATAGGCATCCTTCGGAGAGCGGATTGTGACTTCCTTGCCGTCGGCATAAATCTGTCCCTCGTCAGGTTGATAAATACCGCTTAGCATATTCATCAAAGTTGTCTTACCGCTGCCGTTCTCACCCAGAAGGGAGAGAATCTCGCCCCTCTTGATTTCCAGATCGATCGAGTCATTGGCGACAACACTGCCGAACCGTTTTGTAATACCCTTTAGTTCTATAGCACTGTTATTAAGCATTGTGTCTCCTGATAAAACTGGATTCCAGTTCACACTGGTGTTTCGAAGTTAATTCTATCACCCGTTTTTTTAAGTCTGCAACAAAAAACAACAAATTCTAATACTCCGGGTGAACTCGATAAATCGGGCAGAATTGCCCGATTATAATGCCACAGTAAATTCAATCTCCACTTTTCCGCCCTTTGGAAGTGCTGCAACTTCAAAAGCACAGCGCGCGGGGAGAACGGGGGCATCCTTAAAAGCTTCAGCGTAGACTGAGTTGACAGACGCAAAGTCGTTGATGTCCTTTAGGTACACAACAGCCTTGACTGTGTTCTCGATTTTTCCGCCACCGGCGGAGATTATTGCCTTTGCATTCTTGAAGATCTGTTTTGCCTGTTCCTCTGCCGTCTCTCCGACGAGTGCGCCACTTACAGGATCGAGAGCCAGAACTCCCGAGACGAACATAAAGCCGTTTGCCTTGACTGCCTGGCTGTAGGGTCCCACTGCCTTTGGCCCGAGTGGTGTGTCAACTTTTTCAATCATCGCTTCTTTCTCCTTAAGGTTTATATCCATTACTTTTTCAAGTATTTCATAAGGTTCATTAATTAGTGGAAGGTTTTCTTCGTTCGAGACCGAGAACCCAAAGCCCCAGCTTACGCCGAGGAATCTCACTCCTGCCT
Organism: Ruminococcus intestinalis; assembly: GCA_963648635.1. Taxonomy (GTDB): domain Bacteria; phylum Spirochaetota; class Spirochaetia; order Sphaerochaetales; family Sphaerochaetaceae; genus Ornithospirochaeta. The sequence continues at coordinate 4,789 of CAVJEL010000005.1, forward strand.
CTCTTGCTCCGTTGAGGTCGTTTGATGTGTCGCCGACCATCACAACTTCTGTCTTATCGACGCCGAGGGATGATATTGCGTTCAATATAACCTGGGCTTTTGTTATACCACCGTCAACCTCCGGGCCTTTTATTACATCAAAGCAGTCATCCATATTCTGGGAGTGGATGCACCTCACGGCGAGCTCTTCCATCTTGTTTGTGGCGACTGCAGTCTTTATTCCCTGTGCTTTGAGGGCATATAAAAGTTCCTTTATGCCGGGATACGGCTTCATCTGGAACATGCCCTTCTCGTTGTAGTATTTACGGTAGACGGCAACGCACTCCTCGATTTTATCTTCAGGAACGGAAAATGTTATTCTGAAACAGTCCCTGAGAGGAGGTCCGATAAATCTCTTGAGGTAGTCACGACTGTAGGAAGAAGTGTCGTATCCGATACCCTCCACAGTCCTGAGCGCGCTCGACATAATTCCTTCCGAGCTGTCGCAGATTGTTCCGTCGAAATCAAATATAACTGCCTTTACCATCTATAAGCTCCAATCCTAAATCATGCACGGAGGAAGCAGAGGCAAGTATAGAGACGCCCTCTCCATTCCACTTGAGGCTCGCCTTTCCTCCTGCTTCCCTCACTATCAACACGCCTGCTGCTATATCGTACCTATAAAGGAACTCCTCATAGTAGATTGCACACCGTCCTGATGCTACGTAGCAAAGAGAACAGGCTGCACTTCCTATGCTCCTCATATCACTGAAGTGGTCGTAGAAACGACGCATTTTAATTATATATTCGTCGAGACTGTCATGTTTTCTGTGGGGAGGAACAAGAAGAGCAAGTGACTTCCTGCTTTCTGCGCCCTCGCTTGTCTCGATTTTCCTGCCGTTGAGAAAAGCGCCTTCTCCCCTGAGGGCATAGAAAACTTCATTCTGCCTCGGAACGGCAACTACCCCCAGTGCTAGTCCTTCTTCGTCCTCGAATGCAATAGATATTGTATAAAGCGGGAAAGACCACATGAAGTCGACAGTGCCGTCTATGGGGTCGACTATCCAACGCCGTCTAGTGTCACCGCTTTCTCCGCTCTCTTCGCCGTACCATCCGTCAAGGGGGAACTCTTTAGTAATGCGGGAGTGGATCAACTCTTCCGAAAGTTTATCGGCCTTCGTGACGTAGTCATTTTCGGCTTTGTTCTCGACGGAGAATCTCAGCTTCTCGTGTTCAAGAAGAAAAGACGAAGCAGAAGAAGCAATATCGAGTGCCACATCCAGGCGTTTTCTGAGTTCAGCCTTATCCATTGTTCATAGCCTTATTTCTGATCTGCTCGCCTATATATGTAACCCTTTTCCAATCGGATGGAGAGAAGCTATCCTTAGTCAAAGTCTTTTCATAGGCGTCCGAAAGATTGAACGAGTCATCAATGTAGAGGAGGATTGCCGTCCATTTATCAGAGCCGTATGCATACATGACACCGCCGGCATTGTTGTAGAGCTCGGATTTTCTCAATTCGTCCTTCACAAGGTTGTGTGATATTATTACCGACATCGAGTATTGAGCTATGTTGAAAAGCTTGTCCTTTCCCTCATTTCTCGATTTCTCCCAGCTGTTATGGATAACTTCCTCAAGTTCTTCCGCTGTCTGAACTCCTGCGTCTTTAAGGAATTCGGCAAAAACAGATGAAGATGACAGAGAAAGGTATATTTCACGTATAATCCCGCTGTAAGGAATGTCCTCATCCTTATCATCAGAGATAAGAGGAAGCTCTTCATCGTCGTCGCCGAGCTCTTCCATAGTAAGAATCTGATGCTCTTCTTCGGGAGGATTAGTTTCTTCTGAAGATGGTTGAGGAATATCTTCCTCTACAACATTCTCACCCTCACTGCTCTCAGTAGCTTCTTCCTCTTTTGTTTCCTCTTCCTCTATAGGGGTGGGGATATCAAGAGCATCTTCCTCGATAATGGGGGCCTCTTCCTCTTTTTCTGACTCATCCTCCGTCTCATCAAGTCCCATGAAAGCACTAAGCCAGCTTGATTGAGTGTTCTTTGGTTCACTCTCAGGAGAAGGAGCGACTTCTTCCTTAGCGCCCTCATCACTCTTTACTTCGTCCTCCCCCTCATCGATTGACGGAAGTGTAAAAGAGTCATCGTTATCGAGGGTGTCTTTTGTCTCTTCCTGAGAGGAAGGAATATCGGAAGGAATTGAATTTACAGTCTCTTCTTCAGGAACAACATTCTCTAAAGATTGCTCATCGAGTTCTTCATGGACAGTTTCCTCTTCTTCATCAAGAGGCTTTTCCTCATCAAAGAGAGTGGGTTCTTTCTGAGAAGGGAGGATTTCCTGTGGCTCATTATCGAGTTCTTCCTCTTTATCCACTATCTCTTCATCTTGAGCAGTATTTTCTTCTATTTCTTCGTTGAGAGGTTTTTCTTCATCCTCGACTAGCGTTTCTTCGGATGGGAGATTAAATGAAGAAGCATCAAGTTCTTCTTCCTCTGTTTCTTCGCCAATAGGCCTTTCTTCTTCATCGAGAGACTCTTCTTCATCAAAGAGAGTGGTTTCTTCCTGAGGAGGAATATTTCCTTGAGGCTCATTATCGAGTCCTTCATCAGAAGTAACATTGAGCTCTTCTTGTGTATTTTCCTCTTCACTTTCTTTCTCTATTTCGTCGTCGCGAGGCTCTTCTTCGGATGGAAGATTAAATGAAGCATCGTCAAGCACTTCTTCCTGAGGAGGAATATTTCCTTGAGGCTCATTATCGAGTCCTTCATCAGAAGTAACATTGAGCTCTTCTTGTGTATTTTCCTCTTCACTTTCTTTCTCTATTTCGTCGTCGCGAGGCTCTTCTTCGGATGGAAGATTAAATGAAGCATCGTCAAGCACTTCTTCCTGAGGAGGAATATTTCCTTGAGGCTCATTATCGAGTCCTTCATCAGAAGTAACATTGAGCTCTTCTGCTTTTTCCTCTTCGTTCTCTTTTTCTATTTCTTCATCGAGTGACTCTTCTTCTTTTTCCTCATTGTCGAGAGAAGTTTCTTCGGACGGAAGATCGAATGAGGAATCATCGAGCTTTTCTGCCTTTTCCTCCTCATCTGTAAATTCCTCTTCGTCCTCTTTCTCTATTTCGTCATCGAGGGGCTTCTCTTCTTTTTCCTCATTGTCTAGTGATGTTTCTTCGGACGAGAGATTGAATGAGGGCGCGTCAAGTTCTTCTGCTTTCTCCTCTTCCTGAGTAAACTCTTCTTCATCCTCTTTTTCTATCTCTTCGTCGAGGGGCTTTTCTTCTTTCTCTTCTTCGTCGGGGGTATCATCATCAAAGAGAGGGAGGGTAGGATCTTGCTCAAGGACTGTTTCCTCTTCGAGAGAGTAATCGCCTTCATCGTCATCCTCTTTTGAGCTTTCGTCAAAGGAGTCCTTTTCGTCCTCTTCATCAAGAAGGTCGAAGAAGTCCAACTGTCCGTCGCTCTCGTCTTCTTTTGAAGCATCATCGTCAAAGGTCTTCTCTTCTTCCTTCTGCTCTTCATTCTCCTCTTCGATGTAGTACTCGTCTTCTTCCTTCTCGCCTATATCGTCGAGTCTTTCCTCTTCTTCGCTGTCGTCGAAGATATCGTCATCGAGGTCGAGAGTGTACTTCTCCTCTTCCTCGCTCTCCTTCTCTTCTTTCGCGATTATCTCATCGGTAAGAGCGTACTTCTCTTCTTCCTTCTTAATATCGACAACCTTCTTCTCGTATTCAGGAGGAAGAACATCAACCTCGCTTTCATTGAGAGTGTCGCTGTCTCCGTCACTGTTGTCATACTCATACTCATCGCTGATCTTATCGTCATCGTCGTCCGGTAGAACAGGAACATCACCAACGAGCTCCTCCTCGTCGATTACTTTGTACTCGCTTGTCTTCTCGGGGAAATCCAAATCTCCAAGTAGTGATTTTATAAGTTCATGTTTTGAGTTTCTGTCTCTTGCAGCATCAGCCATGAAGACGGAAGATATCATGAGTGATGGGCCGTTTATCATATCCTCATCCTGATCAGGGTCTACGATAAGTCTCTTATGGCCATAGGATGCTTTAAGGGAGAGCTCCTCTCTCCTCTTTTCTTCAACGTCCTTCATACGTGAGGGAGTTGAAAAGATATTAGAGTCGTAATACGACGGGAGGACGGAAATATCAATCGAGTTGCCGTCGTATGTATATGTGTCTATTCCGGTACGGAAGAATATTGCTGAAACATCCTTAAGTGCAGCCTCACGCCTTGATAGCGACGAGGAGAGTGCAATAAAGCGCGGAATGAGCTTCCCGACGAAAGTGTAGATTTTATCCTCGAGTGCGACAAACGGGTAGCGCATTGCCGGCCAGTAGCCGAGCTTTAGAAGGGATATCATATCGAGGGAGCCAGCGAATGCGGTGAATGGTTTAAAATCATCACTCTCGAGAGATGTAAGTTCATCGAGTGTATAGAGGTCAAAGCCGTCACGCTCTCTTGCGAGCCCTTCAGCTCTTCCCTCCCAGCCGTTTTCCTTAGTAATTATGCGGTAGATTTCGTCTTCGCTTTTATTGGCGAGCGACTCTCCCTTCTTTGCTCTGGCGAGTGCAAACTCGTCGCTGTATGTCTGAACACGCATGCATAAATCATCAATTCCGTTGAGGCTCTTATGTGCGATGTTGTCGATATTAATTTCGTATGTATTTACGTCTGTAGCAGTAAATGAAAGGGTCTGCCATTTCTCCTCGAGAAGAGACAAAAGCAACGTGGAGTCTTTCTTGAGGCTCTCGTCAGTCACAACCTCAGGGATAAGGTAGGATGAGATTACAGCTCTATACTTCTCCCCTTCCTCTCGGCTCTTCTCTCCCTCACTCATGAAAAGCGCAGTCTTGTTCTCGACTATCCTGATAATCCTTCTCAGGACATCATCGCTTACTTCCTTGAGCCTATTCCAGTCCTTTATGCTTATATTCCTTTTACTGCCGTAACCGGTGAGGTATGAGGAGAGAAGCACAGACTGGAGTACAACAGGCATGAGAGTGGCCGACGCATTCTTTCTCTGGTCTTTCTTCTTCTCTTTAAGGACTTTTCTCTCATCCCAAAGCGAAAGCTTTATAAGTTCCAGGGGATTGTAATCCCTCATTATCCTCGCTATGGCAGCAAAATCATTGGAGAGGTAGCCATAACATTCATCTATGTTTTTCTCGGCCTTTTGAGAAGGAATCCTTTTTATTTCATCAAGTGGAGAAAAGAAATCGTACACCATTTTCTTCCTTACTGGATATGCATAACGTTCTTTCTATATGCCTTGAGTCCGAGTCTCAGGCACTCAGCTGCCATCTTGAGCTCCTCTTCATTGAGCACATAGGCGAACCTCGCCTGACATCTGCCGTAACCGGGTGTCCAGTAAAAGCCCTCGGCAGGTGCAAACATGACGGTATTTCCCTTATATGAGAAATCGGTAAGCATGTAGGATGCGAACTTCTCCGCGTCGTCAACCGGAAGGTCAGCAATGAAGTAGAATGCACCCTTAGGCATCGTGACTCTCACGCCCTCGATACGTTGCATTGCCTTAACGAGGGTATTACGCCTTCTCTCATACTCGGCAACCGTTGTTGTTATATACTCCTCGGGAGCCGTCAAAGCAGCTGCTGCTGCCTCCTCTTCGACAGCAGGAGGACAGAGCCTTGCCTGTGCCATCTTGAGGCAGTTATTGATGAATTCATGGTTCTTCGTAACGATTGCTCCGATACGCGAGCCACACATCGAGAATCTCTTTGAGAAGCTGTCTATACAGATAATTCTGTCGGCATATTCAGGGAAAGAGAGGACGGAAGTGAACTTCTTTTCGTCGTAGCAGAACTCCCTGTAGACTTCATCAACGACAAGGAATATATCGTGCTTGCGGCAGAGTTCCAAGAGCGCCGTTAGTTCGTCCTTAGTATATATGTGTCCCGTCGGGTTATTGGGAGAACAGAGAAGTATCGCAGTCGTCTTCTTGTTGATTTTGTCCTCGAATGCATCGATTGATGGGAGAATAAAGCCGTTTGAGGAGGATGATGTCACGGGCCTGAGTTCAACCATTGCAACCTTCGCAAACGTCGCAACGTTTGTGTAGTAAGGCTCGGGAATAATCACCTCATCATAAGGATCGCAGAGTGTGATGAATGTAAACTGGAGGGCCTCAGATCCTCCTGTTGTTATCATAATGTCGTCGACAGTCAAATCCTCGACTCCCATCTTCTTGTAGTAGCCGAGAAGAGACATGCGTAGTTTCATCTCACCCTCGCTGAGGCCGTAGGCTATAGTTTCGGCGCTGTAGTTATGAATTGCATTAAGCGCCTCTTTTGGGGTTTTTATATCTGGCTGACCTATGTTGAGGTGGATAACATGAATTCCGTTCTCTTCAGCCTTACGGCTAAGTGGAACGAGTCTTCTTATCGGGGAACACTGGAAACCTGAAATACGGTTCGACATCTGCATAGCGAAAATCTCCCTTACTCCGGAATGGACGCATCATCGACACCGGGCGTTCCAGCCTGTGTCATATCTACAAGTTTCTGGATGAACTTTCTGTTGTCCAAAAGCGGACTGATTGCCCTGCCGTGATGTAAGCGTGATATAACACGCGCAAAGAGCTCGGTGACATCTGCCTGGATGAACCATTCCTTCTCGAGGAGTTCCTTACCCTGGTAGACACCATTTGTTCCGATGATTCTGTAGAAGATACCTTCCTTATAGGCCTGGTCGAAGTTCTCGATGGCACTGCCGTTGAAGAATGGAAGAGATACCATAACGATAATCTTCTTAGCGCCCCTGTTCATGAGCTCCTTCATGGCAATAATCATCGTACCGCCTGTTGCTATCATATCGTCAGCCATGAGGACGGTCTTACCCTTAACGTCGCCGAGGAGGTTTATGGACTTTATGTTCGTATTCTTTGCAGATGTTGAAACCATCGAGTAATCCCTCTCCTTATAGAGGATTGCGAGGGGCCTATGGAGTGCCTGTGCATAGAACTTGTTTCTGCTTACAGCTCCGGTGTCCGGAGAGACGACTACGATATCTGGGTCGGAGAAATCGATGAGCTTACGTAGTGCTATGAGCGTCTGGTACGAACCGTGTACGTTCTCGAGTGCACATGTGCTGAATGCGTTCTCAATTTCACGTGAGTGTATATCGAGTGTGATTATCCTATCAACCCCGAGTTCTTCGCAGAAGCGTGCAAAGAGTGCCGCAGTCAACGGCTCACGTGATGCCTTCTTGTGCTGCCTCGCATACGGGTATGACGGAAGAACAAGGGTAATTGATTCAGCTCCTGCATTGTGTAGTGCATTGACCGTCGTAAAGAGGAACATGAGGTGGTCGTTAATCGATAGCTGTACCGGCTCCTCCGCTCCTGCAACCTTAATCGGAGCATTGTTCGATACATCATGAATGAGGTATACGCTCAATCCTCTGACAGGGTCGATTATCTCAGCCTTCTCCTCACCGTTTGAAAACCTCGTGTATTTTACGTTGACTGTGAAGTCGGGACAGTGGAATGAAGTAGGAAGCTTTCCGGTTGGAATCTTCTTGCTGTCGATGTCGTCAAGAAAAGTTACTTCTTTAAGTAACTCATCAGCCGTTATGCCGTGGCGTTTTGTCAGGGCCTCTGAGAGTTTCTCATATCTGTCGATATAAAGCCTTCTGAGATGCTTCACGACCTTGCCGGTAAAATATTCTGAGCCAGGGCCGGCAATAACCCCTAACTTATGTGGTTTTAAGATACTCATAGCTAAAAGATACTTCATTCACTTATTCGCTTTCAAGCTCCAAAAAGCCGATAGAAAACAAATATTGTGTCCGTATTTAACACGCTTTAAAGAAAAAGAGAGGAAAAAGGAAAAATATTCTCTCAAATCATGACAATTTCGCCCGCTAACGGCGCTTAATAAATATGAAAAACAAAATTCTCCTTATTCTTTTTCTTGTTGTCCTCCTCCTTTCCTGTGCCAACAAAGACATAACAATCGAAAATCTACTCGCGGGGAAAAATAAAAACGGCGCGACTGTTATCGAGTACGGACTAGTCGACAACTCGACGTTTTCCATCAGCTTCTCAGAAAGGGTCGAAATAAGAGAAGTCGTCTTCAACGGAGAAAGGGCGGCCAAGAGCCTTGTCGGCGAGACGATAACAATCCCCCTACCCTATACTCTCGATATGGGAGAGAAGTTCACTCTCGCCCTCACATTCACAAAAAACGGAGGAAACACCACGAGGGCATCATTCACACTCTGGGGAAAGAACTCCAAGAAGGCAGGACTCTTGTTGAATAAGGTATCTGTCGACGGCAACAGGACCAACCCCGACAGAATTGAACTTCTTGTTACTAAGGGTGGGAATATCGGGGGAATGGCGGTTACCGATGATACATCTGAAGAAGGCGTTGTACTTCCCTCGATGGATGTGAAGCGCGGGGAGCTTATCGTAATCTACTGGGACAGCAGAAGCGGAAAGGAAAACTTCATACGCGACTATGAAAAGGGCCTCTACACCTACTACATCAATGGTGGCATGGAGAGCACGCTCATAAGCACAACTGGAGGAATTCTCGTCTACGACGAAGTCGGCGGAAGCATCATCGATGCACTTGTCTACTCAAACTTTACGGAGGCATCTACTAAAAAGGACAAGTTTACAGCCCTTTTTGAATTACTCGAGGAGGAAGGAGAGTGGGAGGGAGAAGCGGTATCGAGTGAAGAGATTACAGCCTCCCGAATACTAGCCCGCCTTCCCGGAGGAATAGACCGCAATACAGCAGACGACTGGTTTACGACAACGCCCGGAGTCAAATTCGGCTACGAGCACACATATACTCCCTACTCTCCAGATTGAAGAGAACGGGCCCTTTATGAGCCCGCAGATAATATTATAAGGATATAATTGTTCCAAGACTTGAGAGTGTCATACTCGTCGACGATGATACACTCACCTTAACCTCTCCAAGCGATAAACCTTCAAAGTTATACTCTGCACTCTTCAGCGTGGTCGAAGTCGATATCGAATAAGTCTCACCCTCCTCGAGGCTGCTTGAGGCAACAAGTACGCTTGTAGATACCGCCCCCTCCGGAATTGTAAACGAAATCAATACAGTTCCGTCATCCTTTAAAAGTGTCAGCGTGTCGCCACTAGAGAGTGTGGATGCCCCGCCCATCCCGGCGCCAGGTGCATTCTGAGGTCCCATAGTTCCCTCGTCCCCGTCCGGCTTCTCGGGAGGTGTTGTTCCGTCTCCTCCGGGAGGAGTCATCGCATTGCCATTTGTTCCGGTCGGAGGTGTCATCGCACTGCCGTTTGACGGAAGCTCAGGAGGAGTCGAAGTACTATTGCCGGAAGGAAGCTCAGGAGGATTTGTACCATTTTCCGGTGCTTGACCACCCTGGCCCATTCCTCCGCCCATGTTCATACCCTCGCTTGTTGTAAGGTAGTAGCCGCTTGTGCCGTTACCCTGAGGAAGGTTGTTCGTGCCGCCGAGAGCTATGACTGTGCCACCGTTATAGATGAAGCGTGAGTCTTCGTCGCAGTCTATGCCGCCTTCCGGAACTGAAGTACCCAGTGCAATGAGAGTGCCACCGTTTATTGTGATGGTACCGTTGCTGTCAACAGCATCGTTAGCTGACGAGTGAGCATAAATGAGGCCTCCGTTGATTACTATATAACATTCGCCGTCGATTGATGCGTTTATTGCGTCATCTGTTGTGTTGAGCACAATCTTGCCGCCATTAATTGTAACGCTTCTCTTACCCTCGATTCCCTCTGGCGATACTCCGTCATTCGCGTCTGCTGACGAATCTTCCCTCGGGGTTGCCTTAGTTGTAATCGTAATAAGGCCGTTATTGATGAATACATCGGCTGACGGGTCATTTTCCGTGGATGATGTAATGCCATCTTCGTCAGGGTCGAAGGATGCTGTCATCCCCTTTCCGCTTGTTGTGATGTTGATTTCTCCACCGTTGATGAGGATATAACCCTTATCTTTTCCGTACTCAGTCTCGTCCTCATCGCCTTCAACCTTTATACCCTTGTTCTCCTTGCCTTCTGTCATGTTGAGGCCGGTAATGTTGACTGTCCCGCCATTCTGGACATAGCCGTTTGTACTCTTGATTCCCGTCCCGTCACTATATGTCGGATTAAGTGTAACGTTGACAGTGCCGCCGTTGACGACAATCACATCATCCACGACTATGCCGTTTTTATTTGTTGCATAGACGTTGAGAGTGCCGTCCCCACTGATAACAACCGAACCCGATACCTTGACCGCATTTGTGGCGGTATCGTCAGTGGCAGAACAGCCGGTAAGCGTGCTCGTTCCATTGAGAATCAGGAAACAGGTTGTATATGGGCTTGTGCTGTCATCGCCTTTTTTCTTGCCGTTCAGCTTCAGTGCCTGTTGGTCGCTGTCTGTTTTACTTGTTATCGTTACATTGTCCAGTGTCACACAATAGTCAGATTTTTTATTGACTATCTCCACACCTAATTCAGATTCTCCAGAGAGGATATAGTTGTACTTATTTTCAGAACTGTTTGTGATTGTGATTCCTAAAACAATTGATGTATCGTCATCATCAGTCGTGAATTTCACTGTTATGTTGCCGTCTGCGAATTCGTCGCCGTCGGAGACAGTTGAGAGGTTTATCTCAACATCAGTATATTCATCTTCATCTAAAACGTAGTCATCGGCATCGTAAGTTGACGGCATCTGGTCGCTTGAAGGAGTAACGGTGGCCGTTGCCTCTTCATCTGTAATCCAGCCGTCAATTGTAGAGGAGTATGTGCCGCTGATTCCCTCCTCGGTATTTGCTGCTTTTGCACTCTGAGAGTTATTGTTAATCATATTCTGTAGCATCTCCGCAGAGCTTTCCGCACCCGATGCACATGATACGAAGACCAGAGATAACACTAACACCAAAGAAATGATTGTTCTTCTGATTTTGTTCTTCATCTTTTTTTCTCCTTGTTGAAAAGAGAATAGAGCGTGAAGCTTAAAGAAAGCTTGAAAAGGCTTAATCTTCTTTTTTTATTTCAAAGGTGAATTCAATCCACCTGCCGTATTCGCTTTCGACTGTAAGGGAGGCATTATGATTGCTGGCAATCGTCTTCGCCATCGCGAGTCCCAGGCCGTAGTTACCGCTTTCCCTCGAGCGGGCTTTATCTACACGGTAGAAGCGCTCGAAGATTTTGTCCCTATCCTCTTTCTTAACGCCGATTCCTTCGTTATAGACCTTGAGAGTGGCCGTCCTCGATTTCTCCATAAGCGTTACTCTAATCTTTGAATTGTCGTAGGAGTATTTGATGGCATTCGATAAAAGAATAGATATGAGCTTCTCCATCTCGGAGGTATCACCAAAGATATATATGTCATCCTTTATATTGCATTCAATTTCCCTCCCGCTCTCATAGGCGAGTGCTTCAAAGGGAAGAACGGCCCCGTCAATAAGACGCGAGAAGTTCATGCGTGTGGGAGAAAAGGAGGTTTTGTTGACACTCGTTAAGAACAACAGGTCCTTTACAAGTCCGTCCATCCTGTGAGTCTCAGTTATTATGTACTCGAGCCACTTGTTGTCCCCCGTCTCGTTTTTGAGTACATCTGCATTGGCCTGTATTACAGCTATAGGGGTTTTGAGCTCGTGGCTTGCGTCAGATATAAACTGAGTCTGTTTATCGAATGCCTCCTCGACAGGCTTCACCATCATCGCGGAAAGCTTTATGGAGAGAAGGAATAGGAGAATCCACGATGAGAGTCCCCCGATAAGCCCCCACATGAGGGTGCGCCTGAAGTCGTTGATTGAAGAGGACGCGTCAAGAACTATATATGAGTAGCCGTCGGGCGTTGTGTGCCTGAGGTAATAATAGCCGTCGCTGTAATTAAACTCGTCTCCACTTTTCTCTATGGAAAGGAGTATGGTGGAAACTGTTTCATCTGTGTAGTCACTCCGCGTGCTTGTCCACTTCGTCATATTCCCACTTGAGTCGGTCTCAATTGTAAGGGTGCTTTCGTTCGAGAAGCGGAAAGATGTGTTCGGGTTGTTATTGCCACCTTTTGTGTTATCTGACGGGATATCAGGTGGTGTTGTGTTTGAGGATGATGAATCAGGTTTTGCGGGAGGAGTATCTGTCGGGAGTGCCGGGGCCGGAGCATTTGGAGTTCCCTCCGAAAGCGACTCAAGAGCCTCTCGTATCTCGCGCCTTTTCTGGGACTCGGGAACAACTACAATAACAGTGACAAGGGAAGCTACAATAACGGTGAAAGATATAATCATGACGAGCATCAAGCGCCGTCTGAGTTCTTTAATCATTCTTCTTCTCCAATGAGTATCCCACTCCCCTTGTCGCCTTAATTTCCGTCGTAGCCCCTATGTATTTGAGTTTTTTCCTCAAGAAGGAGATATAAACCTCGGTCGAGTTGTAATCGGCATTACTGTCATAGCCCCATAGTTTCTCGAAGATCTGCTCCTTATTGATTATCCTACCTTCTCCTGAAAGAAGCATTTCTAAGAGGCTTATCTCCCTCGCGCTGAGCTTAACCGACTCCCCGCTTGTACTCTCTATAAGGAGGCCCTCCTCCTTTTTGAGGAGGATATCACCAAAGGAGAGCGAGGAGTCGATGACTCTCTCTTTACGCCGCGAGAGTGCATTGACGCACGCAACAAGTTCATCCATCTCGAAGGGTTTAGCGAGGTAATAGTCAGCGCCCCAATTGAGGCCCTTCACTCTGCTCGAGAGGTCTGCCTTGGCAGTGAGCATCAGGACAGGTGTTGAAATCTCGTGCTCTCTGATTGTCTTGAGAATCGTAAAGCCGTCAACATAGGGAAGCATAACGTCGAGGATAATTAGGTCATACGTCCCGCTTTCAGCTTCCTCGAGTCCACTTTTGCCATCGGCGCATTCTTTTACAAGCCATCCCTTACCGCGGAGTATGTGAGTGACGGCCTCACTCAAGCCCTTTTCATCTTCGATTATCAGAAGTTTCATGACCCGATTATAAAAATAGAAGTACCCCTTGTCATTATAATTTTCTTCGGCTAGACTCTTTCCTGCTCGTTCGGAGGGCAGTCGGACATTAGATCCAAAAGCCGGATAAGACGCAGGGTGGAATACCTGTTTCTTATCCGGTTTTTTATTTATAAGGAGTAAACTATGGACAATCTTTTGAAAGAAGAGATTAAACCACTTTATTTGAAGTATCTCTCAGCAGCTTTCGGGAGTGCGCTCATCTCATCAATCTACGGCGTCGTCGATATGGCGATGGTCGGGCAGTACCAGGGCCCTGACGGCACGGCGGCACTGGCAGTCGTAGCACCGGTATGGAACATCATATACTCCCTCGGGCTCCTGATGGGGATAGGAGGAAGCGTCATCTTTTCCCTCAAGAGGGGTAACAACAACGGAGGGAAAGGCAACGAAAACGAATACTTCACATCTTCGCTTATCGGATCGGTTGTACTTTCAGTTCTTATGACCGTAATCTACTTCCTCTTCGAGGACCAGATTCTCACATTCTTCGGCGCTAGCGAAGTGCTGCTTCAGCACGCAAAGAACTACATGAAGCCAATTAAGTATGTCCTACCCATTTTCCTTTTCAACCAGATGCTTGCGGCATACCTACGTAACGACGGCGCACCGTCCCTTGCAACCAAAGCTGTCATGACAGGTGGTATATTCAACGTTTTCGGCGATTACTTCTTCGTCTTCCCGTGTGATATGGGACTCTTCGGAGCGGGACTTGCAACAGCAATGGGTAGCGGGCTCTCGCTCATCATAATGCTTACCCACTTCTTCAGTAAGAAGAATACACTACGCATAAAGAGACCTCAGCGCTTTTTCCATCAAATCGGACGCATCACAGTCACAGGCTTTTCGACCTTCTTCATCGACGTTGCGATGGGGATATTGACGATTCTCTTCAACAACCAGATTATGAAGTACCTCGATTCCTCCTCCCTTGCAGTCTACGGGCCGATTATAAATATAAGTACATTCGTCCAGTGTTCGGCATACAGCATAGGGCAGGCATCCCAGCCCATCATTTCGACTAACTATGGAGCCGGATACGGGGGAAGAATAAAAGAGACATTGAGGTACAGTATCATAACTGCCGTTGTTTTCGGCATTATCTGGACTCTCCTATCCATGGCGATTCCAAATGTCTTTATCAGGATTTTCATGAGCCCGACAGAGGAAATACTATCAATAGCACCGGCTATCATCAGGACATACGCAGTATCATTCTTGATTCTGCCGTTCAATATCTACTCCACATACTACTTCCAGGCAATAATGAAGCCGAAGACTGCCTTTGTAGTATCTGTAATGAGGGGACTTGTTATAAGTGGCGCCCTCATCATGATTCTCCCCCTCATCTTCCCCTCCTACGCAATATGGTGGAGCATGCCGCTGACGGAGGCACTTACCATGATATATGTAATAGTAAAGATGAAGGCATATACACGCCAGCTCGAGGGTTGAGAGGAAAATCAACTAGAAATAAGTAGTACCCTATTTTCCTTCTGCCGTATACAATTGGAAAGAAGAGGAAAAGATGAGAAAGTTCTTGATTGTATTGTTAGCGGTTTCTCTGACCCTGTTGGGTTCATCGTGCGAAAAGGATAGAAGCGAGGAGGTTCTTTCAACTTATTATGACTTTGTAACCTCCTCGGCAGCACAGACGAGGGCATTTGAAGTGCTACTTGATCTTGCGCCGGAGATAAAGAGTAATGTGTGCTTTGTAGATAAAACATTCTCCGACCTCATCAAGCCAACAGAAAAAGGCGTCGCAGAAGCATACTACAAGATGTATGGTGAAAATATAGATAACACTGTCAAAATCATATCTGCCGAAGGAAGGATAAAGGGAACAAGAAACGTCCAAGACTACGATATCGAAGCCGATAACGTGAAGATTGTATTCACGTACAAACTCATGAATGAAGAAAACCTTGTAGGGACCATTGAGATATCTGGAAAGCTGACACAGAAAAAGGATGCCGAGACTAAAACATGTACATCATCCTCCCTTATCTACCAGGGAAAACAGATGAAGGATGTTTCATACACATTGATTGAAGAAAGCAATCGCTACACTTCTGCCACAGTCGACGACAAAGACGTTGAGCTGAGACTTCTCAATGCCGGTAAATAGGAGAAAGACGATGAAAAGATTAACAATAATTGCACTTGCCGTTTTAATTGCCCTCTCCTTTGTCTCCTGCAGTAAAGACAAAACCGAGGAAGTCATAAAGAACTATGAAGATTACAAAGCTAGTCGTTCTGTGTCTTATATCAATACACATTTGATAAGTAATTACAGCGATTTTACAGAAAAAAAGCCGGGTAAGGTTGAAAAGAACATAGACGACGAAGACTTTAAATCAAAATTGACCGGTGGGTTAAATACAATAATGTTAAATAACATCGGAAAAATCTGGAATAAATACGGGTTATCGAGTGATGTGAATAAAGTCAAAGTCCTGTCAGTTACTCCCGTATCTGGAAATCTCAAAGGCACATACACAGATGAGCAGAATTATGAATACTCACTCTCCAATGTGGTGATCAACTTCACCTATGACACCTGTGATAAAGACGGAACTAAACTGAATGATGAGCCCATAGAAGGCGTGTTGTCGGCATCAATAGGATTTGAAAAAACATATGACTATTCACTCGGCGTAACAACACTTAACTATTCATCAATAACGCTTAACGGCACTCAATACAGAGACTTATACATAAAAACTGATCCATCTAGCGCCGTAAGATATACCGATGTAAGAATAGGTGGGGAAAGCGTCGACTTAAGGCTCGTCAATGAGCCGCAGAAAAATCTTTGAACATATGAGTGCCGTCCAACAGTGTTAACTGCAAACAATGACTGCCGAAGCTGATTCATGAACTAACTGACACTCAAGATCCCCTTTTGAGGTTTTCTCGAAATAAAGCCACACAGCAACTCCCCTACTGTTAGAGAGGAAGCAAAAATGCTTCCTCTTCTGCTATAAAAAGACACAAATAATGAATAAAACCCAAGCTACAGACTATCGTCTGCAGAAAGAAAATAAAGCTTGACGATACCCCCCCAGTATAAAATTAAGAAATCCATATGGAGGGATAAACAATGAAAAAAGTTTTAATCGTTTTATTATCGGTTCTCCTTGCACTCACATTCATATCTTGTGAAAAGGACAAGTCAGGGGAAGTCATCCAGAATTATGAAGATTTCATGAGTAGCATGAATGCATATTATACAGCAAATAATTTCTGCATGAGTCTGATAGATGAATGTGGTGAGGACGCCAAAAAAGAAGAAGGCAAAGAGTTTGGAGAAGCTGACAAGGATACCATTAAGAAATCGTTACAACAAAATAATAGCTATTATGTTGCGAAGCTCTTGGATGTAAATGCTACAGAGATAGCAATAGAGAGCGTCGATTCTGTGTCTGGTAAGCTTCAAGGAACTCGCAGTGACTACACCGCTTCAAATATCGTCATTAAATTTAAATACACAGTAAAGGAAGATAGTTCTGACACAAGGACAGAGAATGAGCCGGTTGAAGGAGAATTAAAGTTAAGTGTAAAATACTCAGGAAAGGGGACTGGAGATACATTAACCTACAGCATTTCTTCCTTGTCATTACAAGATGTTTCGTATAAAGATGTTGCATATTCGAGAGATAGAAAAACAGGTGTATACACTTCTGCTACAGTTGGAGGAGTAGCAGTAGAGCTAAGACTGCTTAATGCAACTAATTGATAAACATAATCGAAATCAACGAGAGGAGGCTTCGGCTTCCTCTTTTTTTGTAAGTACGCCTGACATTTCTGGAATTGTGACGAAGAGAAAGGTTTTGATTAATCCATTTGTTAATTTATTGTTTTTGGGTAATAATATTTCAAGCAGGAAAAGAAAATGGATAAAGATAACAAGGTACGTGTACTTTTAGTAAAGGAAAGTGTCTTTGCCGAAAACGACAAGGAAGCGGATAAATTAAGAAAAGAGCTCAAAGAGAAAGGTGTCTTTCTCATGAATCTGATGTCGTCCCCGGGCTCGGGAAAGACTACAACCCTCACGAGAATTATCGAGGCATTGAGGGACGAATATAGAATCGGAGTCATGGAGGCAGATATCGACAGCGATGTTGATGCCGTCAAGATCAAAGCGCTCGGAGTCAAGTCAATTCAGCTCCACACGGGAGGAATGTGCCACCTCGATACGGCAATGACAAGGCAGGGGCTTGAAGGAATCGGAATAGATGATCTCGATTTCGTCACACTTGAAAACGTGGGTAACTTAATCTGCCCGGCAGAATTCGACACCGGGGCTGTAAAGAATGTCATGATCCTCTCGGTTCCCGAGGGCGATGATAAGCCCCTCAAGTACCCCCTGATGTTCAGCACAGTCGATGCCGTCATCATCAATAAAATAGATGCCGCCTCATTCTTCGATTTCGATATCGAAAGATGTAAGACCTACATAAGGGAAAGGAACAAGAAGAATCCTCCAGTCTTTCCTATCTCCGCAAAAACAGGAGAAGGAGTAGATAAACTTGTAGGATGGTTGAAAAAGGAAATCGAAGATTGGAAGAAAAAATAAGGAGGGGCATATGGCTGAGGTAAGGGAAAACATCATTAAGCTTGGACAGAAGATTACCGACCGCATTGGAGTTAAGGTTACCCCGGATGAGCCGGAGTACTGGGGACTCGATGCAGTTCTAACTGACGAGATGGCAGATATAGCCCTCAAAATGGATGTCAGGAAGCCTGTAACACTTGACCAGATGGTAAAGAAGACGGGGATGGAGAAGTCACACCTAGAGAAGGTACTCCAGGACATGGCCTGGGTCGGCATAATCGAATACAACTGGGAGAACGAGAAGGGAGAAAAGCAATATGTACTTCCGATGTTTGTCCCGGGTAGTGCAGAGTTCACGAACATGAGGCAAAGCCAGCTTGAAGAGCACCCCGAGCTCGGCCTTTTCTTCGAGAACATGTCACGCCTTCCGCTTGAAAAGGTTACCCCCTTTGTACCTCTAGGAGGAGCGGGAATCGGAATGCACGTTATTCCTGTCGAGAAGGCAATAGAGATGGAAAACGAGGCGGTAAGCCTGGAAAAGATTTCCTATTGGCTCGATAAATATGACGGCATATATGCGGCATCGCCCTGTTCATGCCGTATGTCTCGCAGGACCTTCGACGAAGGATGCGCAGACAATGTCGAGGACTGGTGCATCGGCGTTGGTGACATGGCCCGCTACCTCGTTGAGACTCAGAGAGGTCACTACATTACAAAGAATGAGGCCTTGAAGATTCTCAAAAAGGCAGAAGATCTGGGCTTTGTACACCAGATTACGAATATCGACGGCGAGAATAAGATTTTCGCAATATGCAATTGCAACGTAAACGTCTGCTATGCCCTCAGGACAAGTCAGCTCTTCAATACACCTAACCTCTCGAGAAGCGCGTATGTAGCAAAGGTATCGAAAGAAGACTGTGTGGCATGCGGTAAGTGTGTCGAATATTGCCCGGCAGGCGCTGTGAAGCTTGGCCAGAAACTCTGTCTCAAGGATGGAAGCGATGTGGAGTACCCAAGACAGGTACTACCAGACGATGTCAGATGGGGACGCCATATGTGGTCTCCCGACTACAGGGACAAGAACAGAATAAATTCCTATGAAAGCGGGACTTCTCCATGTAAGAGCAGCTGCCCGGCACATATTGCAGTCCAGGGATATCTAAAGCTTGCAGCAATGGGTAAGTATGACGAGGCACTTGCACTTATAAAGAAGGATAATCCCCTTCCGGCTGTATGCGGAAAAATCTGTAATAGGCGCTGTGAGGAGGCATGTACTAGAGCAACTCTCGATAAGGCCGTTGCAATCGATGAAGTAAAGAACTTCCTTGCCCAGCGTGATATTAATAAAGCAACAAGATATATCCCCGAAAAGCATATTCCGTCCAACCGTGGACCATTCAGGGAGAAGATTGCAATTATCGGATCCGGCCCGGCAGGACTCAGCGCCGCGTACTTTCTCGCCCTCCTCGGATACACCCCCACTGTCTTTGAAAAGAACAGTGAGGCGGGTGGCATGCTCAGGTACGGCATTCCTTCATTCAAG
Organism: Ruminococcus intestinalis; assembly: GCA_963648635.1. Taxonomy (GTDB): domain Bacteria; phylum Spirochaetota; class Spirochaetia; order Sphaerochaetales; family Sphaerochaetaceae; genus Ornithospirochaeta. The sequence continues at coordinate 23,910 of CAVJEL010000005.1, forward strand.
CTTGAGAAGGATGTGATAAAGGCCGAGATTGATGTCATCAAAGAACTTGGAGTTGAGTTCAAGTTCAACACCGAAGTCGGTAAGGATGTAACAATAGAGGATTTAAGAAGGGACGGCTACAAGGCGTTCTATGTTGCAATCGGATGCTCGAAAGGGCGCCTACCAGGAATTGAAGGCGAGAACGCAACAGGCGCTATGACAGCTCTTGAACTACTGCGAGAGCAGGAGACGACAGAGCTCGGAAAGACAACGGTTGTAATCGGAGGCGGAAACGTTGCAGTGGATGCAGCACGAACAGCTATAAGGAAAACAGAAGCTGTTTATATGTTCTCGCTAGAGAAGAAAGACGAGATGCCGGCAAGCGACGAAGAGATAGAAGAAGCGATAGAGGACGGCGTCACCATCAACCCGGGCTGGGGGCCGAAGGAAGTCATCACGGACGATAACGGTCACGTGAAGGCAGTTGTTCTTAAGAAGTGCACTTCCGTCTTCGACAGCGAGAAGCGCTTTAATCCACAATATGACGAGAGCGACACACTTAATGTTGAATGCGATTCTGTTGTCTTTGCTATCGGTCAGAAAGCAGATTGGAATGGACTGGGGGAAAAAGAAGGAATTGAAATCAGGAAGAACGGCCTTGTTGTCGTTGACAGTCTCACATACCAGACATCAAGAAGCGACATCTTCGCCGGTGGTGATATCTACACGGGACCGAAGTTTGCTATCGACGCAATTGCGGCAGGAAGAGAAGCTGCAATATCGATGCACCGCTATGTACAGCCCCACTCCTCCCTCACCATCGGACGCAACAGACGTGACTTCAACGTTCTCGATAAGGACAACATCCAGATTAAGGAATATGACAGAACCGAGAGACAGAAGGCCGGACACAGGGAAGAAGAGAAGAAAACCTTTAGAGATACCAGGCTTCCGTTTACAGAAGAGATGGTAAAGAAGGAGACAGCGCGCTGCCTCGGGTGCGGGCAGAGCATCGTCGACCCCAACAGATGTCTCGGGTGCGGTGTATGTACGACCAAGTGCGCCTTTGATGCAATCAAGCTCTACAGGGTCCATCCGGAAGCATCGACTATGATAAGAAGTGAGGACAAGATCAAGGCCGTTGCAAAGTACGCCATTAAGAGGGGCATCAGGATATTGAGAAATCCCAACAGCACATCAGACCCCGCTTCTCTAAAACCGGGCCAGGTACCGAGGAACAAAAATGCATGAGTTAGGAATTGTCTTCTCCATACTGGATAAACTGGAGGAATTGGCTAAGGAGAATAACCTTAGCCATATAAAGAGAGTAACACTTGAAATCGGGGAAGTATCGACGGTTATTCCGGAGTACGTTACCCCGTGCTTTGACTGGGCCGTAAAGAAGCGTCCCCTCTTTGGAGACACCACCCTCGAGATAAGACCAATTCACGCCGTCACCATATGCAACAATTGCCATAAAGAGTACGACACGGTTCCTCAGGGTATTACGTGCCCATATTGCGGGTCGAGGGAAACGGAACTCAAGACAGGTAACGAGATAAACATTCTAGAAATTGAGGCCGAATAGCTACCGATACCTCATTTCAGAGAAAATTGCGCTTGCTCTCTTCTTCGGGGAGAGCATTTGTCAGAAGGAAAGTCGCATCTGGTGCCAAGTAGCATTCCCGTGTGTGGATTTATCGGAAACTCCCTCATCTTTGAATCCGAATTTTGAGTAGTACAGAATAAGGTGCTCTTTACAAGTCAATACAAGCCCTTTTCGCCCCTGCTCTCTAGCGTCGGCAACAGCACGCTCGATCAACGCCCCGGCATATCCATGCTTACGGTAATCTGGAAGGGTGTTGACGCCGAAAATCATCTGCCACGCGCCGTTTTCATTGTGCATAGAAGCGTTCTCGTACATTTCATCAGTTAAATCCGGCTCGTCTGTCACAAAGCCGTCCACAAAGGCAATCAACTTCTCGTTATCATACATAAGCCAGAAGTGATTTCCGTAGTATTTCACCCTTTCAACAAATTCCTCTGCTTTAGCAGCTTCGCTCGTCGGAAAGCATTCGGCTTCAACAGTAGCGATAGCTGTCACATCCTCTTTTACGGCATATCTTATAGTCATATATCCTCTCGATTTCTTTCTTTCATTATATGGCAAGTACAATGGGTGGTATATACCCATCAGAAATCAGAGAGAGGCTCATTTCTGTTTCTTCCCGGATTTTCTATTCTTGCTGATTTTTTCTACTTCAATGAATGGTTAATGTGCTATTCTGTTCTCAAGGAGTTTTATTTATATGAGTTTGACAGTACTTTCAGTGGGGGGATCAATCATCGCACCCGACAAAGTTGATACAGAATTTTTAAAGAAGTTCAAGGAAGCGATTGTACGCTACCTTGAAGAGAACAAGGACGAGAGACTTATCTTCGTCTGCGGAGGCGGAGCACCTGCAAGGATATACCAGTCGGCATTCAGAGAAGTGAACGGGGCCTCGAGTGGAGACGAGGAGGACTGGATAGGAATCAAGGCAACATACCTTAACGCTGAACTCGTAAGAGCGCTTTTCTCGTCCTACACAGATTCCCCTGTCGTCACAAACCCCACAGGCGATATCACATTCTCTTCCCGCATTCTTGTTGCTTCAGGCTGGAAGCCGGGCTTCTCGACAGATACCGATGCAGTATACCTAGCAAAAAGATTTGGAGGTAAGAAAATAATCAACCTATCCAACATAAAGAAGGTCTACACGGATGACCCGAGGAAGAATCCCAACGCACAGCCTATCGACACAATAACCTGGCGTCACTTCAGACAGATGGTGGGAGACGAATGGAAGCCAGGCCTCAACGCCCCCTTCGACCCGATTGCATCACGCCTTGCCGACGAAGCGGGACTCTCCGTCATATGTGCAGACGGCAGGAATATAGAGAACACAATTGCTATATTGAAGGGTGAGAAGTTCGAAGGAACTGTGATTAAGCCGTGATAGCTTTTTCCTTCAAAGAAAGGAAGTAGGGACTGGGGTCGGCGAATGATGACGGAAACGGCACATCGAGAGAGAAATCTGGAATCCAGAGTATGTCATCGTCGCTCTTTTCCTGTATAAAGCCGTCCTCTATGCCCTCTTCTTCCACTTTCTCAACAAGGCTCTGATATTCCTCATCACTAATCGCAGTCAATGACGGATCTTCCTTCGGGGGAACGAACTGGCTCATGAGTGAAAGGTAAAAGTTATCCTTATAGTGACGGGAGAAATACTCCAGAAATTTCATTGAATGATTGACAGTGCCGGGAAAAACAAGGTGCCTTAGGATTGTGCCTCTAATTTTATCGAGGTCTGTTCGGGGCTTCTTTTCTTTAATCCAGTCCATCACGGGAATGATGACATCGGCGTAGTGCCCCAGCCCACAGAATTTCGATGATACATAACGACTGAGACTCTTACAGTCTAAGAGATATAAATCAATGTACTTATCTATGAGCTCGAGTGCCTCCACTCTTTCGTAACCCGAACTGTTCCAGACAACGGGAAGGGAAAAACCTTTACTCTTTGCTTCTTCCAGAGCGTTGACTATTGATGGGATAAAGTGAGTACCGGTAACAAGATTGAGTGTCCTTGCGCCCATTTCTTCGAGGTCGAGAAAGAGAGACGATAGCTCCTCATTTGTTATTTCGATTCCCCAGTTCTCGCCGTCGGAGCCTGAAATCTGCCTGTTCTGGCAATAGGCGCAATGTAAGGGGCATCCTGTGAAGAATACCATACCAGAGCCCTTCTCTCCCACAAGCGGCGGCTCTTCGCCTCGGTGGAGTCCCGACCATGCAATTTTAACTTTATCTTTAGCCCTGCATCTTCCTTCTTCTCCCTTTGTCCTATTGACCCGGCATAGATTGGGACACAGGGTACATGAAGAGTAATAATCACTTTCTCTCATACGGCGATTATAATCGAATATCGAGCTTGAAAAAACCACCCTCTTTGACTATCTTTATCACATGCGTTTTAATTTTCTGCAAAGGAAGAAGGAAGAGGAAAAGAAGGACATAAAATACATCCTCACCATCGACGGCGGTGGCATGAGAGGAATTGTCCCGGCCTACATTCTACAGAAAATAAACGAGGAGCTGAGAAAGAAAAAGGACCGTCCGTTATATTCCTATTTCGATTTAATTGCGGGAACAAGTACCGGAGCTCTCATTTCCCTTGGCCTGACATCCCCGGTGGAAGGAACATCCCTTATAAGAGAAGAAAAGGATAAATTCACAGTCCACCATAAATATACAACGGGGCGCATATTCAAGAAGGAATACACGGAAGAATTGGGGCACATCCCTTTCCTCGCCTCCCCCGAGAACTTCGTCTCGCTCTACAGAGACAATGGAAAGAAAATATTCCTCACGAAGGAAAGACGGGGACTTATGAAGGTAATGTCCACCATAAGCAGGCTATTCTCCGATAAATATGAAATAGAGCCCTATGAGGATTTTCTATCATCGCTCTACGGAGAGGTTCCGCTCTCGAGAGCAGCTGTTCCCACAATGGCTGTTTCATACAATGTAAATAAAGGGGAGAAGTATATCTTCCGTAGCTGGGACAGCCACGACTTTCTTGTGCGTGAGGCCGCCCGTGCGACATCCGCTGCCCCGACATACTTCGCGCCGGCAAAGTTCATAGATAGGGCCACCGAGGAAGAGCTTACACTCATAGACGGTGGAATTATTGCAAATAACCCCATTCTTGCTGCCTACATAGAAGCAAGGAAGCTCTATCCAAAAGCAGATGAATACAGGATTTTATCGCTCTCCACCGCATCAACCACCTTCCATATGTCGGCAGACGACATATCTCACACATTCGACTGGATGGGACCCTTGATGAGGGCATACAGCTCGGCGAATATGGCGATAAGCCTTGAAGGTGTTGAAAACATAGAGAATGTATCTGTCTTGAGGGTTTGGGAGGATGTAATCACAAAGCCGATTAAGCTTGATGATACATCGCCTGACGCAATCGATACTCTACTCGGAGGCGCAGAAGCAATCTGGAATAAGGAGAAGGAGAAAATTGTCTCCTTCCTAGATACGATGATAGATGAGAACAGAATACCCGAGCGCCTTAAACTCGATAAAGAGCGTGAGTATCAGGAGAGAAGAATTGAGGATAAAACTTCCCCGAGTCTCGCCCTTCCCTCTCTGTAGACTGCACTGACATCTCCGATTTTAACCTTCTCCCCTACGATATCTGTAACGAGCTTCACAGCATAGAAACCAAGCCCGAGTGCACGGCATGCTACTCCTACTCCGTAAGCCTCCATATCTGCCGCGTCGGCCTTTAAAAGAGTGTGGGCATCAAGAACAGTGCTACTGAATGTTCCCGAGGAATAAAGGATGTAGGGGCTTGTCTTATCGAGAGTGTAGAGCTCCTTGAATGTCGCCCTGTCAGGACCTATGGTTGTTCCGAGGGAAAGGTGGAGCGCGCTCATATCCTGATCGGGAGTGACGAGGGTCGAGAATGAGACAACGTCTCCAACCTTTAAGCGTCCGAGTGCCCCGCACGAGCCGACAGAGACTACGATTTCACTTTTGAACTTCAGAGCATTGACCGCCGTATAGGCTGCAGCATTTATCGGCCCGACACCGCATATCGCTTTATCCCAAGGACCATCAAGGCCCTTGAGTTCATTCGGGTCGGAGGCTACAAGAAGAATCCTACTCATAGCGCAAGTGCTGATATCGCAGCCCCGATAGTGGGAGACGCGTCAATATCTACAATCTTGTAGTATATGCCGTGTTCTTTTTCGAGAATCGAATCGATGAATGAGCGTGTATATCTTTCGAGGAACGGAAGCTTATAGAAAGTCGTTCCATCGGCATTTATGACGACCGGATGAATGGGAGAGTTTGTCTCATCGCATCCCTTGAGTGCAGCAGCAGCCATATTGATTGCTGTGAGCTTAGCTGCCCTCACGACAATCTTCTTGAGTAGCGTATAAAGGACCGATGCATCCCTGTCGTTTGTAATAATACCTCCAAGGACATTGCTTCTGTTGTACGGTGCCCCTAAGAATGCCCCGACATCTGTCGTCGAAAGAGTTTTGACAGAGGCGAAATTCTTCATAAAATCGAGAGAGAATACATTCTCCTTTACAGCTTCTGCTATGACAAAGTGGCTGAAGGGTCCTATATAAGCACCGCTAATCATCTTCTCCATCTGGTAGTGGTCAGGGTTGATAGTCGTATTTCTGAAGCCTACATCAAGGTCGCTCGGGGATAGATTCAACGAACCCGATTCTGTGTTGATTATCTGAACACCGCTCGAGAGCTTTATCTTACCTATGTTCTCGTTCTTTTCGACATAAGCTGTGTTGGTGCCGGTACCGAGGATGAAACCCACGTAGCCGGATGCTTTGATGCCACCCTCAGCCTGAGCTGCAAGGAGTGTTGCAACCGTGTCATTTACGACACTGCTTTTGATAGCGGATGTATCGTAGCCGCGGGATGAGAGAACAGAAAGAATATTCTCCATGAGGGGCTTTCCGATAACTCCAGGTGCCTTTACTTCCTTACTGAAGAGAAGTGGAATACCGTCATGGTTTTCCATTATGGATGCAGCATAGGAGAAACAGAAACCAATTTTCTCGCTTTTTCCCATGAAGCGCTCGATATTGTCGGCGAAAATCGAATAGAACTCATCTGCGCTCACTTCCCTCTCGATTCCCGGCATGCCAACTCTCCTGAAGTCTGATATCTCGGGCTTGCCCTCTTCGTCGAATGTGACGAGGCAAGAGCGGAAGTTCGTTCCCCCGGCATCCATTACGATAACCGAGCCGCCGTTTTTGAGAGTCGATGGGCTTGTGGCATAGGTTGGAATCATCTTTAAGGAGCTCTCGTCCCCGCCAAGTCCTTTCTCCATCTCGCTCTTGAAATAGAGCATAACTTCTTCCGTATTTATATACTCTTCGCCGAGTCTGTGTTCTTTCAAAAATTCATCTAGTGTCATGTTTCCGCCTTTGTTAGTTTATATTTTACTTCAACATCATATGGAACACCGTTGACGGTAACATCACTAGATGTTATGGTCAGGATTTTGTCTTTTCCACCTTTTATGTTGAAAGTCCCCTTTATTATATACTCTTCAGAGTATTTTGTGATAATTAAATCTGAATCAACATCGACATCGATACTTGAGAGGTTGCCGGTGGTGATGAAATCGAGTTTATTCACCTTGGAGTAGGAGGTAATGTCTGCCACGCCGGAAATCAAGACATCCCCCTCCTGATAGTCAGCCTCCTCAAGTTTCTTCTTCGTTTTCTGCATCGTCGCCCCGTTCTGTGTTATCGAATAGAGTGCACTCTGGAAGAAATTCATCTTCGGCTTTGTGTTGAGTGCATCAAGGTAGAGCGACATATCTGAATTATCGAACACGATTTTATCTGGGATTATATCGTCGTCATCCCCGTAGATTGTAACACCGTCTAAAGGAAGAGTCGGAATTGACGTGTGGCATAGTATTGCCGTGAATGCTGCATTCTCAAGCTCCTCATAGCATGGAGAAGAATAAATAGAAAGGAGTATAAAAAAGACAGCGATGAGACAAAGTAATTTCTTCATTGCAATAAGTCTACTTTTTTTTGCTGTTTGAGCAATATCAAAGGAGCAATTTGTGCTACAATAGGCCCATGAGCCACACTTTTCTCTTCTATGATCTGGAAACATTCGGACTAAATACACGCTATGACAGAATTGCGCAGGTTGCGGCAGTCAGGACAGACAGCGCCCTCAATATCATTGCGCCCCCGATTCTCATGTACTCGCGGCTCTCCCCCGATTACCTTCCTGTTCCCGGATCATGCCTCGTGACACATATAACCCCGGAAGAAGTCAATGCAAAGGGACTACCGGAAGCCGAGGTTATAAAAAGGCTCAGAGCCGAGATGATTGAACCCAACACAATAACCCTCGGCTATAATACAATCCAATTTGACGACGAGTGTGTCCGTAATGCACTCTATCGCAATCTCTACGACCCCTATGAAAGGGAGTATATAAACTCATGTTCCCGCTGGGACATTATTAACCTTGTCAGGGCGACAAGAGACCTCAGACCCGATGGGATAATCTTCAACAAGAAAAACGAGGAAGGCTTTACTTCCTTCAGGCTTACAGACCTCACTGAAGAGAACAACATAGAGCAGATAGGCGCGCACGATGCACTTGTCGACGTCTATGCAACAATCAACCTCCTCAAGCTCATCAAGGCAAAGCAGCCTAAGCTCTTTGAGTGGGCGTTGAGTCACAGAGAAAAGGATAAAGTAAGGGAAGTCATCGACAGCGTCAGGAAAGTACCGTTTCTACATACATCAGGAAAGTTTTCGTCCGTTTCCGGCTCCACAAGACCCCTCCTCCCGCTTTTCTACTCGAATAAGAACGATATCTACTGCTTTGATTTAACATACCCAATTCCGACAACGATAAACCTCGATAACTATCAGGAAAGCGGAATCTTCAGACTCTCGATTAATAAATGCCCATTTGTGGCACCCTTATCGACACTGTCGGTGGACGCTGAAAAACGCCTGGGCTTTACAAAGAGCGGGGTACTCGAGAAGGCGAAGAGAGTAATTGAAAGCAACGTCTTCAAAGCCGAAGACTTTACAAAGGAATATGACTCCCCTTCTCCAGACATTGACCCGGATTTATCCATCTACGGCTCATTCCTTTCCCGGGATGACAAGAAGAAACTTGAAAAAATACAATCGCTATCCCCGAAAGAAAAGCTTATGGGCGAGAAGACGACACCCTTCGACAACCCCAAATACCATAAGCTTGTCTGGCGCCATGTTGCACGTAACTGGCCCGAGGTACTTGATGAGAAGGAAAAAGTGCAATGGAGAAATTGGTGCGCTCAGCGTCTTTTATCTCCTCCTGTCAAGGATGCACAGTCGATTGACGACTATCTCTACACTTGTAATGAATTACTAAATAGTTTAAATACAGATGGGGAAGACAAGAAGACTGTACTCTCTCTTATCGCATACGCCGAAGAATTGAAGAAAACAATAATTGGAGATAAAAAGTGAATAAACTCATAGATTTGCTGCCGTCATTCAAGAGCCAGCTTGAGGATGTGGATAACACACTCAGCCTACCTGAGACTCTTGCTGATATGAAGAAATATAAGGAGATGATGCTACAGCGCTCACACCTCGCGCCTGTTGTCGAAAAGCTCGAAGAAATCGAGAAGACCGAGAAAGAGATAGAGGAAAGCATTGAGATGCTCAAGAGCGAAGATGATCCAGATATGGCCGAGATGGTCAAAGAAGAGATTGAGGAGCTCAAAGCTAAGCTCGAGAGAGACGAGAGGGAGTGTAAGGTCCTTCTCATCCCGCCAGACCCACTTGAGGGCAAGAACATAATCATGGAGATAAGAGCCGGAACTGGTGGTGAAGAGGCAGCCCTCTTTGCTTCCGACATCTTCCGTATGTACACCCACTACGCCGAGAAAAAGCATTGGAAGCTCGAGATAATGAACGCCAATGAAACAGAACGCGGGGGATACAAGGAAATCGTTTGCTCTATATCAGGTAAAGATGTATACGGCTCGATGAGATACGAGAGCGGAGTACACAGGGTACAGCGTGTTCCGGAAACAGAAAGCGGTGGAAGGATACATACGTCCGCAATAACCGTCGCCATTCTTCCCGAGGCCGAAGAGACAGATATCGTAATCAATGAAAAAGACCTCAAGATTGATGTCATGCGCGCCGGAGGTCCGGGAGGACAGTGCGTCAACACAACAGATAGTGCGGTAAGAATCACACATATCCCGACAGGTATTGTCGTCATACAGCAGGATGAGAAGTCCCAGCTGAAGAACAAGAACAAGGCTATGAGAGTCCTCAGATCCCGCCTCTTCGAGATGGAAGAGGAAAGGAAGAACAAGGAGCGAAGCGAGGAGCGTAAGAGCATGGTCGGCTCCGGTGACAGAAGCGAAAGAATTAGAACTTACAACTTTCCGCAGAACAGATGCACAGACCACCGCATCAACCTCACATCCTACAACCTCGAGGGCATAATGAATGGAGATCTGGACGAATTTGTCGAGGCCTTGAAGATTCACGCGGGAGAAGAAGCACTTAAAGCCCTATGACACTGGGAGAACTCAAAGAACTCTTACTTAGTTTTGATAACTCCCTTGAGGACCCGTTTCTTGAAATCAGGGTCCTCTTGTCCTATCTAGGGATGAGCGAAATCGAGCAGATAACAGAGCGCAACAAAGTCCTCACTCCCGACTTTGTAGATAAAGCAGTTCTTCTCTTTAAAAAGCGCATTAACGGTACTCCGATGGCATATATCACACACTCGAAGGAGTTCTACGGCCACAGCTTTTATGTTGATGAGCGTGTCCTCATTCCCCGCCCCGACACGGAAATTCTTGTCGAAAAGGCTATAGAAGAATACAGAAGTCACGCTTACCGCGGAAAGATTCTCGATATTTGTACCGGTAGCGGTGCCGTTGCAGGCTCTATTGCATACGCCCTTAATAAAGACGTCTCTTTCAGCGACCTCTCTCCAGAGGCACTGGAGATTGCAAAGAGAAACTACTTCACAATCACTGGAAAGAAAGGAGACGGGAGGCTCGGCTCCCTCTTCGAGCCGTGGAAGGGTGAAAAATTTTCCCTTATTACTGCAAACCCGCCCTACCTTACCCAAAGCTGGTATATGGAGACGGAGAGGGATGTCAAATCGGAGCCGGTGATGGCACTTGTGAGTGACGGCTGTGACGGGATGGATATAATCAGGGAAATCGTATCTACTTCTGGGGAGCATCTAGAGGAAAAAGGTATGCTTCTCATTGAATGTGACTATAGACAGACAGAGCCTCTTTCAGCATTATTAAAGGAAAGTGGCTTTAGTAATGTAAAGACTGCAAAAGACCTCGGGGGCAGAGAAAGAATAGTATATGGAGAATACACCCACTCTAGTGATTGACGATAAAACGGCAGAGATTCCAAACAAGGAACTTGTCGACAAGTTCGTCTCGAAAATTCTTAATTATTCAGACCTGGACAAGGAGAAAATCTCCGCTGCCGCCGTCTTTGCTGCAAAGAAACACGGAGACCAGAAGAGAAAGAGTGGAGAGCCTTATCTTATACACCCGATTGCCGTTGCTGAAATATTGATGAGCTTCAATATGGATGCCGACACAGTATGCGCGGGGCTTTTGCACGACACAATCGAGGACACTGGAACAACGGAGGAGGAAATTGCCGCCCTCTTTGGTAAGGAAGTCGGGACAATGGTCCAGGCCGTCACCAAGATTACCCGTATTACCCAGGATAAATCCATTCAGGAAGCAGAGACAATCAAGAAGATGTTCTTTGCAATGAGTAAGGATTTACGTGTCATACTCATAAAGCTAGCAGATAAACTCCATAATATGCGCACTCTCTCAGGTCTCAGCAGCGAGAGAAGAATATCGTACGCAAAGGACTGTCTCGACATCTTTGCCCCGATAGCCGACAGCCTGGGTATGCAGACGCTCAAGAGCGAGCTTGAGGACCTGTCACTCAAGGCATTGAAGCCGGAAAGCTATGAATATATTAATACGTACCTATTAGAGCGTAAGAGCGAATACACGGCATTTATAAAGCAGGTTGCCCGGGCTATAGAGGAAGCGTGCAAGAAGGAGGGACTCGAGAACATCGAGGTTTCCGGAAGAGTCAAACACGCCTACTCCATCTACATGAAGATAAAGAAGAGGAAGAAGGAAATCGACGAGATTTACGATATCCTCGGAATTAGGGTCATATGTAACACAACCGTTGAATGCTATACGATACTCGGCATTATACACTCGATGTGGCTCCCGATAGAAGGAAGGTTCAAGGACTACATCGCAATGCCCAAGGCCAACAACTATCAGTCGCTCCATACGACCGTCCTCGGCCCCCAGAACAGACACCTTGAGATACAGATTAGAACCTGGGAGATGCATAAGACAGCAGAGGAAGGTGTTGCAGCCCACTGGGCTTACAAGGCGGCAAGCGGAAGCGAAAGCGGTGCGTGGAAGAACATGGACTCAATCAACTACCAGAAGATAGTCAAGAAGATTAAATCCTGGTCGAAGGAGATTGAGCAGAGCGAAGACTACATGGAGGAAATCAAGAACGAGCTATTGAAAGACAGCATCGTCGTATTCACTCCGCAGGGCCATGTCATTGAACTTCCGGTAGGTTCCACCGCCCTCGACTTTGCATATAAGATTCACACCGAAGTCGGTAATCACTGCTCTGGAGCAAAGGCCGACGGCTCGATAATCCCCCTCAATAAGCCACTCGCCAACACCCAGATAGTCGAAATAATGACCTCCCCTTCAGCTCACCCGAACCAGCAATGGTTAGAGGCTGCAGCATCGTCATCGACAAAGAAGAAAATCAAGGCATGGCTCAACAGGTACGAAAGTACAAATATTCCCGAAATTAAGCAGAGCGAGAAACAGACGCCCCCACTTCCTGTCGAGAAGAAAGGACCTACAAACCCGTCAAAGCTTATAAACGGCACGCTCAGCTATGTCTCAACTGAGACAACAGGAACATTGATGGTCGGAGAGGACAGCAACATAATGTACTCGTTTGCAAAGTGCTGTAACCCGATGCAAGGAGATGATGTTGTTGCTTACATAACAAGAGGAAGAGGCTACATCATCCACCGCCGTGACTGCTCTAATCTCAAACATATGGCAGAGGTAAATGAGAGAACGGTATCTGTAAAGTGGACTGGAGACGAACTTATGAAGCAATACCACGTAACGGCAAAAATCGATCAGGACATATTCGGTCAGATTGACAATGCCGTTAAATCACACGGTGGCAGACTGAGGAAGGGAAAGCTCGGCATCGACGGCAACAGACTTACCGGAGACTTCACGATTATTGCAGAAAGCGAGGACGCAATAAGAAAGTGTACAGCCGCAATAAGGACAATCCCGACAGTCATCGAACTTACCGGCGCCTCACGATAACCCCTTTCCCTTCAAAAGCGAAAAGTCAAGTTTGTAGACCAAATCTTCCTTAATGGTAGGCCTTTCTATGAACATTGTCATATAAATCGGCAGATAGAGAATCTTGCCTCTTCTCTCGATATTTGAATCAGAAAGAACAAAAGCCTCCTCTAGGGCGTACTTAGGGTTATCCAAAATCTTATCCAATGCTGCGTGTTTCATATAATCCCGCCCTGACTTGACCTCTATAGAGAGAACCCTGTTGTGATACGGAATAAGAAAATCAATTTCTCCCTGTTTACGGCTGTTAAAGTAGTAAATATTCTCGTAGCCGTGAGCTCTCAATTCAGTTGCAACATAATTTTCATAAACAGCACCGAAGTTTATATTTTCCTCTCCGTTGAGAACTCTCAATTGGATATCATCCATATACAAACTTGCAAGAAGACCTACGTCGCACAGAAACAGCTTGAAAAGCGTTGCTGTCTCCGACAGCTTCAATGGGAGGAGAGGCTCTTTCGCATTATATACAGCAATGGCAACTCCTGCTTTTTTTAGCCACTGGAAAGTATTCTCATATCTTTCTGCTTTAGCATTCTTTTCAAGATCTCTAAGAACAAATCTTTTATTAATGTTGTTCAACTCTCCTGGAATTGCTTCAAAAACCTCTGTAATCCTCAGTTTTTTATCCTGTGCTTCATACTTTGTAATATCTTCCTTATAACGCTTTATAATGTTTTCCTGTTCTGTTATTACATCTTGAAGGTTATTTGAAGAGATATATTTCACAACAGCCTTGGGCATCCCTCCTACTACTAGATAAAGGCGGAAAAGAGAAATCATAAAACTATGAACCTCTTCATCAACCGGTTTCTCGTTATCGAAAGATTCTCTTAAAGAAGCGATAATGCTTTCCTGAACTCCAACTGCCAAAGCAAATTCCTCAAAGTCCAGAGGAAACATGTCGATTGAATCCATGTAACCAACCGGAATGGATTTAACTGCATTAAGCTCAACGCCAAGAAGAGAACCACTCAATATGTATTTGTAACTTCCTTCTTGCACAAGGTATTTTACAGCTGTCACCGCCTCTAAACATTCCTGCACTTCATCAAATAAGAAAAGTGTTTTACCCTTCTCGAGTTTCTCTTTTGTTAGAAGGGGAAGACGAGCAATTATCTCTGAGGGATTTTTTGCAGAAGCGAAGATCTCACGAGCGCGTAAATCGGAGAGAAAATCAATCTTTACGAAATGGTTAAAGCATTCATGACCAAGTTTTTCTATTATGTAAGTCTTACCTATCTGACGCGCACCAGTTACAAGAAGGCACTTGGCATCGTTAGAAGCGAAGAACTTCTTTATCTTATCCTCAACTTTGCGTTTAAGAACATATTCTACTTTTTCTTCCATACAAAGTAATTAAATGATATTTTGCCCGACTTTGCAAGCTTTTTCCGTCACTTTTTGCCCGACTTTGCAGGCATTTTCGGCCTATTTTTGCCCGACTTTGCAGCGTTTTTCAGGACGTTTTTGCCCGACTTTGTCAATAAATTGAGTGGATTACTTCAGGAAGTAGCTGTTTTTTACGGCTTAATATTCCCGGCATACTGTAAACATACTCACTCACATGAGGCCAGAGAAATCGTGAAGTATACTTGCTCTTTGTTGTAAGAAGAACACTCTCCTCCTTGAGCACATCTGTAATCATAAGCATTGCCCAGTCGAGAGAACGTCTCTCTTTGATTGTGTTCAAAGCTTCGAGATACCTGTCACAATATTGAGAAAGGTCGCTGAGTGTTGTTACCTCGCACTGTCCTATTGCGAATTTCACACCCTTTTCATTGTAGCTCTTGCAGTCGCCTTCTATTGCGGCAATCGGATCGCGGGAAGAGAGACGGTCTATTACCGAGAAAATCTTTGTTCCGAAGGACTGGATATCATATTCGCCACATATTGCAGCAAGTGCACCTGCTGCCGACTTATCGACCTTGGTAGTCGTAGGACTCCTGAGAACAAGAGTGTCACTCATGATGCCGGTAAGAAGAACACGTGCCGTTGTTTCGTCCGGGACTATGTTATACCTTAGGTATTGTTCATATACGATGGTGCATGTACTTCCGAGTGGCTCTGCATCAATGAAGATGGGAAGACTTGTCTTGAGGGCATCAAGTCTATGATGATCGATAATCTCCACGACCGTTGCCTCCTCAATTCCCCTTATGCTCTGCCCCACCTCGTTGTGGTCGACAAGGATTACGGAATATGACGGCTTTTTAAGAAAACAGCGCCT